>CAZOSN010000229.1:4312-6038 GCA_964582405.1 uncultured Oligoflexales bacterium | reverse complement strand
TATCTTTGTAAGAATCTTGAACCGCGGATCAGGTAAAAAACTACCGATTCCAAGGGGGGAATGTAGTCAACAGGGGCCACGCTACACAGTTCATGGCCGCCCGTCAACTTTATTCTGAAGCATATCAGGAGCCCAAGAGCAGTTCTGACCATCGTCAGCAAACAAGGCCTGATCATCGAACGCGCTGACATCGTCCAGTTCGTGCAACCAAAGCACAAACTCTCGGATAGAATACACATCACTGTATTTTTGTTTATTACTATCCCAGAGCGCATAAACTCGACGCCCAAGAACACCACATGAATCTGACCACTCTGGCGTTCTTGCCTTCAGCACACGAACCCCGCGCGTTTCAAAGTTCCGGAAAGAGTCAGGATTAAGACGATACCCTCCTTCCATTAAATTGCCATTTATCGCGTCAATATTTTCTCCATTAATTACACTAACTTGTCCATCATCAGACTCAACGCCTTTAATAATAGCATGACCATTTATAATACCGTGACCATTGATAATGGCATGGCCATTGATAAGCCGCTGGCCATGTAGGGATACCGGTTCGGTGGACAGCTTCTTTTCGAAGCCCAAGACCTCTTGGATGATCCAATCACCCGACAATTGATGAAACTGATCCGTTGATGCAGAGCCAAACCGGCCGTAGTCACACTCAGAGTCGCGATTGATGAGCTGAAAGATCCGACTAAAAGGGTCAAACTGATATCGACAACCACTCGTAAAGACTGGATTACCTTTTATCCCTACCTGAGTTAAATCCAGAGCAATAAGAGAATTTTCAGCCACGGGACGTTCAGTCGCCATGCCGACTACTTTGCCAAACCTATCGATAATCGGTCCACCCGAAACCCCTGAGCCACCGATCAAGATGTTCGCCGCATCTGGCAGAGGTAGAAGCTTAAGTTTCGGCAAATAGCCAAAATTTGACGTGTCGTCAGTGGGATTGTTCCTAGGTAATAAAAGACCACGATTTATAACCAACTTACCCCCAGCATCTGCTGGGAATCCCAAAATGGAATAGAGGCTACATTGCCGACCTTGGCAACTCGAGCGTCTGGCATCAAGGTCGCTCGCAAACGACAAGCCTGATATATCTCCAAGTGAGTCAACACCCATAGCAGTCATTATGGCTGATGCTATAGCCGGATCATTGCCAATAGCCAATATCGCGATATCCGATGCAGGATCCGAAGCCAGCAAGATTCCTGCATTGCGGATCGTATGCCCATTTACCCCCAAATCATACCGAATTGGCGTTGCAGGTCCACCTGCGATTAATTTGCCACCCTGACGAGCGACACTATCCGAAAACGGCACGAGATGAGCCGCCGTTATGACATAAAAATCAAGGCTGTCGTCCGGTATTTTTACTGCGGCTTCAAAGCTGGTAAATTTGGGCCAAACGGAAGCAAGGTCGCGCACAAGGAATCCGGATCCTATCGAAAAATTCCCACCTAGTTTAATCTGGACGACATATTTTTCGAGGCTCTTGACCGAAACCGACGCATTACCTTTTGGCCCTGCAGCCCCGAGAATTCGCCCAGACTCTAGGAAATTGCGACGCAGGGTCAATGGCTGTTCGACTTCTGGAAGGATAATAAGATAGCTAAGGTTGGGATGGTGGATCTCGCGATCTTCCAATTTTAGAGTCAAAGAGAAGTTTATGATCCCCGAGGGCGTTTTTTGATCAACAAAGAAATCCACATAGCAC
>CAZOSN010000229.1:0-4302 GCA_964582405.1 uncultured Oligoflexales bacterium | reverse complement strand
CGCCTGTGCTATTTAAAACAGGCTCACTAGAACAAGCTGGTTCTAGGTAGCTTACAAATCCGTTTGTCAACACGACGGGTTTGGGGTCTGATCGATCTTTGGTAAGTATCGAATTGGACGTTGGCAAAAAACGATCCTGTACCCAAGGCCCCACCACGTTGGGGACCAATCTCGCACCATCGAGAGGCTCATCAAAATACAGCTCGATCCTGAAGATACGATCAAGCTTCAATCGTTCCGAAGTAAGAACAGCTGGAATACCAGGAAAGTAGACCAGCTTCTCGTTCGGCTGCCACATCATGGAACTCCTCAGATTTGGCATCTGGGAACCACCCTCGCCAAAGGTGTGAGTGGCGCAAACGAACAATACCAACGACAAGACCTTGGTCATGTATCTACCACTTGATCTCACGCCCACCTCCCTAAGTTGACGAAGTCGACAATCAGTGCGGAACAATTTATTTTGCTTTTAAAATATTTGACCATACTACCTAAGTTAATATTTGAAATTAAGTCAATTTCTTTCTAAAAAATTAGCGTAAACCTGTTCAGCTATCCGGAAACCATGAATGCCAATATGATTAAAGATGCGCGATCCTGTGTCACCGCAAGTTCATGGGAGCGATTTCTCAAGCGCTACGGGAGCGAACTCCAGCACAATCACGATGCCAAACCCCTCGCTGAGATCTTCCACCTTCTCAAGAAAGACCCCCAAAGCCTTCGATACAGCGAGGACCTGTGGATCTCATTATTGCGCGGCTGCCTTGCCAGCTGGAATCTCGAACTAGCCCGCCAGATTTCGGCATATATTGCCCCCATCCCGTCCCCGGCACTCGGTTTGTTGTCAGCGGAAATTGCTCTTCAGGGGGGGTCTCCGGCAGAAGCACGCCAAATAGCAAATCGAACACTTAGGCTCACCAAAATACCCGTATGGCAACATCTGCAGCTTCAAATGGCAGTTTGCAGCAGCTATGTAGAGGAAGGGAAAACTACCTTTGCAATACGACAGCTGAACAAAATGGAAAGCGACCTCAAAAAATTTGACCCTAGCCCTTCCGATAAGGCCAATATTTTGACAAACATGGCAAGAGCCCAGTTCTTTCTAGGTCGATATTTGCAAGCTGCAGACAACTTTGAACGGTCGTACCGCCTGTTTCTTGAATCAGAGAATTGGGAGTTGGCCGCAAAGGGAATGTTCAACGCGTCGGCAAGTTTTCACAATTCAGGGCCGTCCCATCAAAATAAAGCTTTCGATATCGTTGCAGAATGCAAGGATCTCTCCGAAAAGCACGGCCTCGAAGGTACTCTTTCGCACTGCTATGCTTTTTTTGGAACGGACCACTACCAACACGGCGATTTTCCACGGGCCGTTAAATTCTATAAAAAGGCCCTAGATCTTTTGCCATCCAGTGACAACAGCTTCCGTAGAATGCATATAACCTCTATGGTGGCTTTCACTTTTCTAAAGTTAAATCGCCGTAAATCTGCCAATAAGTATACAGACATCACGTTAGAACTAGCGAACCTCGACAAATCCGAACGCTTTCGTGCGCGGTACCTAAGCCTCAAAGCCGAAATGCTCTGGCACGAGGGCTACCTCGAAGAGAGCCAAAAGATGCTCTTGCAAGTGGTGACGCCTTTTCTCCACAGCGGCGTCAACACCCTTGAAGAACTATCGGCTGTGAGCAGATTCTTGCTTCAATCGGCCGCATTAGGAACCGTTAGTCACTCCCCGCATATTAAGATAGCGGAAGCTCTAAAAAACAATACAACCTCATGGCTAGAATTCCTCTACGCACGAGCCCAAAGCAAACTCGCACGAGGCGAATTCTCCGAAGCCCTACGCTTGGCCGAACGGTGTGCCGAGACGGCCAAACTGTATGGCGCAAAGTACTACCATGCACTCGCAAATCTTACCGCTATCCAAACCAAGCTCGCTACCAGATCGCTAGATCAAAAATTTGAACATCACTTAAATGAACTAGCGCCCCTCGCCGACCAACTAACCCTTACCGACATACCTCTTCAGTTTTTTATGGTTAAAGCCGCAGAAGCTTATCAACGAGGATCATTTGATAAAGCGGTACTTTTATTGCAGTCTACCAAACATATTGTCTGCATGAGCAAACCAACAAAATTTATCATCAACTACTGGCTGGCAACTGCGTGTGGTCACTCGCTCCGCTTCTCAGATCCCTTGCTTGGCCAGCTCGCGGCACAGGCCACGCGAATTTTTTTTGCACCAACCATCGCCATGATCCAAGAGGGCAGGTTTATCGTCAGTGATCACTATACCGTGAATCTTGAACACCATCCGATCATCGCCAAAATGCTCGCTCAACTTTTGACCTCTCCACAATACACGGCCAGCTCTGCTCAACTCCAAGCTACCGTCTGGCATGAGAGCCTTTCAAATCTTGGCTGGGAACAAAAAGTCCGAAATACCGTTATGCGTGTCCGCCATCTGTTTCCTTTTACAATGGCCCCCCTCATAATCCATTCCGACCACAATATCAAACTCAATCACGGGACGATCGTTCTTGCTCCTCCTGCGATAAAAAAGGTGACGATAGACCAAGAAATCCTGTATCTCCTTCATAGTAAACCTCGGTCGAGCCGTGCGATTGCGGGGGAACTCCGCCGCTCCAAGGCAACCATTAAAAGAGCTCTCGCCAAACTTGCTGCGGCCAACCGAATCAGGGGTATACGGAATGGGCGGCAGATGACTTATCTGCCAGTCAGTGACCTAAACGAGTCGACCTAAACAAGGAATTTAAATGATCAAATCTGTAATTATGGACATTGAAGGCACAACCACATCGATTGACTTTGTGCATAAGACCTTGTTTCCTTACTCAGCAAGAGCCATGGCAGGATTTATCGAACAACATCGAAATAACCCAGAAGTTGCTGCGTACCTGA
The DNA here is from genome assembly GCA_964582405.1 of uncultured Oligoflexales bacterium. GTDB lineage: Bacteria > Bdellovibrionota_B > Oligoflexia > Oligoflexales > Oligoflexaceae > CAZOSN01. The sequence continues at coordinate 1,380 of CAZOSN010000229.1, read as the reverse complement.
AGCTCTGTCACGACACTATGCTAAAGGAGGGTAATCCGGATATCAATCTACCGACGACAACCCAAAAGCTTCTGGAGTGGATCAAATTAGACCGGAAGCATCCAGGACTGAAGGGGCTCCAAGGACTTATTTGGAAAGATGGATTCGAGCAACAGGTGTACCAATCACACCTCTACGATGATGTCCTACCGGCACTGCAGACTTGGAGCCAGAAAGGCATCGACCTCCGAATCTATTCCTCGGGGTCGGTCCAGGCACAAAAGCTTCTCTTTGGCCATACCAGCTTTGGAGACATAACTCCGCTTCTCTCAGGTTTCTATGACACTGCCGTGGGCGAAAAACGATCTTCAGACTCCTACCGCAATATCCTCAAAGATGTCGCCATCGAAGCCAACTCAGTCCTTTTCCTCTCGGACATGGAGCCCGAATTAGACGCAGCGGCGCAGTGCGGCATAAAAACTATTCACGTCGTCAGACCCGGCACAACCCCCTCCCAGCGCCATTTGACTGTCACCAGCTTTAGCGAGGTAACACCGCACTTAGGCTGATCTTTCTCGATACGCGTTCAGTTGCAAACAGATGCCCCCGGGCACCAAAGAAGCGCCGAAAGACTGAAAAGCATAACCCAATATTTTTGTAGGTTTGACTTGATTCGCTATAGAAAACCTCCCAAGCGCTAAAGCACCGAAAAAAAGATGCGACACCACCGAATGAAATTCAATTCAAATGGATGTGGTCGGAAAGAAATCTCCCACGAATAATCTCGGTTCTCAAACGTTGCCTTTGAGCCTCGGGCAATCCAATGAATCCAACGTCCAAATCGAAATGGTCAGCATGCCGACCGTTTCGTCGATATCCCGATACAGACGCCATAAGCGGTAGGTCACGCTGCATAATTCGACTCAAAGCTGGGCACTGAAGATCAAAAGCAACTTTCTCTTCGTCCTCGAATCGACATCGGTAGAAATGAACGACAAGGCGAGCTTTATCCCTCTCGTCTCCGAACTTCGTATTTTATTTGGCGAAGGCGTTCTTCATACGGTCGCAGCAAACAAAGGCTATTGGAGTGGATGCAATCGCAACAAACTTCAGAGTTTCCATATCCCGGACGAAGGTTTGCAGAAGCCTTCGACGATAAAAACAAAATGAATGGAACTCGACTTGGCAGAGCGCCTCCGCAACCGCCGAGCTGGGACCCCACCAATGATTGGTCATGCAAAACATGGAGGGCAGTTGCGAAAAAGCAGGATGAAAAGCGATGCAGCGACACTAGCTGCGGGGTATGGGTCTATCTTTTGTTTGACAAATCACATAACAGATCCTTCGCCAGCGACGTGTCCCGATCGAACGAAGTGAGGAGGGATCTGTTATGTGATTTGT
>CAZOSN010000228.1:0-6054 GCA_964582405.1 uncultured Oligoflexales bacterium | reverse complement strand
CTTTGATTCAAAAAAGACAGATTGTGCTAAGCAGCTGCTACGACTCATCACTGACCCTTTCTACCTACAAGGCATGGAGCGAGCGTCTGGGTTTAACTGAAATCATGGGATTTGGGACGACCCGGCAAGCGGCAGGCGATCCTTTTTTGTGGACCGACTCCGGGGAACTGCAGGGGATTAACCCTAGTTTTGTCGTGGAGACGATCCATGCCTGAGTTTGATCTAGTGAGCTGTCAGGGACGATTCAAGGGATTCGGTGATCGCCCCGCCCTGCGTGCAAACACCGAATCGCTTAGCTACGCGGATTTAATTCGCATGATCGAATTGCAAAGCGAGCGTCTGGGGCCTCTGATTGAAGGGGCCGATTTTGCCATCGACCGGTCGGAGAATCAACTGACCCAACTCGTCAATTTTTTCGCGCTGCTTAATCATCAGATTGCGCATGTTCCAAGACCCCTAAACTCCTCATCGATTGCGAAAAATTCAAATTTCTCGGCACAATCGGAACCCAACAATTTCCCCTCGGCAAGGGTCCATGATCCCGCGATTCTCGAGCTACCCGGGCGGGTGTGTGAAATCAGTGGCGCGAAAAAACTCGGGTCTTGGACGCATGCCAGCTTTGAGTCTCCCGACCGGCCATGCCTTGTTGTTTTCACCTCGGGCACCTCTGGAAAACCCAAGGGCGTGGCCCATACCTTGTCCTCGATTCTGCATTCCGCCGAAGGATCGCGGCGATTCTATAAATTCGATTCACATGGATTAACATCCGTACAGTCCTTGCCGCTTCATCAGATCGGTGGTTTCATGCTCGCGCTGCGCTGCCTTCTCGGAGGCGGAGAATTGCTTTTGCCCAAGAGGCCACTCAATGGCAGCGAATCTCTCGACACGGTCGCTGATATTTACACCTGCGTGCCGACTCAGCTCTACCGCTGGCTCGCTGATCCTGATTCCGTAGCTATTCTGCAAAAGTCAAAGATGATTCTTGTGGGCTCCGACCAATGCCCAAAGTCGTTAGCCGCACACGCGAGAGATCTTGGGCTGACCCTTTCGCTGAGCTATGGTTCGTCGGAGTCCTGCGCGCAATTTGCCGCTTCAAGACCAGAATGCCGCTCAGATCTTTTGCAGATTCTGCCCTTTCGCGAGGCTAAGATCAAAGACGGCAGGCTTTTGATTCGCGGACCGATGCTTTTTTGCGGCTATTTTGCGGATCAAAAATTTGTTCGACCCTTTGATGACGACGGATTTTTTGCAACTGGAGATTTAGCCCAACTTTCCGATGGGGTGCTAACGATAGCGGGGCGAACTAGTTCGGTGTTCAAGTGCGGAGGCAAACAATTGGTGCCCGAGCAGCTTGAGTCGCTACTGAAATTTTCCGTACCCACGTCCGGCTTCTACCGCGTTTTCCCCTACCCATGCCCGGAATGGGGTCATAGACCTGCGGTGCTGGTCGTGTCAGCGGAGTTTCCCAACGATGCCCTGATCCGCGCATGCTTGAAATCTGAGCTACCTAAGACCCTGGACACGATTCCCATCTGCTGGCAGACGAAACCGGGCCCGGGAAAATTCAACCCGACGGGCATGGTAAACCGCCTTCTTAGCCTCGCCTACCACGAAACCTCGTCGGTAATCCCGTTAGAGCCTGATTAAAAAGGTCAGTTTATGGTTTTATAGTCAATTGCCGGCAGACCCGATTTGTGGCTACCGCAATGGTGGATTCCATGCGACTTGTAACAGGTGATAAAAAAATTCTGGATTGGGCAAAACGGCAAAAGTTCAAGTTGATGTCCATCTAACAAGGTACTAAGAAAATCAAAAAATGCCCCTTCTAAAACAGGCTCTTAGCTCGACCCCAGCACTAATTTCCTACCGGGTTTCTATAATCGGCCCGAGCTAGCCGCTAAAATATAAGAGACACGAGTCTAAGAGGATCGGCGAATCTAATGAAAAAATACTTTTCATGGTATCGTTCAGCGGTTTTTCTCACAATTCTGATTCCCGTTGTGTTTTGCCAGACAATCTATCCGATCGTACCGTTTGAGACCTGGGAGCGCTGGTCCGAAAGCCTCTACCCGCTATTTTCTCAGAGTAGCCTGAGCAAAAGCGACTCATCGTCAATCCGCATCATCGAAATCGATCGCGAAACCGAACGGCGCTATGGCTGGCCGCTCGATCGAGCCCTCTACACAAAGCTCCTGACCAACCTCAAAGAGATGGGGCATCCCTGGATTCTGAGCTACCTCTTATTTCAAAAAGTCGGGACCACGGATGCCGAAATCGCCAAAAACCGCGAGCTTGCGCAATCAATCCTCGACTACAAGAAGTATGTCGGAAGCTCGCTCACCGTCTGGACCGACAATCACGACCGGATGTCGGTCGATACGGAGGAGGAGTTGCTCCCCCGTGCCCTGGCTGGGCCGCTTGCCAAGCTTCCGGAGGATCTACCCGATTTTAATCTGGCTTTGGATGAAGACGAATCGTTTGTTAAGAATCAGATTAAATTTGGTATGGGAACACGTTTCGGCGCCCAGGCAGTGGTCTACTGCACGCAGCTTTTTATCCAGGACACTAATCCCAAGATCAATGTCGTTATCCCGACTTCGATGCTCTGGGCAGCCGCGCTTTTTGGTCAGTCAAATTTTTTGACCAGCAGGGGTGCCCGCTCTTTTTTTAAAGATTACTCCCACAGCTTCAATGTTGCCTCCAAGCATTGCCTCTCAAGTCCCAAACTCGACACGGCAGATTTTCTGCAAAGTCGCAAAATCGAGACCATTCCACTGTACAAGATCATCGAAAAAGAAGGTTTGTTCGATCTAAAAAACAAAATTGTAATCCTAGCCGACTACCGAATGAAAGCCCATCAGGGTCCGGGCGCGGACATTCAGAAACCAGGCTCAGGGATCACCAACGAGCATTTTTTGAACGCGCGGTTTTTGGATGATCTTCTTACCAAGCATGCGGTGCGACGCGAGCCTATGCATATCAATCCCGTGCTCGATCTTACGCCAATCGTGCTATCGGCAGCATTTACCATTTTGTCCTGGATGGCACCGCTGCCTCTCACGATCTTGCTTGCTGGAATCGCCATGATCGGGATGATCGCAGCTTCGATCTATAGCCTTTCGGTATCCTTCGTCTACTTTATCCCCGTTCCGGTTTTCTTTTATCTTATTTTCGTCATGATAGGGCTCACGATCGTCTATGCCTACCTCAGCTACCACAATATCCGACGTGTGGTCATGTTCCGTGACGGAATCCGTAGGACGCTTAGCGTGTTTCAAGATTATGACAGCCTGGCTCAAGGAACCGAAAAATTTCTCTCCCAACAGTTTGATTTCCTTGAGGTTAGGCTTCAATCAAGGTTTGCCGATCTTTATGCAGCGGCAAGCTCCCACGAAAAAGTCGCGGAGTACCTGGCACGCCAAAAAAGCAATCCGGAAATCTCAAACAAGCCCGAGCCTATCTTTGGATGCAAAGACCTCGGAAAATTCGGCTTTCTCGCGAGCAAACGCAAGATGCTTTGCCAGTTTAACGCCATGAGCCGCGAGGAGGAGATAGGTGATATCTCGCTTGCGGTTGGTTTTCCCGATTGGGAACGCGGCGCGATAATTCCTATTGTCGATGTTCTGCGCGTCGAACTCATTGAGCAATGGAGTCGCGTTCATAGACTGGTTTGCGATAAGGTCGCCGACTACGAAGCGCTGATCCGCAATACCAGAACCAAGATCCTCGAAAAATTTCTCGGCCAGTCCTTGGTTGATAAATTCTCGGACGGCCGTACCATGGAGGAGAATCTGAGGGTCGTGCTCAACCCGCGCGAGACCTATGCGGCGATATTCCAGGCCGATATCCGCGGCTATTCAACCCTATTTGAAAATCAAAAAACGATCGATATCGTCAATCTCGTCGTCCGCTACTACACCCGAACCGTCGATGCGGCTCAAAAAGTAGCCCAGGTCAAACTCATCGGCGACTGCATTTTTCTCTTCATCGAAGAAAAGCCCGACGATGAAAAGTCGGCGGCAGACTTGGCCTTATACCTTGCGGCAGTCCTGATCCGCGAAACCGAAGACGAAAACCGCAGGCAGGCCGCATCCGGCCGAGCGCCGATTGCCTTCGGCATCGCCATTCACTTTGGCGAGGTCGTGATGGGCAACCTGTCATCCTCGTCCTGCATCGATTACACGGTCGTGGGACCCAATGTCAACCGCACCGCACGCATGGAAGAGCTAACCAAAAAGCCCGAGATCAAAGAACTCGTGGGACCAAACGGACTACTAATCTCGAAAGAGGCTGAAAAAGCGCTGCGCTACTACCGCGGCAAGATCAATCCCCACCACATTAACCTCAAGGAAAAGGGCCTAGCCATTCGATCCTTTGGTCAGGTCGCGGAGATTTCCTACCTCACAGCACCAGAAGCGCTGCCCCTGGCACGGAATGCCGGGGAAGAGGCCGAGCTTCTTAAGACGGCCTGAGGCTCGGAGAAGCGCGGCCGGGCTGAGCCCGATCTGCGCTGCGGCTGGACTAGAGGCTGTTTTGATTCACGGCTACTGGAGCCAACTGCGTTGCAGGCGGACTATCGATTCCTAGCTGACCATTAGTTCCACTTCCCCAGCAATAGACCGTGCCGGTATTCGTGATACCACAGCTATGATTCTGCCCGAGGCTCAGCCCGACGAAACTCACCCCTGTGTCAAAGCCCCCTTGCGCCACTACCACCGGTAACATCCTGACAGTGGCCGAGGTCCCGTAACCGGTCTGGCCACTTGAATCTGCTCCCCAACAGTAAGCTTTCCCGGTATTGGTATACCCGCAGCTATGCGTTCCCCCAAGACTGAGACTGACAAAACTCTCTCCAGACAAGAGATTTGACGAACTCACCGCCGTCGGAAGGAGTTTATTTGTGTCAGTACCAGCATCTCCGAGCTGACTATAATCATTGGCTCCCCAGCAAAAAGCCTTGCCTGTATTCGTGAGGCCACAGCTGTGATTTTGCCCGAGACTCAGGCCGACAAAGCTCTCGCCAGGATCCTGCTTGCTCGTGTCAGTGCCTCCGTCTCCCAATTGGCCGCTAGCATCATTACCCCAACAATACGCCTTACCTGTATTCGTTAAGGCGCATGAATGCGAGTGCCCGACACTAAGTGCTGCAAAACTCTCTCCGGACACTAAGCCGACCTGATTTACGGCGACGGGCAAGATTTTGTTGGTGTCGGTCCCAGAATCGCCTAACTGCCCATAGCTGTCGCTACCCCAGCAGTAAGCATGGCCGGTATTAGTTAAACCGCAGCTATGATTGTATCCTACACTCACAGTCACGAAACCTTCTCCTACAGGGAGATTAACCTGATTTACGGCTACGGGTATCAACATTGGAGCATTCGTACCTGCATCTCCTAGCTCGCCGTGAACATCGCTGCCCCAACAGTAAGCTCTGCCTTTATTCGTCACACCGCAGGAATCGTACTGCCCGAGGCTGATATTGACAAAGCTCTCGCCAACCGCAAGGTTGGCCCTATTTACGGCCTCAGGCATTTGCATATCAGTATCGGTTCCCCCATTACCTAACTGGCCGTTATTGTCGCTCCCCCAACAATAGAGCTTGCCGGTGCTAGTCAAACCGCAGGTATGACTAGCAATGGGTCCCGCAAATACCGAAGTAAATTTTTGCATAGGAGTCGGAAGATTGTTGTCCCGGACCAAGGCGGGCATGGTCATGCTGGTATCAGTTCCCCCATCGCCCAGCTGGCCGTAAAAATCTGATCCCCAGCAAAAGTTACGTCCGGCATTCGTCAAACCGCAGGTGTGACTTTGGCCCATAGCAAGTGATACGAAGCTTTCGCCTGAGACCAAGTTTGCGAGATTGACCGCAACGGGAAGTGTCTGGTTGGCATCGGCACCTGCATCGCCTAGCTGACCGTCAGAATCCCATCCCCAGCAATAGGCCTTGCCAGAATTGGTCAAACCGCAGCTATGGTAATTTGCCACACGAAGCGTGACAAAACTCTCGCCAGTGGGAAGATTTGCTTGATTCACCGCAACTGGCACGGATTGATT
>CAZOSN010000227.1:0-6084 GCA_964582405.1 uncultured Oligoflexales bacterium | reverse complement strand
GCTCGGCAACCACACAAAGGTTATGAGGACATACCCTGGGCACCGTGGTATAACCGAAGCATTTGTATCAAAAGCGAGGTGAATTGGATTGCAGCGGAGCGTGTTGGTCACGGGAGGGATGGGATACGTCGGTGGACGCGTCGCATGTTTTCTTAAATCACAAGGATTTCAGGTCATTATAGGATCTCGCGAGCCTATCGATCAGGTTTCGTGGTTGACAGACGCGAAGGTTCAGGTGATCGATTGGACCTCTGCACAGTCTTTGAGGCATGCCTGTTCAGGACAATTTGCCGTCGTTAATCTGGCTGGACCGGATGAGTTCACAAGTCAAAGCAAGTACGCAGAGGCACGCCGGATGCGCGAGGAAGGGACTCAGCTACTTTGCTCCGCAGCCCAGCTTCAAGGGGTTAAGCGATTTGTTCATTTTTCCACCGCACATGTGTACAAGGCTCCCCTGGTTGGCGAATTTAACGAAACCATGGAGCCTCATCCTGGCCATCCCTATGGGGAACTCAATCTGTTGGCTGAACAAATCGTTTGGGAATTCCGCCGGGCGTTTGAGGCCTGTGTGATTTTCCGATTGTCCAATAGCTTTGGGGCGCCGGTTCATGGTGCCATCGAACGTTGGAACCTTGCGATCAATGATTTTTGCAGGCAGGCGGTGAGCAGTGGTGAGATTGTTTTAAAGTCGTCAGGACAGGGCCTGCGCGATTTTGTTACGCTCACCGATGCCGTTAGGGCCGTGGCTCACGCGTTGACTGCACCGAGCGACGGTCTAGACCAGGTGCTGTTTAACCTAGGGGGGCAAACCGAAAGCATCCACGGCATGGCCCAGCGTGTGAGCCGAGCGATGCAGGAAATCTCGGGGCGAGAAGTTCCCATCAAGAGACTGCCTGATGACCCATCGCAATCATCGGTGCAATTGAAATATGACTGTTCCCGATGGGCTCAGACCGGCTTCACCTGGACAAGCGAGTTTCAAAAGGAGATCAAAGATTGCCTGACCTTTTGTCAAACGCTCTGCAAGTCGACCGAACAAGGATAACAATATCATGGCTTTGCGCCCTTTGATCAAAGGATTACTTTGGAAAACAGCCTTTTACTCTGGTGCCTCCCATCTGAGTCATCGGATGTTGCGCCAACCAGGTTGCATTATTGGGCTTCATCGCGTCGTCCCTAAAGACCAGCTTGCGAAACTCGGCAATGCCGATATCGAACTTTCGGTTGGATTCTTTGAAGGATTCCTCCAATCAGTGCTGGACAAGAATTTTACATTCGTTAGCCTTGACGAGGCCTTGCTCAGGCTCGAATCCGGTGACCCTACCGGAAAATTTCTTACAATCGGTTTTGATGACGGTTATATCGATAACGCGACCGTCGTCTACCCTTTGCTCAAGAAATACTCGATACCGTTTACGATCTATGTCACGACTGATTTTCCAGATTTTCGCACTGAACTTTGGTGGTATCAGCTTGAGGACTTGCTGATGAAAAAGGCAACGGTTAGAGGACATTCGTGCTCCAGCCTGCCCGACAAAGCTAGAGCATTCATGCTGTTGCGCAATGAGCTTATGGCGCTTGATCGCGCGGGGCGCGCAGCCTTTTTTGAGAAAGAAACAGGACGGGATTACGATGAATCCTGCGGCTATTATGCATCTCGGATGTGCATGAGCTGGGCTGATCTGCTAGAAATCGCCAGAGACCCGCTTGTTACTATAGGCGCGCATAGTCTGAGTCATCCGGCTCTTGCCATGATTGATGAGGCAGAGGCTTTTCGAGAAATGAATAAGTCGCGCGAAATCCTCGAAGCCAGACTAAATCAGCCCATACACCATTTTGCTTATCCCTTTGGCGGAGTTTCAGAGGCCTCCGAGCGCGAATTCTCACTCGCGAGCAAATTGGGTTTTCGATCGGCGGTCACCACGCGCGAGGGAAATTTGCCTCGCGGCGTGCCAAATCTCATGGCCTTACCAAGGATTTTATTAGGAGAGGATCAGAGTTATACCAAATTTTGGGTGCAGAAAAGTGGGCTGAAGAGCTGGTTTGGACAGCCGGCTTTGGTAGGAACAACTCATTAGAGGCCGATCGATAATGGCTGAGACGATTTTGTTGAAAGGTGTGGAACTAGATCACGATGCAATTTTCATTGGCATGCTCGGTGATGTGAGCGACCAAGAAAATGAGATCAAACTACGCGCCGAGGTAGCCCGCCAGGAATACAAGGATCTTTTGGGAGAGGTCGCCAAACACCATTCGATACCGGTTATGGATCACGAGGTTCAGCGCTTTGTCAAAAATTTGCCAAAAAAAGCCGTTGTGCTTGATGTCGGCGGGTGTTGGGGATGGCATTGGCGCAAAGTCGTGACTGAGCGCCCCGACATTAGAGTCTATATCGTTGATCTCGTGCGAGAAAATTTACACTGGGCCAAATGGCTCCTAGCCCCGTACATCAACCACTCGGTTTTTCTTGTCCATGGTGATGCCTCGGTGTTGCCCTTTGCTGATGGTTCCATCGATGCCTATTGGAGCGTTCAAACTCTCCAGCATATCAAAGATGTCGAAGGCGCTTTCCTCGAAGCCAAACGCGTGCTCAAGCCGCGTGGGCAATTTGCATGCTATTTTCGCAACTATTCCAGGCTTTGGCATTTTTTGACTCGCCTACGGGGAAGAACCTATCATGTGGAAGGTTTTGACGGGCCTTATTATTTTTCGCGCGGACGCACAAAACATTTTGCGATGCTGAAGACTATTTTTAATACTGAAGTTCTTACCAGATTTTCCGAAGTGCTGTATTTCCCAGGTGCCCGTTTTGGATTGGGTAAGGAGCGCAGCATCATAGGATGCATCGACGCTAAGCTCTCCGGGTTTCGTTCCATCCTGGGATCGTTTGCTCGCCAACGATCATTTCACCTGCAAAAGGGAGCTCAATGATGGCAAATCTAGCTCCTGAAGTCACTGTCGTCGTCCCTGCGTACAATGCTGGTCCATTTATCAAGGAGGCGATGGTGTCTGTGATTGAGCAGACCTACCCTCACTGGCAGGCCATCGTCGTCAATAATTTTTCAACAGACGACACAGTCGCCATTATCCAGTCTCTCGGTGATTCACGAATCAAGGTGATCGACTTTGCGAATCAGGGTGTGATCGCAGCTTCGCGCAACCGAGGGATTGCCCTGGCAACCAGCAAGTATATCGCTTTTCTCGACGCCGACGATGTGTGGCACAAAGACAAGCTCGCTCGATGCGTCGAAGTGCTTGAGTCTGGAGCCGATATTGTTTCCCATGGGGAGATTCATTTTAAGGAAGGCGAATTTGAAAAACCAGTGGACTATGGCCCGACGGTAAAAAGCGAATACGCCAACCTTCTGTGCGATGGCAACTGTTTTTCGACCTCGGCAGTCGTTTGCCGGCTTGATTTAATCAAGAGGCTTAAAGGCTTTGACGAAACCAAGAGCTTTATCACAGCCGAAGATTATGACCTGTGGCTAAGGATTATGGCGAGCGGATCTCGGGCTGTGATCCTACCCGAGATGCTGGGAAAATTTCGTATCCATAAAGAAAGCGCCTCAAGCGCAATGCTCCGACACTACCGCGCCACCAGGAGTGTTTTAAACCGCCATTACTGCGAAATCTTTGCGCGGGAACCTTTGGGGGTGCGGTTTCGGTATCTGCGCCGCTTTATTAAGTTTATTTTGCTGAGTAGCGCACTTATGATCAAAAAACGCGAGGTTCGCCATGGCATGCGCTTTCTATGGGAATCCTTTGCATTGAAGGAAAGACAATAATATGTGGGAAGTTTTCAATGGAGATGCCCGCACCTGGGATGAGATCGCCGAGTCGCTCGAAGGTCACAATCCCCACCAATCATATCATTGGGGGAAAAGGCGCGCTGAAATGGGCGGCGAGGTTCTAAGGCTCGTTAGCCAGGAAAAAGACCTGATCCGAGCTGCATGCCAGTGCTTTATAAAGCGCCTTCCCTTGGGTCTTGGGATCGTTCTGATCCAAGGTGGCCCCCTAGGCGATACGGGCCTTTGGGATCAGTCATTGCTTTCGCTGATTAAGCAGCGATTTGGGCTCAAACACTTCTATGTGCGCTGCGCCGCGATTCGCCAACGCGAAGGTGTCGATGTTATCAATTTGTTCCACAACACCTGGCGACCGTGCCTCCAGCGGCTTGGGAGTCGCATGTCGATGACCCTGACGCTTACAGGACATCTCGAAGGAATCGCGTCGCCCTCCGCCAATTGGCGGCACAATCTCAAGCGCGGCATGAAAAAAATCACCAACCTTGAACGGATTCACAATCCGAACGTCGATCAGCTCATTAAGATCTACCGCGAGATGGAAGCCTACAAAGGCATCGAGAGTCCGATTCCTTTATCGGAACTCAAAGCTACGCTTGACAATCTCAAGGACAACCTGATTTTTTACGAAGCAAAAAACGAGCAGGGCGAAACCATCGCCTTCCGAGCCTGTATCGTCACGGGAAAATCAGCCTGGGATTACCTTGCGGCAAGCTCGGTCGAGGCTCGCAAGACCTATGCATCCTATGTGCTCCTCAATTCGCTCGTGCGTGAGTGCGCGGCGGCAGGTATTGTCTCGTACGATCTAGGAGGAGTTGATCCACTCGAGGGTACAGGAGTTTACAATTTCAAAAAAGGCACAGGGGCCAAACCAGTTGAGTACCTTGGCGAGTGGGAATGGGCCGATTCCAAGGCCATGCTGTGGCTAGGCAATGCGGTGGTCTGGCTGCGAAAAATCTTAAGCCGATTTACCAAGGGCTGATCGATGTTTGGTGTTGCTGCCATCAGATTACGAACCCAGCTTTACGCGCCACCTAAGACGTGCCGATCGAACGATTGGCACAGTTTTTTCGGCGGCCGGCAAATGTATTACTACTCTTATGGACGTTATGCATTGATCGAGGGGCTCAGAGCTTCGGGGATCAAACCGGGCGATCCGGTGCTGATGCCAGCCTATATTTGCTTCGAAGTCGAGGAAGAGCTCAAACGCCATGGATTTAATCCGATCTATTACCATGTTAAACCTGACCTCACCCTCTCCTCCACTCCCGAAGAGCTGCCCACAGCTAAGGCGATCTTGTTTGTGAACTACTTTGGTTTTGCAACTCAGCCTGCACCGTTTTTTGCCTATGCCGCCCAGCACAAAGCGCTGGTGATCGAAGACAATTCTCATGGTTTGTTGAGCCGTGATGGAGCTGGTCAACTTCTCGGCACCCGCGGGGATATCGGAGTCTTCAGTATCCGCAAGACTTTTCCTCTGCAGAACGGTGCGGCACTTGTCTTTAACAATTCCAAGGCTAGAGTAGACAGCATTGCGACCTTGGACGAAGCAAAGCCCACGCTGGGCGGCCGCCTGCGTCAGGTTCTAAAATCCATCGTCCGATTCATAACGCCATGGCTTGGTGGTGACGATGCGCTTGTCAGAATTTATCTCAAACTCAAATCGAAGCTGGGCGGGGAAATCCCTGTTCAAGTGAGCGAGGCTTATCATTTTTCGTTTGCCCCCAATCCAGCGTTTAAGCTCGGGGCAAAACTCGCGTCTTATGATTTGGCTCACGAGACCGCGAGGCGAAGGGCGGTGTATTTTAAGCTGGACAGCCTGCTTAGGGAGTTTGGTGCGGTCCCGGTGTTTCCGGTTTGCGATCGGATGACGGTTCCCTATGCCTATGCGTTTCGAATCAAGCCGGGTTGCGAGGCCAAACTGCACCGATTTCTTTCGAGTTACGGTCTAAAAGCAAGCCTTTGGCCCGTGCTACCAAAGTCTCTGACCGAAGTCCCTGACCACTACCGAAATATTTGGTTTGTTCCCCTGTCATGGCAGTAGATCATCTCCGACTCCGATCGCAATCTCTCTGCCAAGGAGTCATATTCAGCGCGAGGAGCCAAGAACCAATCCATCGAGACCAGGCGCAGCGTTTTCAAGGTTCTGCACAAAATCATCAAGTCCGAGCTGAAACCGACAAGTGCAGTAGTAGTGCCTACGTTTCAATTTGAGACAAATTGGGGGTTGGCAGCCCATCTGCCGTCCATCTTGCGCCGAATCAGATCGGCAAAAATGCTC
>CAZOSN010000226.1:0-6273 GCA_964582405.1 uncultured Oligoflexales bacterium | reverse complement strand
TACCTTGATCGATGATTCACTTAGCCTTTTTGCGACGGATTCAAGATAATGTCTTAGGGACGAGCGCAATTCATCGGTAATAGAACCTCCTTCAGGAACGCTAATTAGAAGAACTTCACTTTTAAATGTCATAGCAATCATCTCGACAAAGGGGATAGCCTGTTCCGCTATTGCCGAGCCATCCAACGGGACCACCAAACGCGAAAACTGCGTTCGCGCTGATTGCCAATGGGGAGAAGGCCTCAAAATAATGAGAGGAGGCGTTGTCTCGTGGATAATCTTTCGGGTCGTACCGGTGTGATTGACTCTCGAAAAAATTGAAGAGTGGATGTCAGTGAGCAGAATTGCAGTGGATGCCAATTCATTCGCGGCAGTAACGATTTCCTGGGAAGGTATCCCGGTTCGAACAAGCGACTGCATGGGGATGTCAGTCCATGAATAGTCATCCAAAAGACTCTTGAGGTAGCTTGCAAGATCGATGTTTGATGAGGAGCTTTCGGCACTTTGTACCGAAAGTAGATCGATTGAACCGCCAAAGCGCCTGGCAAGACGCATGGCCAGAGGTAACGTGGCTTCGGCGTTCAGAGTCGCGTCGAGGGGTACCAAGATCTTCTTAAAAATAGGGGCACCCTGGTAGTCGAGATTTATTGGTCGAGGCAAAGCTCCAGAGCTAGCAATGACTCCAAGCCGATCTTTGATGGCGGGAGGAGGTCCGAGCCGATTTCTGAAATAACTTAAGAGCGCAAAAAGAGCTGGGATGAGCACAAAGTACATCCATGCACCATCAAAAAACCGTTCAACGAAAATTACGCCAGTGGCAATGGTGGTGAGGCAGGCGGCTAGACTTGCAAGGCCAATGAGAGGTAGTGCGCGATGGGATGCTGTCAATCGCCTTTCTCGGACTAGGCGTTTAACGACTGCCCAACTCGTTAGACTTAGGAGTATAAATACTCCTGCTGCGTAGAGCGCAAGGTAGGTTTCTTCGAGCGTTCCGATAACCGTGAAACATAGGATTGCTACAAGACAAACACCCCACACAGGCGTATCAGAGACACCAAAACGATTACATCGACCGAGCCATGGTGGAAGATAATGCCTGTAGCGCAGGCCTAACGCGAGGTTTTGAATCCCCTGAGCACTGGCCGCACATGCGGAAAGAAGTACTGCGATCCCAATGGCCGATCCGGCAATCGATAACGGTTGGGGGAGCAACTTATCCATGGTTTGTGTAAATACAGAAACCGATTCATTGTGCGGATCAGATAGAACTGCAATTGCAGGACCAAGTATCAGCATGGTAAGGCAGGTTGTTATCATGACAATCAGAAGGCTTCCGAATGCTTTTCGGCTACGCTGCTTGGGCGAACCCTCGTAGGCCGCCGCGAGATTTGCAAAAATTTCGATTCCTGTCATCAGTGCGAGAATGCGCGCATAGCCGCCAAGGGTCACCGATAGATAGTCGAGCGAGAATGCTCGAAAATTGAACGAGGGAAATTCGAGTCCGTACTTGACGATCGTGGCTCCGATAAGTACCCAAAGAAGCAGGAGCACAGCAGCCGTCGCCGGTCCAAATATAGCTGCTGCCATTCTCGGTCCGCGGTTGACCAAAAATCCAACCGCCAAGGTGAGGAAGGCTGCCGTGAGTACTCGAGGCGAGATTCCCAAGACCTCAGAGTTAAGTGCTGGCAGGCGATCAGCCAAAAAAGTAACCATGGCTGCCATGCTTACGAGAAACGTAAGAATGTACTCGACGATTGTAATACCTGCATTGATTTTTACAGCCCAGGAACCGAATTCTTCTTCGCAGAGACCGCTGCCGCCGCTGCCATCAACAACCCATGACATCACGGATCGGTAAACGGCCGAGACCGCAAATACCGTCAAGACCGCAAGCCACACAGCGGTTCCAAAGACTATGCTCGTGGCGCCTGCAAGGACCAGAAGATGGAGAAAAGGTCCAAATACATAGAGAGGTGATGTCGCGGGATCGCCGCCGCCGGCAAGGGCACCCTGCCAGGCGTTAGCGAGCTTTTTATTTGGTACGCTACTTATTCTCAAACTCCGCGTTTATGGTGTAACTCATGGCAAGAGAGCCGGATTTTTTTCTTGGATGACCACTAACCTTATTTTGAAATAGGACTCTGAGTTGGGTAAAGCGCCATGATTTCATGCTCATCTTCAGGATTGTGGTTTAGCGCATAGACGGGAATTTCGACCTTGATGCGCACCTGCTCGGATACCTTGATATCGCCAAGCATATGCGAAAAAATTCCCTTCACGACACCTGACTGTTGCTTGATGAGCCACTGGCGCATTTCCTCGGCTTTGTCTTGAGAAATTTGATCGATTCGTAGATCGGCCCAAAAATAGCCGCCAGCTTTTGCAAAATATTCCAGCACACCGCTATCATCGATTACCGCAGACAAACAGGTATCAGCATAACTTTTAAATGCTTTAGCCTTTTCGATACGCTTTTTAGTGTCAATGCGGTAGACGTCGTAGGTCTCTTCCCAGGTATCATAGTTAACGGTGCACTCCGCGCGAAACAGGCTTGTTTCCGGCGTGTACTGACCCTCTGGGCGAAAAATCTCGAGTACTGAGTATGTGGAAAAGCCTGACTGGATCAAGTTTTTTTGTTTTTTACTGAGCTGGTTCTGTACCGCGACTTTGAGGTTGAGTTTGCCAGACACCATTTCCCATTGCGCGTTTGACGACTGGGCAAGAGCGGGACTTGCAAAGATTATCACGGCCAAAGCTATCGAAAAGGAGCGCTTAATCATGGAAGCCCCCCGGTCTGTATCCCATAACCAGTATCGAGTAGGGGCTCAAATTCTTTGGGGACCGTCGTAATCTTGAGCACGACCTCGGCTATAAACCCTGGGCTATGGTAGCGCAGGCCAAAACTCATCGCTGACGCAGACAGATCCGTTGCGCGGTAACGGTCAAGACCCGATTCTACGAGTAAAAACGCTTTTGCAAATTCCTGAGTTTTATCCGATCGACCTACCGGGAGATCAAGCCTTAGATTAGCCCGTCCGGCGCGACCTTCGGCACCGACAGCCATGGCCTTGCCTTCCGCAGTGGCCACGATCAGTTGCCCCAGTTTTTTGGTGTACGAACCGCGCGCTTCAAGCACATGCTGTCCCGTGTTACCCACGGGAAGCAGCCCCGAGAGGCCGTATCCATAGCCCGGACTCGGGACGAATCCTAGAAGTCGAGTTTCTCGTTGGTAACCAATCTTGGGTCCGACCACGGTTTTCGGAAATCTAGGCATCGAAAATCGGTCGCGGTTGAGATACATCGCAACGCCATAGTTTAAGGCATCGTTGCCTATGTCTTGGGTCCAAAAGGCCTCGCCTTTTTGACCAAATCCCAAGGCATGAAGGTAGCGATGATGGACATCGACTATCGAGACTTGGCCATCAAATTGGGTGCTCTCTTTGGAAAAACGAGGGAGACCGACCGCTGTGTGACCTTCGCGCACAATACCTTTGCTATCGGTGTCGATACCAAGGTTGGCCCGATACCCTTGCCGGAAAGCATTGCGTGCCAAAACTTCGGCGCGGTAACCAAAAGCAGGTGCTGCCGATGTCGAAGTATTTGATTGCGCTTCACCGCTTGTGACAGATAGTTCGCTCCCGATGGCCCAGGACCCTAAGACCGAGTTATCATCCTCGACCTCGATGATCAGGCGCGCTTTCCCCTGCGCAGAGCCTTTGCGCATATATAGCGCAACAGATTTAAACAATCCAAATGCGAGGAGTTTTTCTCGCACAAGTGTGACCACTGAATCATTGAGTGGTTTGCCCGGGTAAAGGTCAAGTTGCCTTGAAATATCCTCGACCGAAAGCCGATCAGTTCCTTCCAGCGTAACCGATTCAAGCTGGTATATTTTAATTTGGGCGGGCGCCACCGACCCCACGACTAGCGTTGCTAGTAGTGCAAGCCTTGAGAATATATGAGCGGTGGAGGGCAATGCCATACTTGGTTCTCCGAACCCAAAAGCCTCAGACCCAAGATCCTTGGCTCTGGTCATCACCTTGATCCCCAGCTTTGGTCCAGAAGAGCGAATAGGGGGAATCAAAGGATGAAACTAAGTTCTAAAAATAGAAACAGCTTCTAGTACCTTGTCACGGACGATTTTGGGGGTTGGCAATCCAGATGCCGTCCAGGTTGGTGAAAAATCGAATCAGGCAAGCCGAAGGAATAGCGTTGCTATTCCTTCGGCTTGCCTGATTCGATTTTTGGCCAAGATGGGCGGTAGCTGGGCCGCCAACCCCCAAAATCGTCCCTAACAAGGTACTAGCCTACCATACTTTATTCAAATTCGGATGCGTCTATTCTGGAAATTCGGCGTTGTGATAGATCTCCTGAACATCGTCACAATCTTCGAGGTTATCTATCATTTTGTTCATCAACTCAGCCTTCGCAGAATCAAGCTGCGTGTAGTTTTCGGGAATGCGGGTGATTCCTGCGACATCAGGCTCAATCCCAAGTCCGTCAAGGGCATCTTTGAGACCATGAAACTGAGCCGGCTCGCAGATCACCTCATACACATTAGGATCCTGATCGCTAACGTCGCTCGCACCGTTTTCGAGCGCCAACTCGAATAGCTTGTCAAACTCCGCTATCTTGTCGCGGGCATAAACGATCTGACCTTTTTTATGAAACATCCAGCTTACAGATCCATCAGTGCCCAGATTGCCTCCCGAACGAGAGAACGCATAGCGGACCTCAGACACCGTGCGGTTGACATTGTCCGTCAGGCATTCGATCACAACCGCAACACCACCAGGACCATAGCCTTCGTAGATTTTCTCAAAATAATCGTCGCCCGCCTGTCCGCCGATTCCCTTCTTGATGGCTCGGTCGATATTGTCTTTGGGCATACTCTGCGCGCGGGCTTTGGTGACGGCCAGCCTTAGACGCGGGTTTGAGTCCATATCTTCACCGCCAATCTTGGCTGCAACCGTGATTTCTTTGGCGAGCTTAGTAAAGATCCGACCGCGCCTGACATCTTGACCCTGTTTGCGGTGTTTAATGTTAGCCCATTTACTATGCCCTGCCATATGGTCCCCAACTAGTATCGGAAGTGTTTTATTTTTTCACCTTTGACTTCGATTTCCGTCATGGCTTTTATGCCAATGCTTATATGGAGGTCAACATAGTTTTCCGTTACTTTTTTATCACTGGCTTCAGTTTTGACGCCTTCAGGCGACATGGGTGTGTCGGAGACTAGCAGAAGAGCGCCTCGCGAAATTTCATTGTGAATTGCTACCGCAAAAAAAGTTGCGGTCTCCATATCAACCGCGATGCAGCGGTATTTGATTAATCGCTTCTTAAAATCTTCATCGTGTTCCCAAACGCGGCGGTTGGTCGTATAAACCGTGCCCGTTCGGTAGTCCATTCCGGCTTCGACAATTTTTTCTGAGACAAATTTATGCAGTTTGAACGAGGGCATCGCAGGGACCCCTTGGGGTAAGTAGTCATCCGAGGTCCCCTCGCCACGGATAGCAGCGATCGGAAGAATAAAGTGTCCAATCTCGGTCGAATCTTTGACGCCCCCGCATTTTCCCAAAAATAGCACTGCTTTGGGTTTGACGGCGACCAGGAGATCCATGACCGTCGCCGTATTAGCCGAACCCATCCCAAAATTGATCATCGTCAGCCCCGCACTGTTGGTGCAAGTTTGAAACGGACGATCTGCACCCAGAATGGGAGCGTTGAATAGCTTCGAAAATCTCCTGACATAGTCGGAAAAATTGGTAAGCAAGATGTAGTCGCCAAATTGGTCTAGCGGCGTTCCCGTATACCGCGGCAACCAGTTTTCGACGATTTCCTTTTTTGTACGTAGTCCATGGAGGACTTTGGTCGATTTTCCCATAGGTTGGTCCCGTCGGTTGGATCTGTTTTCTAGTAAATGCTAGGATTTTGCAGCAAGGATGGGCCGAAGTAAAGTCTTTTCATTTAGCCATGGCGCGCTAAGGGTCAGTCCATAAATCAGCAATCGCAATTTGATAAAGCTTTCAGTTTCTGCAGGGTAAATGCAACGGAATGGCGATGCTGTCTTGACTTGCGGTAAATTCCTTGCTTGCCAAGATCTGACGTTTTGGTTCGTAGATCATTCGCGCCTGGTAAACTTCACCGTCTTTGAGGCGCAGGACCCATTCGATTGTCGGCGTGGGAGCGTCGCGTGCTTCGACGAGAGTGTTGGTTTTGGCTTCGCGAAGCTCAACGCGGCTTTGGGTAAGGCTATAGACATTGAGGCATGAT
>CAZOSN010000225.1:0-6321 GCA_964582405.1 uncultured Oligoflexales bacterium | reverse complement strand
TCATATTGATTGACTCGCAACCCAACGCGAACATGAAGTTTCCACCGATGCGACCAAGCTGAAACACCCTTCCAAATTCCATTTCTTTGCCTGATCTGCTCACCAGATGAATATTCGCCTGGTGTTAGGCCGCTACTTGAGAATAACTGACGCTCATTATCAAACCGAGACATATCTCCTAATTCGTTTGATAGTACGCGCGCCGATATCGCTCCTATTCCTGGAGCACTGCGATATATCTCCTCCTGTTCATCTTTTAAAGCCTGTTCTTTTAGGGCCTGATTAAATCGCTTTATTCGCTTTGCTTCCTGCCGCCAAGCGTCGATCAATTCATCTATCGCAAAACGATTGTCTTTCGAGAGCTCTAGACTTTCATTATTCCAATACCCTGCGCCGATGATCAAATTCTCGAAAATATAACGCATTATATTGCATGTTCTGTTTTTGAACTTTGGCTTCGAAAAGGTACCCCAAAAATCGCGCCTGACAGCCCACTAGAATCAGGATTCAGAAGGTCCGGTTTTTGACCGCAGCCAGCGGCGGTCGCAGACTCACCCGGGAAGAGTGGCTCGTGAGCTCCAGGAAAGTGTGGCGTTGGAGTCAATCACATGATTGGGGAAGTCAGTCGTTTAATGGGTTCCAGGAGAAGACGAAACACTTTGGCTATAGGTGCCAGAAAGCTGTTCAAAGATTTCATCGAGTTCGCTTGCCTTGGCCAAAAACTTGAATTTAAGACTCATGCCGAGACGATCTTGCACCTCATCTAGAACCTCGACCGGCAATATCACGACAGGTGCTGTGTCCGAATCATAACTAAGCTGCAGGCTAAGCCGCGATCCTACTTTGATCAATTTGATAAGCTCTCGTGGGAAGGAATCATCCCGCACAAGGTCAAAAGCAACGCGACCCCAAAAAAATTCGCGCGTCTGCTCGGTCCCATCTAGCCGCACGGCTAATTGAAAAGGATCGATCGGCACGATCAGATGCGCTGTGCCACGGAACCGAATCATAGCGCTGGCTTCAATACCTGGTGTCATGGGTTCTCCGCAAGGTTATTGTCCGCTTTTATCACCCAGGATTACCCTCGCCAACCCTAAAAACCCCTCAATTCGTTCGCCTATACCGGCGAGAAAGCTCAGACCTAGGCAAAATTGACATTGCTCTCGGACAACGCGAGAACGAAGACCTCAAAAATTTTTTGCCAAAAGGATTGTTGGTCCAAAACGCAAAAGCTTCTCAAATCAAACATCGGTCTCTACCTTTGGGAAGGTTACGAAAAAGCATTACATCCTAAGATCTTTAGTCAAACCTTATTTTTTAATGCCGTAAGCCGATACCTCTCACACTTGAATATAGTGAGCAACTTTTCCATTGGGAGTATCCATGAAAACTCAACGCCTGCGGCGGTTATTATTCACGGCAGGGATCGGCCTCGCGTGGGCGGTCGGCTGCGGTACGGTTCAGGATCAGCTAAGCAACCTCGGGTCCATGACCTTCACCGGAACAGTCAATAGGGCCGGTGGCAGCGAACCCATTGAAGGGGCCAATGTGGTCCTCATTAAATTGCTTAACAAAGAGGCGCTTGAATCTCTTGTTGAGTACAAGAAAGTGCCTGACGGCAAGGGGGGTAAAAAGGACCTCTTGCGCATCAAGCTTAGCAATGTGCACAACTACTCTGAAACCAACTCGGAAGTCATCAAGACCACGACCGATTCGACCGGAAAATTTAAGGTCGAAGCACCCATCAATGCATACCTTGTCTATACCTACGGCCCTGGAGATCCACCCGGAACATCTAAGGATTCTTATGGAGTCCATTTTTGGGGTATTAATCCGGACACAGGGGCTCTTACCCTGGAGGATCTGATTGGGAAGGATCTCAAGCCAGAACAAAACAACGACAAAATTCAGCTCTCCGGAGGCCCGGTGCCACCACCAGCTCCGCCAGCAGCAACGCCGCAAACAGACCCGGCTTCGCCTCCCGCGGCTCCCGCAAAACTGGCGACGGTTCAGGCAGAGCCGACTTCATCCACCACCGATCTACCGCGCGGCAACCTGATCCCGCCAGCGGCATCGTCGGATTTCTGGAAGAGTATGAAGCTTGAATACGATGGCGGCACCCTTGACATGACCGGCTCAAAAGAGGTTGATAAGGCCCCCATTCCATCGGGTCAAAGATCTCTGACCTTGACAGCCGAACTGGTGACAGCTCAAACCGACCCCGTCTATTTAATCCTTCAGAAAGGCTTCGACTCCACCTATGTAACTGGTTGCGACAATGTAAAATCAGCTTCTACCGTCAGGGTTTATCCGGTCACTGTCAACGGAACCACGGTAACCTATGATCTTGTTCCCCCAGGACCTTTCTACAAATTGTACCTCGCCAAAGTCGCTACCCAAACCAAAGACGGCGAAGCGCCCACGACTGTCACCTCTAGCTCCGAGACTTTCACAGTCGGAAAACGTTCCTGCGACTATGCCGTGCCTGAGCGGCCTTTCATGGCAACGCTCGCCTGGGACTCCGAGGTCGATTTGGATTTGCATGTTTCTAAATACAATGCAGCCGCGATGAAAACAGCAAAAACCGAAGAGGAAATCGGCGCAGCCTTGGTTGATCAAGCCAACTGGACGATGCGCGAGGGCGAAAAACTTACCCTTGATGTCGACAACGTCTATGCCTTTGGCCCAGAAAACAACGGTGATTCCAAAGCAGAAACCACACCCGAAAATTTCTGTTACCTGGTGAGGGTCAACTACTTTTCAGGTTCGAAACCGCTCGTTAAAGCCAATGTCGATGTATCCTATGTGAAAAACGAAAGTGGCAAGAAGTCCGTGCTACAGTACCTCACCAAATTCGAATTGAAGGAGTCCGGTGAATGGTACACCGTAGGGGCGTATGGACCCGATCAATGCGCAACTCTGATGACCAAACCATCAACCCCCGAGAACGTGATCCCCTACCCGTCCTTGTCTTCTTGCACCAACCCAGGAAGCTGCCAAACCAAGGGTAACATGTCGGGTAAATACAATGCCACGGTCACCTTAGAGAAGTCATCCTTTGCCTCAGGTGACTCGATCAAGGTTGATTATTCCAACATGCCCGGAACCTCTGGCGACTGGATCACTATCGTTCCCAAAAGTTACCCTGACAACAGCTGGTGCTCGTGGCAGTGGTCAACGGGAACTTCGGGAACGCAGTATTACGGCGGGCTGCCAGCCGGTGAGTACGAAGTCCGGATGTACTACAATTGGAGCGAAGGTGAGTGTGAGGTCATTGGACGCAAGGCATTCACGGTTCAGTAGTAAACCATTGACTATATGAGAACATTGTCCCATGAGCCGCAAGCTTGTGGGACAATTTTGCGTCTGATCTCGTGTTATTTTCTTGTATCGAACGGCTCGGACCATTACATTCGTGCGGCAAGGTTCAATTTCGCTCACACGAGGTTGTCAATATGGCAAGTATTGGCCCCGCTGCATCCAAGAGTCATTTTCAAGCTGATGATCCTCTGTTTGTTCTCAGGCACTTACGAAAATCTCACAAGTTTCTTCCCGGACTAGCCGTCGCCTTAATTGGACTGGCCAGCATTTTTTTGGTCGGCTGGTATTTTGGGCTGACAGCTTTGACGAAGGTTTCTGAGAATTTTGCACCGGTCCAATGGTCGACTGCCATTGCCCTGATGTGGGTTGGAATCGGCTTATGGGCGATGACCGCAAAAAACACCATGTGGCAGTATATTGTCGCGCTTACGGCATACCTTGAAATCTCGATTGGATTTACCGCCATCGCCGATTTTTTCTTCCCACGCGCCTTCTGGCTTGATTGGCTCTCGGTCAATTTCCCCTTAGTTCAAAGTATCCTTGTTAGGGTGAACACGTCGCCCAACTCTGGAATAGCTTTCATATGCATGGGCGTCTTTTCCCTTATCGAGTTACTGCCATCCAGACCGCATATCGTGCGATGGATATCTCTTCTTGCAAGCATCGCCACTTTCTTGGTGGGCCTCACAGCTCTCTACGGATTCACTGCTGAAATCGAACCAGGCTACCATTGGGGCGATTTCACCCAGATGCCGCCGCAGATGAGCCTGATATTTATCGTCGTGGGTCTAATGACTTTGGCCTACCGCCTCACAGACGGAACGGAACGAAATCCTCGCACTTTGATCAATCAGACAGGTATCGTGGTTTCTTTGCTCGTGTTTGGCTCGACCATTTGCGAGTGGAATGCAATTCGCCTTGACAAAATGGCTGCTGAATTGGGCGCACTAGCGACGGGCCGCGTTGATCGAGCATTCTCTAACCTTGCGACACTATTGGCTATCCTGGGAGTCATCGCTTCCGCCTTGGCCTATTTTGTCACAACGTTCCTGCTTACCGCGATCAGACGCGAGGCCGAACTCAAACTCGCGAAGCAGCATGCGGAATCGGTCAGTCAACATAAGACGGAATTTCTAGCGGACATGAGCCATGAGATTCGGACTCCCCTTAACGCCATCTCCGGCTTTGCTGAACTCATGGCACTCAATCGCGAGGATGCCGCGCAGCGCGGCATCAGCATCGCGGGAATCATGCGCAATTCTAAAATTCTTATTCAGCTCATCGAAAATATTCTTGATCTTTCAAAAATCGAAGCGGGAAAGCTTTCGATCGAAAAAACCGACGTCGTGATCGCCGATCTGCTGGACGACATAGAGTCGACCATGACCCCTAATGCCAAGCGCCAAGGGATCGAACTAAGGTGTGCCATTAAAGGGAAGATTCCAAACATCATAGTTGGCGATCCCATGAGGCTTAGGCAAATTCTAACCAATATTGTCGGCAATGCGGTCAAATTCACCGAAAAGGGCTTTGTTGAGATAACCCTTTCTGCCGATGAACGCGAGATGGCTATCGCTGTTCGCGACACAGGGATAGGCCTAACTTTGGAGCAGCAGGCTGGTTTGTTTCAGAAATTCAATCAGGCCGAAGACTCGACGACCCGACGCTTCGGTGGCAGCGGGCTCGGCTTGGAGCTTTCCTTAAGAATAGCTCATGCCATGGGTGGCAGCCTGACGATTGCCGAAAGTCAGCCTGGCCAAGGCACGACATTTAAACTCCAATTTCCTTATGACAAAACCGATAGAACCGAGTGGATCAACTCCTTGCCGAATTCTAAATCCGTTGCTTACCAAACCTTCACGCAAGGCGAGGCAGAAAACCTAACAGGTCGCAAAATTCTAGTGGTCGATGATGCTCCCGATAACCGCTTCATCACCTTAAGCTATTTGACCTACTGGAATGCTTCAGTCAGCGAAGCACGCAATGGTATGGAAGCTCTGCAGATGCTAAAACAAAAGCAGTTTGATCTGATTATCATGGATCTCCAGATGCCCATCATGGACGGAGCAACGGCAATAACGGCCATCCGAAAGGAGGGGATCACTACCCCCGCAATAGCTCTCTCTGCCAATGCGCTTAAAGAAGAGGCAGAGCGGTGCCGCAATCTAGGCTTTAATGCTTATTTGAGTAAGCCGGTAGATCAATTCAACCTTGCCCGCACCGTGAGTCAGTACCTTCCGAAAAACTCATCGCAATTAAAAATGACTCGTCTGGACGAGATTCAGAAAATGGCCTTGCCTGTCTTTCTAAGTAGTATGAAAGAAAGGTTGCAGAGGCTTCATAAAGCCTGCCAAACATCAGACCTCGCCGAGGTAAACCTTGTGGCCCACCAAATCGCAGGGACAGCAGGATCGTTCGGATTTCCTGAGCTTGGTGATGTAGCTCGCGCGATCGAGCAGAGTTCTCTCTCGCAGGAGAATTTTTCCGAGGTCATAATCCTGGTCGATAAACTCGCCCATCAATTTTCCAAAATTTCTGGATGTTAGCTCACTTCGGCCATTTTTTCGTCGCGAAATCGAGGTTAGAGCACGTTTTAAAATGGGTCAGTGATCGTTGCGAAAATAAGCGCTGACTTCAGCACGATCTGATACAAAATATCCAAGAAAAGCTAGGGCCAAAAGGCGTGGATTCTTGCGAAACAGGTGTTCCGGTGGTCTTTCAAATCCGGCATCGACGACATTGCCGCAGGCGCGGATATATTCATGGAGAAACCGCGTGTTGACCGAAGGGACAAGAGTATCTGTGCAATGGCGCCTGTGCACCCTGAGGGGTGTCAAACCCTGAAGCTTGGTCATTTTAAGAAGAGAGCCCCAAGAGAATATATGGCGATGATAGGGTTGGTGGAGACTCACCGCGAATCGCTCTGGCTTGCTTAGCTTGATCCGATCGGCGAGTGGGGTTCCGAGGTAGAGTATGCCACCAGGCTTTAGGCTTCGCAGC
>CAZOSN010000224.1:4322-6405 GCA_964582405.1 uncultured Oligoflexales bacterium | reverse complement strand
GAGCACTTCCCGTGGGATCATACGGTGCTTGCCCAGTGCGAACCAATTTACGAAACCATGCCCTGCTGGGCTGGTGATATTCCAAAATCAGGCAAGATCGGTGATCTGCCCCCAGAAGCCATAGCCTACATAAAAGGCGTAGAGGCAGCGGCTGGCGTGCGGGTCGTCTATGTGGGGACCGGGGTGAATAGGACGGATTATCTCAGCAGTTGATGCGGAAGAAACGCCCCTGACAGCCCACTAGCCGAGGATATAGCCTTACAGTCGCGTCACCGAGAGTGTAGGGAAAAGCCGTGCGACACCGATGGACTGAAATCCCGTTGAAGGCAGAACCCGAAGCAGCAATGCGCGGTCGCGCCAATCGTAGTTTTTTTCAAGATGGGTTGCCGACGCATGGAGCGCCACCGTCAGCGTGTAATCGCCCGGACCCAAATTAAGCGCCATCGTAAAGCAGAAACACGGACGGTCGCCTTTCTGAAAGTTTCCGGTTTGCATGCCGAGGTAGCTGCTGTTTGTGCCAAACACGTCGTAGCCCAGTCGATCGCGAATCAAGATCCCGCAGGTCGGGTTTTCGAGACTTGGTGTGGTCACCTCAGTCTCGACTTCAATCGTGATGGTATCACTAGCCACGACCGCTTCGCAGGGCTGGCCCTGATTGTCTTTGAGAAAGATCTTGATGATGCGGATTTCCTGGCTTCCCGAATTTAGCCCCAGGGAACCTGGATTCTGCAAAGTTTCGAGTTTGTCCAAGCGATCGCGATGAGGGTCCTTGTGATGCGAAAGCAGGGCGTTGTAGCGTTCCATGGCATCAATTGCGGGCCCGGTGTAAAGAACCTCACCCATCGAGAGCAGCGACACCTGATCACAGAGGAGCTTGATCGCCTGCAGGTCATGGCTAACAAAAAGGATGGTGGTCCCCTTCTTTTTGAACCGATAGATCTCTTCCAGACACTTTTGCTGAAAATATGCATCCCCGACCGACAGAGCTTCGTCGATAATGAGAATATCCGGCTCGACCGCAATGGCGAACGAAAACGCAAGGCGCACATACATCCCAGAGGAGTAAATTTTCACCGGGCGATCAAAAAAAGCGCCCAGCTCGGCGAAGTTGGCAATAGCCTCTATTTTGGCTCGGATTTCGGCTTTGGAAAAACCAAGCAGGCCTGCGTTGGTCTCGATATTCTGGCGTCCAGTCATCTCAGGATGAAAGCCCGTACCCAGTTCGAGAAGCGCCGCGACCCGACCGCTTAATTCGAAGCTTCCGGAGGTTGGCTCGATGACTCCGGTCAGGATTTTGAGTAGGGTGCTTTTGCCTGCCCCATTCATGCCGATAAGCCCATGAACCGAGCCGCTTGGAACCGAGAGGGTGATGCCCGACAGGCTCTTGACGAGTTCGAAATCGCGACCTTCGACGGCTTTCCCAAAAATTGCGCGCAGTCGTGCCGAACGTCTGGTGTAGACTCGGAATGATTTTGCCAGTTTGCTGATTGTGATCATAATTCGTCTCGCACTTGACTCAGCGCACGCCGATAGACGACAAAGCCGAAGAAAAGGGCCGTGCTGCTTGCGCCAACCATGGCCCCCCAGCTCAGGAGAGATGGCTCTCGGTGGTAGTAAAGGAGATCATGGAGCGCCCGAACAAAATAAAAAGCCGGATTGAAGCGCAAGATATTGTGCGCGAAATGGGGAAGCGCCTCAATCAGATAAACAACGGGAGTAGTCCAAAACCATAGCTGGATCACGACGCCAACAATTTGCTGAACGTCGCGCAAAAATACATTGAGGCAGCCAAGGGCCAGCCCCAGCCCCGACGCCATGGCATTGAATAGCATGACCACCAAAAGGCTCAGCACCGCACTGCTGAGCGAGAATTCTCCAACAACCGCCACGAAGATTAGGAAGATGCCATAACCGATCAGAAAATTAATAAGCGTTGAAAGGTAGGTCGATCCAAAAAGGATCACAGGCGGGAAAGCCACTTTTTTGATAAATCCGGCGTTGTCGAGCAGCGTGCTCACAGAGCGGTTCAATGTCTCGGTAAAAGCGCTCCAGGCAAGTATCCCACTGCAGAGGTACATTGCGT
>CAZOSN010000224.1:0-4312 GCA_964582405.1 uncultured Oligoflexales bacterium | reverse complement strand
TAACTTGACTTTCATGATGTTGGAAAAAACCAAGGTATAAATCAGGATCATCACCAGGGGATGGATGATGTTCCAGCTTACCCCCAACAGGGACCCAAGGTAGCGCAGCTTGAATTCGCGCCGTGTAAGGTCAAACAAGAGGTTGATGTATGCCCTCATGGGTCCCCGCAATCGATGAAACTGATTCCCCGTATCCTAACAGATCTTAGATGCGGGGGCGATGGCAAAGACAGGTCGCCAGGGCGATCACATCCATTTTGGGTAATGCAGCTGCTAGTGGGCTGTCAGGGACGATTTTGGGGGTTGGCAGTCCACTAGAGAAGGGTGGGGGAGTCGGTGACGGCAGTACCTTGGAAGAGTTCTTTCATGTAAATGAGCTTGTTGCGCATGATGATGTCCATGTCTTCCTGAGTCAAAACTGCACTCATGATCGAACCCGGGTAGCTTATCGGCTTGCCATTGATATGGTGATCGAACCGATCGTTGCGGTGCTCGGTTTGGTCAAGCACGCAGTGACCGAGCTCATGGAAAATCACAATCTCACGGCGGTCAATGGCATTATCTATCTCACCAAACGAATTCCAGATCTCGTGATTGACATTCACGACTTTGGTTCCTTGCCAGCTAGTGACACAGGCAGCGGCGGTTTCAGACGGACCGAACCTAACGCTCACATCGCCAATCGATCCACCATAGTAAAACTCAAAGCGCTGAACTAACCCCAAAAACTCAGAGTCGACATGGCCCGTACGCTGGAACTGACTAAGGCCAGCTTTTCGCGCCGCAAGGTATGCGGACTGTGGTTTGCACGCTCCGAAAATCGGAACGATTGCGAGAACCGTCAACATTCGGAGGGTAAATTGGCCTAAGGCTCTTGCTGTCATGATATTTCTCCCAGATCTTTTCGCTAAGGTATGCGATAATCGAGCCAACATTTAACTAGCTGATTTTATTAGAGTTATATTTTTAATTGCCGTCGTTTGGGTTGACAGTTGTGAAAATTCCCTTGCCCGGGGTGTCGCTAGTTTTAGACCTCTTTTACGAGGGGGGCGGGAAATCTGGTTGTGAGAAGGTAGGGCGTGTGGCACATTTTTGCCGGTGTAGCGATACCTTGCTGATACAGATATCACCTGTTTGGACCAAGTATTACCTCATGAAAGGATGAGTATGAATTTTCCCGAGTGTTCCCATCTTGCGCTTAGGACCGAGGGTCGGGTGCTTTATGTCACGCTGAATCAACCCAAGGTTCGCAATGCCATGAGTCTTGCAATGGTGCGGGAAATTTCACAAGTTTTTCATGCGATCAAAGACCGTTCGCGCGAGATCGGGATCGTGGTGCTTCGGGGAGCCGAGGGATATTTCTGCGCGGGTGCGGACCTCAAGGATATGACCGAGGCACGCAGCCAGATAGGAAAATCCGAGGGCGATCCGTTTTTTAGACTCAACCGAGCCTTCGGCACGATGATGATTGCCGTCAACGATGCGCCGCAGACCGTGGTCGCTGTGCTTGAAGGCGCAGCGCTTGGAGGTGGTTTTGGTCTGGCCTGCGTTTCAGATGTGGCGATTGCTCACAAGGACTGCGTTTTTGGTTTGCCTGAAACAGGGCTCGGGGTAATCCCGGCCCAGATTGCACCGTTTGTTGTGGCTCGGATCGGCCTGCCCCAGGCCCGGCGATTGGCACTGACAGGCGTTCGATTTCATGGCGATGAGGCCGTAGCGCTGGGCATCGCGCATTTTGTTTGTCCAAGCGCGGATGCGGTGAGCGAGCGACTGGAAGCGACTCTCAAGGACATCAAGCGCTGCGCGCCCGAAGCCAACCGGGTGACCAAAGCGCTGCTTTTGCGGGTTGGATTAGATCCTCTGCCAGAGCTTTTGGATCATGCCGCGCAAGATTTCTCGCGGGCGGTGCAGGGGGAGGAGGCCAAAGAGGGCATGCAGGCGTTTCTTGCTAAGCGCGCGCCGGCATGGAGCGAACAGGGCTGATTTTGGGTGTTGGCAGCCCACACGCGGGATAGGATGCCCCGCTGCAGCCTATCTTTCTCAATCCCTGAGTTGCTTGACCATGATGGGCTGCGGATTCAGGTCAGGGGAATTTTCAGAAATCTCCTCCCGCCGGATTCGGGATCGGGAAGCCTTCCCGCATTTATATTGACCTGAATGCTAGGCCAGAGAAGGCGCGGTGCGTTTAGTGTGACGTCACGGCCCTCGCGTAGCTTGACGAACTCAGCCTCGGTAGATTCAGATGGGAGATGAATATTGTTCAATTTCTGCGCACCAACCGTGGTCTCAAAAGCCAAGGCCCGCCCTCCAGGCTGATAGTCATGCCCCACGAAAATGCGTGTGGAATCAGGTAATCGGTAGAGCCTGTTTGTGATCGACTTGTAGAGTGTGCGGGCGCTGCCGCCGGGAAAATCGCATCGGCCTGTACCGCTGTCGGGCATGAAAATCGCGTCACCCGTGAACACAGCATCATCGATGCCATAGCCAGTGCAGGCTGGCGTGTGCCCCGGAAGTGGGATCACCCGGATTTTAAGGCCAGCGACCTCAATCAATTCGTCATCACCGAACAGGCGATCAAATTGCCGTCCGTCTATAGGCATATTGCTTTGACCAACGAGCGGCTGAAAAGTTGCTTGGACTAATTTGATTCGCTCGGAAATTCCAATCACAAGCCCTGGATAACGCTGCTTCAGTATTTGAGCCGCCGTTAAATGGTCGGCATGGGCATGGGTCTCGATGACCATCTCGGGCGTAAGCCTCTCGGATTCTAAAAAAGCGCACAGCCCGTTGGCGGAATGTTCGGAGAGCTTGCCTGACGCCGGATCAAAGTTCCAGACTGGATCAAAAATCACACATGCCCCCGGTTTTCCCCTGAATACGGCATAGGTGAGAGTTGAGGTGTCGGGATCGAAAAAATGCTGGATCTCCATGATTCTCTCCTGATGTAACTCGCGTGCCTTGAAGGGCGAAAAACTAAACGCCTCATTCCGAAAAGAACTTGTTAGTATCCAGCAGAGACGGAAGTTATGTCAATGGGTCTGTAGACTATGCGAATATATAGTCAAACAAATGATGTTATAGAGTGAAAAACTCCCTGGTCACGGGGAACTCAAGCTCCGAGCCTTTATTACGCAACATGATCCTTAGCAATTCGGGTTTGCTAAAAAATTATCCGTGGTTCTGCACTTCCGTGTTTCCGTGGTGGCAAGTATTTGCGCTCTTCACCGATTTGCTCGGCAACTAAAGCCAGGAATGGTTTTTCGCACTCAAGGCGGTAAAATTTCGGAGCGGGCAGTACACTTTTTTGCCAGAGCTATGGTATATTCGATTTTAGGTTTTCCCCTACAATTCTTTCATTGGTGAGGCATATGATTAGCAACTGCCCTAATTGTATGACGGGTGCTCCGTTGCGTCTTCGTGATTTTAGCAGCCATGCACAGGCAACTCTGGTTGCGCGTGGCGATCTAAGCTCTGATGCAGTCGGTAAACCGATCTGTCAGCCGTGTTATCAGGAAATGCGCGATATTCTGGTGGATCATGAGAATGAATCGATATCTCATGCAAGAAAATTGCCTTTTGCTGCATCCGAGTCAGCATAGGGCAGGCTAGGAAGCGGGGCAAGCTTTGCCATGGGTAATCATGGCAAAGTCTGCTTATCGCGGATTAAAAGTCCGAATCTACCAGGTTCGCGCCTTTGATAAGAAGTTCGCGAGAAAGTTCTTTCTGCTTGTCAGCTCTAAGCTTGATCACCGTGAGCCCCATGTCGCAGACCCAAGCATCATTCTTGTCGTAGCAGTCAAAGAGAATTTCGCGGCGCTCAATAGGAGATTTTTCCTTTACGCACCGAAGAAACCCAGGGCCGCCCGCCTTGCACGATACTTCATCCTCGAAGGTCGTTACTTTGGTCAGATTCCCGTGGCTGTCGAAGTTTTCGACGTAAATTCCATAACCGCGCTTGCCTTCTCCCGCAGCTTTTTGAATCGTAACAGCCTGAGTTACCTGGTTGGTCAATTCGTTGACTGATTCAATTCTGAAAAATCCTGCTGCTGAGGCTTGGCCTGCGCCAAGCAACATGAAAACAATGCTTGCAACCAGCTTAATCATTGGTGTTCTCCTCGTCTATGCTTGATGAATAAAATGCTGCAGGTCTTGTTCCCTGCACCAATAAGCCTGGACTGGGGGGTATAAACGCGAGTGACCCGAATGTCAAGGAGCCAGAATATTCAGTGGCTAGAGAGCTCCTAGCGAGAGCTTCTGGCTAGTGGGCTGTCAGGGCTGATTTTGGGTGTTGGCAGCCCATCTGCCGTCCATC
>CAZOSN010000223.1:3304-6660 GCA_964582405.1 uncultured Oligoflexales bacterium | reverse complement strand
AGAGACGTAAGTGGATGAACTTACTGATGTAAAATTACATCATGCCGCCCATGCCACCCATGAACGAGAGAGAGATCGAGTTTTGGTATTGGGGTGTATCCCCTTGTATTTTTAGGTAGTTATTTCGTTAACCAACCGGGGAATTTCCGAGGTGATTGGTGTGATTTGGTATCTGGAAGCATAAAAATTGGGTCGCAACTGGGTCGCTGCAACCAGAGATCTTCAAAAAAGTAGGCCTAGTTTTGCGAAATTTAATTCCATATAATTAGATAGATATAATTTCATATTAGCTTTGAGATAAATTATAAAAGTAATATTATGATATGTATGATATAACCGCCAGGGAGGCTAGTTATGGGCGGTACGCCTGCTTTCGGTCTCAAGAAGCTAAAAGAAGCGGTTCGTAGATATATTGACGGTGAAGATACACTTTGGTTCTCAGCAACCTCTCGGTCCATCGACTACACCGTTAATGCGATTCGCTCCAGGCCGAAACCGCCATACTCAACGGTCTTCTTTCTCTTGATGATGGGGATTTTACTTCGAGGCTACTTCAGTGGGACTTGCTCTGCGATGTCTATGGTTTGGAAGGGTACCTTGGGCACAATTGGTATGTAAAGTTTACCATGTCTCATGAAGAAGATACTTCTGTAGTCGAACAGATTTCCTTTCATCCTTTGGAGAAGGAAATGAAGCTTGCTGATGGTAGATTTTTGAGAAAAACTTTTTTCCCTGATTGAAGGAGCTGGGTATGAATTTAAACAACAAAAAATGCGGTGAATGCGGACACCAAGGGTATGAGCGTAGAAATCTGAAAGGAAAGGGCGCGTTTCCTTGGAAAGATTTTCCCGTGGTTTACCTAACGCAAGATCTAGAACTTTGGGTTTGCGGCAAATGTGGCAACCGGGCTGTGCTCCGAGGTGATTCGCAAAAAACTGATGAAGCTCTAGAGGCTTCTGTTCGTGATCAGATTTCACAGTTTATTGATATTATCAAATCAAAAAGTGGGCTATCTCTTGAAGAGATTTCTCACAAGACAGGAATTTCATATACTTATCTTTCGACTCTGCGGAATAAGAAGAGGACGCCATCGTTCCAGGTGTGGAATTATTTAAAGATGATTGCTGGTAAGCCCAAAGAAATGCTCGAATTAGCTGACCCAGGGCGGGATATTCGTAAGGAGAATCTGCTTCTTCGGGCTTGACCTCGTGGCCTGCCAAAGGTTGTCTACAATGGATGACGCGGGGTGGGCTGGTGGAGAATCAAAGCGACCAAACTTCTCTCAATTTGTCAGGACCTGCGCATCCCTATGGGTAATCAGTCGTAATCCGCGACAAAGCTACGTCGAGGCATTGTCCGCGATAAGTTTTTAGGTTTGTCAGTTTTGCAGTTAGAAGAACAAATGAACTATTTCACAAGCGATACTCACTTTGGACACGAAAACGTTATTCGCTACTGCGATAGACCATTTTGTAACGTCCAAGAAATGAATCTCGTGATGCTCTCAAATATTCAGCAATCGCTGACAGATGAGGATGATCTTTATTTTCTAGGCGATTGGTCCATGAATTCCAAATACTATTGCCTAATCCGAAACATACCTTTTCGTCATCTGTACTTTGTACTAGGTAACCACGACAGAGCGAAAAAGCTCAGGTATCAACTTGAAATCGATAAGCTTAGCAACCGCGTCACGATTTTGAATGATAGGATCATAGAAATCGCGGGAAAACATTTCTATTTGACTCATCGGCCTATTCAAGCATCAGACAATATGCCAACCCTCTGCGGTCATGTTCATGAAAAATGGACTATTCAAAAATCTGGCTCTGAAATCCGCGAATTTAAACGAGATGGAGAAGTTCAAATAAAGCACTTAACGCAGTCTGTGCTAAATGTGGGGGTAGACTGTCACGAGTTTTTTCCATTGAGTGAGGCTGACATCATGGACTATAGACTATGAATATGTCACCTGAAAGACCGAACAAAAGTTATTTTAACACCTTGGCTCTCAAAGGTTCTGGAAAACTTGTTCCAGATTTTGATCCAAATAAATCTAAAACAGAACCGCTCCAGGAGACATTGGTAGCTTTATTCCAGACCCAGTCGTTAGCCCAAGGTCTATTTGAACTTGCGATCTGCTCGAATCAAAAAGAGCCAGTGTTAGCATTTTGGCAACAGTTTGCCGCGCGGTTTTTGACCTACAGGTGCTTGCATGAGTATGAAAACGGTGGGAAGAAGTTAGGCGCACTATCCAGCGAGCAGGCGAAGACAATCGTCGGCACTGCACCTCCGATGCGGGGCCTTGAGTATCTCACGGGAGATGTCCTGTGTGACCTTTGGCTGCAGCTTGACAGCTGGGTTGAAAAAACGGTTAAGACTGACTATGGGGCCGATTTTGATGCGTTTATCAAAGAGCGTGCATCACAATTTTTGAATGTTGGACGAATATCCCTCCACCTAGCTGAAAACAAGGGCGATGACGAATATCCTTTTGCATTTCTGGCGACTTATGCCCGAAAGCAGTATGGATCAGAAAAGATGCGCTATGTTCCCTTGACTAAAGCTCTGGAGGATTTTGCTGGAAGCGGTCAAAAAAAACTTCTCCTACAGTTATTGCAACCGTTATCCGAAGTTGCCAAAAAAAACGACTTTGTAAGAGGGCTATTGGATTCAGGTGACATCTATCACCCGTTGGCTTGGACGCCTAACGAGGCATACTGCTTTTTACAATCCGTGCCGCTTATGCAAAACGAAGGACTAATCACCCGTCTGCCGAATTGGTGGCAAAAAAAACCTCGGCCTATGGCCCGGGCTACGTTAGCTATTTCAAACAACAAGATCCTATCGGCAGATACATTGCTTGGTTTTGATTTTAAAGTCTCTCTTGGAGATATTGATCTGAGTCCAGAAGAGATTGAAGATCTTATGAAGACCGATCAAGATGGATTGATATTATTACGCGGACAATGGGTCGAGGTGAATCACGACAAGCTGAATGAAGTCCTCTCACAGATGGAATTGCTTAAAAAGCAGAGTGACCAAGGCATAAGCTTTGTCGAAGGAATGCGGCTTTTAGCGGGAGTGCCGCTCGACCTGGACCGGAAAATCAACTTCATCGATCAGACTTGGGCTCGCATTGAGCCTGATAACAAGTTCCGCGAAGTTCTAGAAAAGTTGTCAAACCCCGAGTCCAAAACTTTATCAAAGACTGTCGGATTAAACGGTACCCTCCGGCCTTATCAAGAAATAGGGCTAAACTGGTTGAACTATCTTACAGCGCTCGGATTGGGCGCATGCTTGGCCGACGATATGGGTTTGGGTAAAACCATCCAAGTCATCGCCCTATTGCTGCA
>CAZOSN010000223.1:0-3294 GCA_964582405.1 uncultured Oligoflexales bacterium | reverse complement strand
CAAAAAATTAAACGTCCATCTCTTCTTATTTTACCTACCTCGTTGTTGGGTAATTGGCGCAGTGAGCTAAAGAAATTTGCTCCTCAGCTGAAAGTTTTGTATGCCCACCCTTCAATCAATCCAAAAAATCACCAGTTAGATGGCGAACATCTGATCGTAACGTCCTATGGAATGTTAAGCAGACAAAACTGGTTGAGAGAGATTGATTGGTATCTATTGATCCTTGATGAGGCACAGGCCATCAAGAATCCGAATGCGCGTCAAACTAAGATCTGCAAACAGTTTAAGTGCCACGCGCGAATGGCCTTAACTGGGACTCCTATCGAGAACCAACTGACCGATTTGTGGTCTATCTTCGACTTTTTGCTCCCAGGACTTTTAGGCACTCATCAACGATTTAAGGCGTTTGTCAATTCTATCGCAGAAGATTCGACGGTTGGATATACCGCTTTACGGAAACTGGTATCCCCGTACATTCTCCGCCGACTCAAAACTGATAAACAGATTATTTCTGATCTCCCCGAAAAAACTGAAGTCATCAGCCACTGTCACCTGACAAAAGAACAAGTGCGCCTCTACCGACATCAAGTAGAAGTCCTTGACAAGGCTCTAAAGACATCCGAGGGAATCAAACGACGTGGCCTAATCTTATCTTCAATTATGGCATTTAAACAGATTTGCAATCACCCTGCTCAATTTACTAAGGATGGCGACGATACTGCGGATCGCAGCGGCAAGCTTCAGCGGCTCGGTGAATTGTGTAGCGAGATTTTGTCGCGGCAGGAAAAGTTTTTGGTCTTCAGTCAATTTCGTGACACCTGTGAGATCCTCCATAAATTTTTAACTGCAATGACTGGGCAATCCGGACTTCTACTCCATGGTGGAACTTCGACAGAAAAGCGGCACAAGCTCGTGGAGGAATTTGCTAGGGAAGAGGGTCCAGCATTTTTTGTGCTGAGTCTCAAGGCAGGGGGCACTGGTTTGAACCTTACCGCGGCGAATCATGTTATTCATTTTGACAGATGGTGGAATCCCGCAGTAGAGGACCAGGCGTCTGATAGGGCTTTTCGAATTGGTCAAAGGCGCAATGTTTTGATACATAAGTTTGTCTGTGAGGGTACCATTGAGACCAAGATTCAAGATTTGATCGCAGCAAAGTCGGCCTTAGCCGGTATGATATTGGAGACAGGTCAACAGGTTCAACTCACCGAGCTTTCGAATGAACAGATCATCGACCTTGTTAGACTTGACATTGATAGTATTTGTGAAGATTGATGCTACCCGCCCTGAAGGAATAATTGCGATGTACTACGATTGGAAACCCTATGTCCCTGTTGCTGAAAGAAAAGCCAATGCCAAGCTGCAAATGCACAGGCTCGCTAAAAAAGGAACACCCATTCAACCTGTTGAGATAGAAGGGCGAAAAATCACCAAGACTTTTTGGGGGAATCTGTGGTCAGAACACATCGAGAACATGCGTGACTATGAAAATCGTCTGCCTCGGGGAAGAACCTATGTTCGGAACGGCTCAGTCTGCCATCTTGAAATCCGACAAGGTCAGATCAGTGCCTTTGTTAGTGGTTCCTCAATGTATAAAGTAGAAATCACAGTTGCGACCGTGCCGGCAAAGAAATGGCAAAGTTTTAAACAGACCTGCCAAGGTCACATCGGATCTATCGTTGAACTCCTAAGTGGCAAACTATCTGATGAAATAATGAAACAGGTAGTGGATGCAGATAATGGGCTTTTTCCAAGGCAGGACGAAATAAAGCTTAATTGTAGTTGCCCCGATTGGGCGACCATGTGTAAACACGTCGCTGCAGTGTTATATGGTGTAGGAGCCAGATTGGATTCAGCACCTGAAAATCTCTTTGTTCTCCGCGGCGTTGATTACAAGGAACTCATCGATTCTTCGCTTCGTATCAAACCAAATTCCACTGGCCGCAAAGTCGTCGCTAATATCAGTGAAGTATTTAATATCGAATTGGATGAGGATGTTGAGATCGTTGTCCCCAAAAAGTCGGAAAAAATCAAAATTGAGCTTAAAAAGATCGCTACATCGAAAACCCCTCCGCGTAAGCCCGAGTTCGATATCTCTCGTGGTATCCGGGCTTCGCATATCAAACGCCTTCGCAAAAAATTAGATCTAACTGAACCTGAGTTTGCTCAGATTGTCGGCAGGTCTGTGGCAACGATTCGGGGTTGGGAATCAAAACGCGGAGTGCTGGTTTTTCATGCCGGAAGCAAGGCCGCCTTGACGAAAGTCTTTGGTATGAGTAAGGCTCAAGCTAAGCGACAGTTAAAGAAATAAGGGTGACTGATATCTTTCGTGTCACCCGCCTATCTGAAAAACCTGCTTGCTTTCGTTGGACCATGCCCCCTGGATCGGCTGGTTGATCGATAGATTGGATCCTTCGGCTTTGCCAACTGCGAAGCCTTCAAAATCCAGGCGATTTAGCCTGGTCTTCGATGAGATCAGGGAAGGGTACAATTGATCAACATAGTCATCGAGCTGGGTGCCAATTAGCTCTATCAAACCCTGTGCGTTTTCAGAATTTTCCGGCGATCGAGCCACTTGTGCTGCTCGGATCCGATCTAACTTGCTCCAGAACCCAGTGAGCAATCCGATTTGAAATCCCAACCTCTGTCTTGGTAGAAGCTTCTGATTCTTGCGTGCTTCTTGCCAAAGAAATTCTGACTTGTACATAAGGAAATCGAAAACATGCTCCGCTATCAGAACATTGTGCTTTTGTCCGATGATATTCAAACACGCTTTGTAGGAATTATCCTCAATGTCCCAATACTGGGAATAAACGATTCTTACGAAGTAGTGTTGTATGAGGATTCCAGCGATTTTTTCGGTGACGGGGCTTTGCGCTTTGCGATCTAGATATAGCGTGAGCTTGACCATGCCCTGCGTATCCAAACCTGCATTGCACTCCTTGCCAAAGCGAAGATTGTATGAGGTCATCATTTCTTGGGCACGTTGCATCGCAAGGCAGGATTCAGCTTCATTCGATGATTGAGATAACGCAAAAAGCTTATCTATTTTACGTAAAACACTCTGCTGCTCGCTATCAAGCGAGTCTTCGGTTTCGCGCCAATGACTCGGCATTCTAGTGAACTTAGGCTTGGAATTATAGAAATGCGAAGCTAGGCAGACCCGCTGGGCGGCCATTTTAAACAATTCCTGGGGATCTGAGCCTGGATGGCTATTGCGGTATACACACGCAAGTTTTGAAGCGATGGCCCAGTGGCACAAATCAACAAAGGACTCCCATTCGTACTCTAGTG
>CAZOSN010000222.1:0-6697 GCA_964582405.1 uncultured Oligoflexales bacterium | reverse complement strand
TTCGTTCGATCGGGACACGTCGCTGGCACGAAACGGAGTTTCGCGCCAGCGACTAATTAATGTTTATAAATAAAAATTAAAATCACTTTGTATTTCTTACCAAAAATCTACGGCGCCACCAGCATCCCACAAAGTTTATAAAGAAGCCGCGCTCCAACATTGACATCCCATGGCTCTGCACCTACCTCGACTAAATCAAATCCTACGACATCTTTGCCGGACTTCGCCAGCCTCTGAATCAAATAGCAAGCCTCATGAAATGTTAACCCACCAGGAACAGGCGTCCCCGTGTTAGGGCAATAGACCTGATCTAGCCCATCGATATCGATGCTCACATAAACCTTCGAAGGAAGCGCGGCTATGATTTCAGCGGCTTGATCATCCCAGGTCCTTCCATGCATTTTATGACTTACGAGTTCTTCATCATAAAATGTCCGAATCCTTGATTTTTGCTCTGCCGCATAAGATTTTTCCTCGTGGGAAAAATCTCTTATAGCCACCGACACTAATTTTTCTACAGCAGGTACCTCGTTTAGCACATTGTAAAAAATCGATGCATGAGAATGGTGAAACCCCTCGTAGGCTTTGCGTAAGTCATGGTGGGCATCAATATGGAGTACTCCAAAATTGTGCTGCTCACCAAGAGCTTTCAAACACCCAAAGGGCACACTGTGATCACCACCAAGAATTCCTATTTTCTTACCACTTCGTAGAACTTTCTGGACTTTGCGGTAGACAAGTTCATTGAGTTGATCGGAAGCCTCATTCACGGCACCAAGGTCCGAAGGATCCGCAACTCGCCCGCTTTCTAGGGCCGAGATCGCTCGCTCCGCCTTTACGCGCAATTTTTTATTCCAATCCAAGACCTCTGGCAGAATCTCATACGAAATTCCTGTCCGGTAAACCTTTCCAAAAAAAGCATCCTCAAGATCCAGCTGATGGCTAGCGAAGCGCAGAGCCTCGCACGCGGCATGAGTCCCTGGAGCAAAGGAAGTTGTCACATCCCATGGAACACCTATGATATTTATCGCGGCAGCATCCTGAGGTATAGTCGCTCCAAACAAACCCGCATCAGCTGGAGGAGGGTTGCCAGCCTCAAGTTGATTCATTATCTCTTGTAGTCTTTGATCCATATTTATCTCTTTCCACACGATAGCCTACAGGCAAAGTTAACCACTAACCGCACCATACTATGTCGATGATTGCCGAGAGAAAAAACCTCATCGTTTCGCACCAGCGACTACCACTACTTTGTCGCCTGGTCCTTGCATGTCCAACCCCAGTCCTTAAGCTGCGCCACGAGTTCCTTAGCGCGCTCCTGACAAAAGCTGGGTTCGTACTGCGACTGCCATAGTTCCTTACGGTTCAACCCTTCATCCTTTTTTTGATAAACAACCTTGCAGCCAGACTTGGTCTCATCATCTTCGGAAACGACCTCGACTTTGCGCCTTAATCCTGATCGTATGCACTCGGTCTCCACCATCGTCGTCGATCCAAAAGCCGTCCCCGCAAACCCGATCAAAACCGAATAAACTACTTCCCTCGTCATAGAATTTGATCCTCCTACAATTGCAAGCTTGCAAAGTGTTCGCGGCATTTACCGGCATTCGGCTCAGAAAGCCCTCCGCACTTATCTCGGTACTTGGACACGAGGTCTTTGATTTTTTGATCCGCGATAAGAGGTTTGATATTTTTTGCAACGACTTCTGCTCTATAGCCATTCCTACCAACGAATCCATCGGGTAATGCCAAGGCAAAATCATAGTATGCGGCAAGAGGCGCAACAAGTTCCGCTTTTTCTCGCACCAAGAGAACGAGCTCACTGACCATCCATTGCAGTTTCGTGGCGGTGCCCAAGGCAGTTTCTTTGGCCTTCTCCGACCAGACCAACTGTTGCTTGACATTGCCGGCTTCCTGCTCGACGCCGGCAAGCGCACTGTAGTAGTACCATGGCGTATCCGTAACCTTGATCTCATTTAGCAGCATCTGTCGGGCTAAATCTAGCTCGCCAACCTTGCGTAATAGATAGGCTGCGCCCGAGACTACCGCGTGACGATCAAAGCGCGAGGTCGCCTCGCGATCCGCGTTCTGCGCCGCAAGTTTCATAGCCTCTACCAACTCTTTCGGATGCTGTTTGGCGTCGGGATGTTCCATACTGTAGATCTCCCAGGGGAGCGCCTGAGCCCACAGTCTGGTATCTATAGATAATTCTTTATTCTGTGCGAGCAGAGCCGAAGCTGATAGAAAACGAGACTTCCACTGCTGATATTCGGCCGACTTAAATTCAGGATCGATCATTTTGAGCACATCTGAAGCGCGATAGATTATGAAACCGCGAACACTCTTGAGGTCTTTTTCAGCAAAAATCTCTGTCAAAGCTGCCTTGAGTTCGGCGGGTTGTATTTTTTGGGCCTGATTTCCCTCGCCCCCAATAGCTTCGCTCAACCATTTGGTTCGGAGAAGCAGCTGCTCTTGCTTGAGATTCGCGGGCACAGCCGACGCCAACTGATGCAATAGGGCAACTTTATCAGCCTGACTGATCGCGCTGCTATCGATCTGATCCCATCCCAAATAAGCCAAAACCCGCCAGTCTTCGGAATTCAGTTTGCCGCTTCTGGCAAGCTCGATCATTCGTGATAGTGGGTAGGCCCGCGTGAGCGCTCCCGACAGCGAGGTTTCAAACTCCTCCAAATTTACTTCCGAGCTAATGCGCATAATCTCATGACCCTCGGTATCCAAAACGAGCATAGTAGGATACCCGGATGCTTTGAGTTTTTCGCCCCAGATCTGGGCGCGCTCGGTATCGCCATCCAAATAGACGGGTATCAAGGATGCCATAAGTTCTTTAAACCGCGGCTTCGAAAACACCTGATTTTTAATTTCATTGCATGGTGGGCACCAGATAGCCCCCCAATAGATGAACAACGGTTTATGAAGCTCCTTACCCCTGGCAAAGGCCTGCTCAACGGTTCCAGAAAACCAGACATCCTCGGCAACATTGGGCGTCGCCAAACTCTGCCACCCCATGCCCAGACAAATACTCATGAGGATTCCCGCTACCCAACGCATACGCTTCCCTCCATCACCGTCAAAAGATCATTCAAAACCCGACTTAACAAAGCTGTACCAGACGCTGGCGCGAAACTATTAAACACGGCTAGAGCCCAAGAACCTGCAGGAGGTCCTGCTCGGACCAAACTAAAACGCCAAGAGCCCGCGCCTTAACCATCTTGCTCGAATTCGAAGTAGGGTCGTCAGTCACCACCGCATACGTCGTCTTTGATACCGCAGACGCCACTTTACCGCCAGCTTGTTTAATAAGTTTCTCAAACTCTTCGCGCGGCCGACTCAACTTCCCTGTTATCGCGATCTGTTTGTCAGAAAGGGCGCCTTGGCCACCTGATGACCTCTCATAATACGGTAAAACCCCCACCTTGAGCAGGTCTGCAATCAGGTGTGATTTCATCGTCAAACTTGCAACGACCTGCTCGCTTGTTTTTTCTGCAAATCCTTCGACAGCAGCGATTTCCTCGGCTGTGGCGGATTGAATCTGCTCCAAGCTTGGCAGGACCGCGAGCAGCTTTTCCCACGACGTTACTCCCATACCCGGGACTCCAAGTCCCCCCAAAAATTGCGCCATGGGCAACTTGCGGCTTTTCTGAATATTATCCCAAAGTTTTTTGGCCATCTTTTCCTTGGTAAGCGGCAAAGTCATAAGCTGATCAACTGTCAGTCGATAGAGATCAGGAATATCTTTGACAAACCCCGAATCTAAGATGGCTTCTAACCGCTTTTCCGAAAGATCCTCAATCTCGGCATGCCGAATCCAATTGAGAATTGTTCCAATATGCTGGGCGGGGCAGCCTTCCACATTGGGGCATTTCAACCGCACGCCGTCAAAATTCAAGTCTGTGCCACATGAGGGGCAGGTCGCGATCAACCGAGCCTCACCTTGAACAGGAGCCACTACCCGGAGAAATTTCGGAATCACTTCGCCCGAACGCACAATTTCAATTTCGTCGCCCGGCTTGAGATCATAGGTCCGAACATGGAGGGCATTGTGCAGAGTAACATTGGTGATTTTAGCGCCGCTTAGCTCCACCGGCTCAATCACAGCGACCGGAGTTACAATTCCATTGCGCGATGTTGCCCAGGTTATACTCTCAATTTTGGCGATCGCTGTTGCCCCTTGCCATTTAAATGACATTTTATACCGTGGATGATGGGAGGTTTTTCCCATTGCATTTTGCAGAGCAATATCGTTAAAAACAAATACCGCCCCATCTAGCCCAATATCATGACCTTCAATCAAAGACTTCACGCGATCAAGGTAACGCACAATTTCAACTTCTGTCTTGAGGTATTCCGGCTCAGGGGTAACAAATCCTTGCTGCCTAAGCCAGTCGAACTTCTTCATCTCCGAAGAAAAAGTCATAGTCTGACTCAGGACATCGAATGCCAGAAAGTTAAAGTAATGACTCAAATCAAAATGAGTTTTTCGCCCAAGCATGCCCGATACGATATTCCTGGGACTGGACGGCCGTTCTAGCCCGCGCTCGACCATTTCTGCAACAAGGGCCCCAAATCTGGATTGCGTGCAAAATAGCTCACCACGAACTTCGATATCCGCAGCTAACTTGAGCCTTTGCAAAACGTCGCCAACCCAAAGTGCTTTGTCCGTAACATTCTCACCAACATAGCCATTACCACGGGTTTTTGCTATCACGAGTTTGCCCTCGCGGTAGACTAAACTAAGGCTATTTCCATCGACTTTGAAGGTGCCTACCACCGGACGGTTGTCACACCAGTCTAGAAGTTCCTTAACCTCGTAGACCTTCTGCAATGACAGCATTGGCACTTGATGCTCTGCTTTTTCACCCACCGACGTGGGTTCAGCTCCTACGAATGCCAGAGCAGGATGATCCGGCTGACGCTGACGCAGCGCGTCTTCTAGTCGGTCAAATTCCTGATCCGAAATCGCCGGTTCTCCTGCATAGTAAAGGCGCTTGTGTTTCATCACGAGATTCGCCAACTTTTCGACATCATCTGGAACTGACCCGTTCATCACACCCTCTGAACTATTAGCGCTTTGAACGCGTATTATACCTAGCAGAAGCCCTCTACTCTATTCGTTACCGAACAGATCAACAATCCTAAATTCTTCGTCCTCCTGGGTTCCAGGAGTCCCACTCGAGCGGAAAAACAAAGGCCTTTTAGCAGG
The DNA here is from genome assembly GCA_964582405.1 of uncultured Oligoflexales bacterium. Lineage (GTDB taxonomy): Bacteria > Bdellovibrionota_B > Oligoflexia > Oligoflexales > Oligoflexaceae > CAZOSN01. The sequence goes on along the minus strand of CAZOSN010000222.1, from coordinate 1,476 downwards.
CACGGCATGGGAATTTTTCCAGTATTTGCAATACACTAGGCCCTCATGTCGGACTAAAATAATATTCTCGTAACTTTTAGGAAAAAATTTACGAATTGGTAGGAGAGAGAGAGATGATTGCATAAAGTTCAGACGGGTAACGCAAATAAAAGGACAAACTATGAAATATTTTTATGAAAAAATCTTAATTGGAGCTTTTGGAGCTACTTTGGCCTGGCCATGCTACGGGCAAACCTCCTTCTCAAAACCCTCGCAGCTCGAACTTAAACGAACACTGTCTCCCCTGCAATATAGCGTTACCCAAGAAAACGGCACCGAACAGGCCTTTACAGGGTCATACTACGCATCCAAGGAACCTGGGATCTATGTTGATGTCGTGTCAGGAGAGCCTCTGTTTAGTTCGTTGGACAAATATGATTCTGGCTCAGGCTGGCCATCCTTCGTGAGACCGCTTGAGTCAGCTAATGTGATCGAGAAAGACGACTCGTCATTTTTTACAACACGAACTGAAGTCCGCTCAAAAGCGGCCGACTCTCATTTGGGCCACGTGTTCCAAGATGGCCCCAAACCAACCGGATTACGTTACTGCATCAATTCTGCGGCGTTAAAATTCATTCCGGTTTCCGAGCTTAAGGGTCGCTACACAAAATACGCTCTGCTTTTTGAGCAGGAGTCGCGAGCAAACCCTGCAACGTTAGAAGGAACGGCGGTGGCCTATTTTGCTGGCGGATGCTTTTGGTGTATGGAGAGTGATTTTGAGAAAATTCCCGGGGTGATCGAAGTTAGGTCTGGCTATATGGGTGGCTTCAAGGAAAACCCGAGCTACGAGGACGTCTCAAATGGCGGGACCGGACATGCTGAATCCGTGGAGGTAAGCTACGACCCAGCTAAGATATCATATCGCGACCTTCTTGTGGTTTTTTGGAGATCGATCGACCCGACAGTCGAGGATCAACAATTTTGCGACAAGGGCAACCAGTACCGCACAGAAATTTTCTTTTCGAACGAAACCGAAAAGCAATTGGCCTTGTCAAGCTTCGAGGCCGTAAACCTAGCACTACGCAAACCGATTTTCACAAAAATCGAACCTGCAACCCGATTTTATCCTGCAGAAGACTATCACCAAAACTATTACAAGGTGAATCCAATTCGGTATCGCTATTACCGCCTAACCTGCGGGCGAGATAGCCGCACGCAAGAAATATGGGGAGATACAAAGCTAAATTTCTGAATCAGGGTATTCGAGACTTTCTCTCGGATCGCTCAGCTTCAGATAGAGTTCAAGTATGCAAAAAATTACAAATTCATCACGCTAGACAATCTTAGGGTTTGTCCATAAATAACTCGAGCAATTGGACAATGGTCAGGCTTGGTCTACATTGGTTGCGAAAAACCGTGGGAATAGCAGCGCTATTTCTAGGCTTTTTCGCAACCAATGTAGACCGAGAATGGCCGTTAGACAGCCGTCAATTGCTC
>CAZOSN010000221.1:0-6700 GCA_964582405.1 uncultured Oligoflexales bacterium | reverse complement strand
TAGACGAGGACCGAGTCACCACGGACCTCTGCCGCGCAGCGGCTTAGTCCAACCAAGTAAAACTTGGAAAAATCTGATATCCCTAATAGAACTTTCAATTAACCACCTCACAAGGGGACACAAATGATGAAACTGCGCATCCTAGTCCACCTCGTCTCGGTCATCACCTTTGCCATGCCAGGCTTCGGTTCGACTAATCTCATGCCCCCGCAGGACTCCAAACGAGCCGCCAACTCATTCGCCGTATCAGGCAAAAACGGCGCTATTGCATCGGCCCATAGACTGGCTTCCGAGGCTGGCTTGGCAATGCTCAAAGACGGCGGAAATGCAATCGATGCTGCCATAGCAGCATCATTTGTTATTTCGGTCGTCAGGCCTCAATCTACTGGTCTTGGGGGTGGCGGGTTCCTTGTTATGTATAACCCCAAAGACAAGAAAACAGACGTGTATGATTTTCGGGAGAAAGCACCGCTCAAAGCAACTGAGTCCATGTATTTTGATGCCCTTGGACGCCCCATTCCTCCTAAGATCCCTCCCGAATCCCCGCTTGGCAAAAGTCCATCGGATTCAGCATCGATCCTTGGCCACCTTGCCGTTGGAACGCCAGGCCTTGTCAAAGGTCTATTGCAAATCCATGCTGAGCATTGTCGCCTGCCTCTTGAAAAAGTTATGGCCCCCGCAATCAAAATTGCGGACGAAGGCTTTGCGATCGGCAGTGATCTTGAAAGTGCTATTAAATCCTCACTAAACAAACTAATTACCTTTCCCTCGACTAAAAAGATTTTTCTTCACAAGGGAAAACCTTGGAAAGAAGGTGAAATTCTGATTCAAAAAGATCTCGCTGCAACTCTCCGCGAGATTCAAATGACCCAGGGAAAGAGTTTCTACGAGGGTGAACTAGCTAAAAAAATCGTGGCCGAGATTGAACGTGGCCAAGGCATTCTTTCACTCGAAGATCTTAAAAGCTACGAAGTTAAGAAACGGGAACCAGTCCTGGGAGACTACAGGGGCTATAAGGTTATCTCTATGCCTCCACCTTCGTCAGGCGGGACCCACATTGTACAAATTCTCAATATTCTCGAATATTTTAATTTAACCGAGATCCACCGCAAATCTGAAGCCGACTATGACAATATCCTGGCTGAGGCCATGAGGCTTGCCTACGCCGACCGCGCGACCTATTTGGGAGACAGCGACTTTGTCAAAGTGCCGCTCAAAGGCATTACCTCCAAGCCCTACGCTGGGTTTCTCAAACACAAAATCAACCCTGGTCATGCCACGGCTTCTGATACTGTCCAGCCCGGCAATCCCCTACCATACGAATCACCATCGACGACTCATTTGTCAGTCGTAGACAAGGATGGCTTAGCCGTCAGCACCACTCAGACCATCAACCTTACTTTTGGTTCCGGCGTGGTAGCCGAGGGCACTGGGGTCGTACTAAACAATGAGATGGATGATTTCTCGATCAAGGCCGGCGAGGCCAATGCCTTTGGGCTCGTGGGAAGTAAGGCTAACAGTATCCAGCCAGAAAAACGTATGCTCTCATCAATGTCACCCACGATCGTACTCAACGCAAGGGGCGAAGTCGTCTTGATTGCGGGATCACCTGGAGGTTCAAGAATCATCACAGCGACCCTGCAGACTATCCTTAATTTCATCGACCTCGGATTAAATCCTATTGAATCCGTTCACTCCTTTCGTATCCACCAGCAGTGGAAACCAGACGTTCTCTACTATGAGCCTTTTGGATTGAACGATGTAACAAAGCTTGCTCTCGAAAAAATGGGCTATAAGCTCGAAGTTCCCAATTGGCTGATCGGGGATGTTCAGGCCATATTTCAATGGAAAAACAGCTGGTTAGCAGTATCCGACACCCGTTCGGAAGGCTATCCACTTGCTCACTGATTCGGGGTAACTCTACTTGGGGCCGCCGATGATTACTGCACTGCCTGCAGGCAAAAAGTGCGGCGGGACCATATACGAGCTAAGATTTACCACCCAACGAACTTTTTTCTTTTTCAACTTCGGGATTTATTGATGAAATCAATCCTAAGGAATCCTGGATGATCCTTTGCTGTTCCCTTTGATGAGATTTCACCGAGCCCTCGGCCGTGGTTCCGGCACCCTTGCGTCCGCTTTACCGGAATGAGGCGTTTTTCAACGCCAGTCGCTTGATGCGGTGACGGATGAACGTCCAATAACCCATATTGGATGGCTCCTCCTGGGTCCAAAGAACCTCCTTAGCCTCGGTATACTTTGCCAAAACGGTGGCCACTGCAGCATCTGGAAATGGATAGAGCTGCTCAATACGCACCAAAGCGACATTTTCAATCTGATTAGCGCTGCGGGCTTCCTCGAGTTCGTAGTAAATCTTACCCGTGCAGAAGACCACGCGCTCTATGCTCTTTGCCGACTTCACTGTCGCATCATCGAGAACCTCTTTAAATTCGCCTTTCGTGAATTCGGCGATGGTCGAAACCACTTTCGGATGACGCAATAGACTCTTGGGGCTCAGAATAATCAGAGGCTTATGGAATGGCCTGATCGATTGCCGCCTAAGAATATGAAACAGCTGAGCTGGGGTAGTCAGATTCGCAACCTGAATGTTGTTGTTGCCGCACAACTGCAGGAAACGCTCCGGGCGCGCACTCGAATGCTCTGGTCCCATGCCTTCATAGCCATGAGGCAATAAAAGAACGAGATTACACACCTGCTTCCATTTTGCTTCGCTTGCTGCCAAAAACTGATCGATGATGATCTGCGCGCCATTGCAGAAATCGCCAAACTGCGCTTCCCACAAAACCAAGGCCTTCTTGTTGGCGACCGAATAACCGAACTCAAAACCCATTACACCCATTTCTGATAATGGGCTGTTGATGATATGCACCTCGGCCTGACCCTTGCCGATTTGATTCAATAAATGAAGCGATCGACCTGTCTCAAAATCACGAATGACTCCATGCCGGTGACTGAAGGTTCCCCGCTGACAATCTTGCCCAGAGAGCCGGACATGATACCCATCTTTGGCGAGGGTGCCAAAGGCTAGAAGCTCTCCAAGACCCCAATCCAAACTGCCTTCGCCCTCGATCATGGCCAGTCTGTTTTTTAACAACTTCGAAATCTTAGGATGAACATTAAAATCAGCTGGCGTTTTGCAGATACTCTGCACAACCTCGAGCAACTCCTTCTTTGGCACCAAGGTCTTAACAGAATTAAAGAGTTCGCTTTCGGTCACTTTTACCGAGGTGATACTTTCAATCAATTCCTTGGGAAGCGTGGTAAGGGTCTCAAAATTGCCCGATCGGACACGATCCAGGCAGCTTTGAAGTTTTTCACGAAAAGATTTAACTTTGGTATCAAAAGCTTCGGCATCCAGGACGCCCTCACCGATCAATCGCTGCGCATATTGAGTGAGCACAGTGGGATGATCTTTGATGATGCTATACATAACAGGTTGAGTAAAAGTCGGTTCGTCTGTCTCATTATGCCCATGGCGCCTATATCCCACCAACTCAACCACGACATCGCTTTTAAACATCTGCCTATATTTCAGCGCCAGCTCACCCGCCCAAATTACCGCCTCGGGGTCATCTGCGTTTACATGCAGCACGGGGGCGCCGACGATTTTTGCAATATCGGTGCTATAATAGCACGAACGACTTTCCCGGGGATCGGTCGTAAATCCCACTTGGTTGTTCAGGACAATGTGAATCGTCCCGCCTGTTGTGTAGCTGTTTAATGCCGACAGGTTGAGAGTTTCGGCTATCACACCCTGCCCGATAAATGATCCATCGCCGTGCATCAAAACCGGCACCACTTTGTGGCGCTCCGAATCACTAAGCATATGCTGGCGGGAGCGGGTAAATCCCTCGACCACTGGGTAGACTGCCTCGAGATGACTCGGGTTGGGTGACAGGTAAGCCCGTGCCTTTGTCCCAGACATGGTCTCAATATAATTTGCATAACCCATGTGATACTTCACGTCGCCATCGATATCATGCGTATAATGATCGCTACCCTCGAACTCTTTCATCATCGCTTCAAAGGGCTTGCCCATATAGTTAGCTAAGATATTGAGGCGGCCACGATGAGCCATGCCGATACAAATCTCCTCGAGTCCGCCAGCACAAGCCTGATCGGTAAGAAAATCCATAAGCGGCACGAGCGCCTCAAGACCCTCGAGCGAGAATCGCTTCTGACCCAAAAACCTATCCCCGACAAACCTCTCAAAACCTTCGGCGACAATAAGCTTATCGAGGATACGAAGCTTTGCATCCGAGGAAAAAACTGGTTTATTCTCACAGGATTCCATTTGCTGCTGAAACCAAATGATTCCAGCCATATTTGGTATATCGCGAAAATCCGCGCCGATACTGCGGCAATAGGTGCGAAGCACAAAATCTTGAATCTCTGCCCAAGTCCTTGGTGAATTTCCAGGAAGCGTCGATGAAAGAAATTTGTGTTTAGGATCGAGACTCCCTAGGCCAAGATTCTCGGGCAAAAGCTCATCGATGAGGTCAGGTTTTGGCGCAAGGGGATTCAGGTGCGCGCTGCGATGGCCAAGCCTACGTACAAGATTGATATAGATCTCGATCTGTGAATCGACATGTGAACCGCCACTGGCTTGGGACGACTCATTAGTCTGTCCAAATTCGTATCCCTCAAAAAAATAACGCCACGATTCCTCAACCGAGCTGGGATCCTCTTGGTACGCACGATAAATACCATCTATGTAGGCAGCATTCGCACGGCTCACATACGAAAATCGATTGGCAGCTTCAGTGGATGAATTGCTCATCTTAACTCCCTTACATGTTGATCGTTCGTTTCTCAACCCCAAGGCATGCTTCTTTTATAGCCTCTGACAAAGTGGGGTGAGCGTGCACCGAACGCGCAATATCTTCGGATGAAGCGGCGTATTCGAATCCAACGACCACTTCACCAATCATTTCCGAGGCATGCGGACCACAGATATGAACTCCCAAGAGACGGTCGCTCTTGGCGTCAGCAATCACCTTAACAAACCCCTCCGTATCACCATTAGCCTTGGCCCGGCCATTGGCCGAGAAAGGAAATTTGCCAATTTTGACAGCATACCCTTGATCCTTGCATTCTTTTTCAGTCAAACCTACCGATGCAACTTCAGGCCAGGTATAAACGACACTTGGTATCGCTTGATAATTGACGTGACCGGCAACGCCGGCGATCTTTTCGACGCAGGCAATAGCCTCTTCCTCGGCCTTATGCGCCAACATAGCACCATCTATGACATCGCCCACTGCATAGACACCAGGCACTTTCGTCTCATAGTTAGCATCCACTGTTAGCTTGCCGTTTCTCTGCGTGTCAAGACCGATATTCTCGAGCCCAAGTTTGTCGGTGTGGGCCCGTCGGCCGACTGCAATCAAAAGCTTATCGCAAACCAAATCAAACTTCTCACTGGCCTTTTCGCAGCTAACCGTCAACTCGGACCGTTTCTTCGAGACCCCCATAAACTTGGTATCTGCGTGGATTTCAACCCCCATTTTCTTAACAACTTTAGTCATCGTGCGAATGACGTCTTCATCCATCATTGCAAGTATTGCGGGCATCGCCTCGATTATTGTCACTTTGCTGCCAAGGCGGGCCCAAACGCTTCCAAGCTCAAGGCCAATCACACCACCACCAACGACGACCAAATGCTTCGGTGGATCAGCAAACACAAGCGCCCCGGTCGAGCTAACGATATGCTTTTCATCAAACTTGGCCATCGGAAGCTCAATGGGGCTGCTGCCGGTCGCGATCAAGATGCGCTTGGCCGTAATCTGCTCAGTGCCCGACGAACCCGAAACACTCACAACATTCTTACCTTCTAATCGCCCGTGCCCCACAAGGTAATCAACGTTGTTCTTTTTGAACAGACCCTCAATTCCGCGCGCCATCGATGAAACGACCTGATCCTTACGCTTTTGCATGGTTCCCAGATCAAACCCCACGCCGGAAAATGTGACGCCTAATTCGCCAAAGTGGTTCATAGCTTGGTAATAGGCTTCCGTCGATTGCAGAAGGGCTTTAGAAGGGATGCATCCCACATTGAGGCAGGTTCCACCCAAAGTGCCTCGCTCCTCAATACAAGCCACCTTCATCCCCAGTTGACTTGCCCGGATAGCACCGGTATAGCCAGCGGGACCGCCGCCAATCACAACCAACTCGTACTCACGCATGCCTTAAACTCCTAACAACAGGCGCGTCGGATCTTCCAAACACTCTTTAATCTTTACCAGAAATCCTACCGCTTCTTTGCCATCGACGATCCTATGATCATAGGTCAAAGCAAGGTACATCATTGGTCTTGCGACAATGCTGCCTTGAACGACCATGGGTCGTTCCTGTATCTTGTGCATGCCCAAGATCGCACTTTGCGGAGGTGTAAGTATAGGTGTCGACATCAAACTGCCAAATATCCCACCGTTGGTGATAGTAAAAGTTCCGCCAGCCAAATCATCTGGCGAGATTTTGCCTGCCCTGCCACGAGCCGCAAAATCGACGATTTGACTTTCGACTTGATCAAAACTCATCGCTTCTGCGTTTCGGATAATGGGAACAAGCAAACCGCGCTCGGTCGATACCGCAACCCCGATATCACAAAAATCGTGAAATTCAATATCATCGCCCACGATGTAGGCGTTGATAGCTGGAAACGCTCGTAAGGCATGAA
>CAZOSN010000220.1:0-6838 GCA_964582405.1 uncultured Oligoflexales bacterium | reverse complement strand
AGGACCAAATCGGAACTATTTGAAACAACTATCCAAAATCCAACATTGCTTAAATTGCTTACGATCTTGGTACATGAGGATTTTGAATTTTTGGCGTAACGCAGAGTTTGGGCTTTTTAGGCAGAATCTTCGTAGACCCCAGCGTTTAGCCACTTACCAATCAATCGTTTCACCACTCCGTCTCTTACTCTCAGGTCAATCAGCGTCCTAAGATGCTGGTGATCGATCGTGTCAAAATACTTACTCACATCGACATCGATGACAAAGCATTCCCCCCATTTAAATAAGGTGCTTTGCAGCATTTCGCTTGCCTCAATTGCCGACCGATTGGGCCTAAACCCATACGAACAATCGAGAAAGTCTTGTTCGTAAATCGGCTCCAGCAGCATCAGCACCGCTCTCTGCAACACCTTGTCCTTAAATGTCGGGATTCCTAGTGGTCGCTTGCTGCCATCGGGCTTCGGAATGTAGGCTCGCTTTACGGGAGGGGCTACATAACGTCCTGACTTGGCCAATTCAAGTAGATCTTCAAGATTTCCTGACAGATCCAGCTCAAATTCTGCGGCGCTTTGCCCATCAATACCTGCCGCCCCATCCTTTCGGGTCCGGTGGTAGGCTTCGGACAACCAATCTTTTGTGAGATACTTATTGAGAGACGTGAACACCATCTTTGGACCCTTTAATTGGGCCTGTTTTGCTATCTCTATTTGTCCCGTTAATTGCGTTTTCAATCCTGACATATTGAGCAATTTCCCATTTAGAGTTCTGTAATCTGACGCCTTCCTTCATTCGGTTGGCTCCCTCAGAGCAAGGTTCGCCAACGTCGTCACTACTATGAAGGCGCTCTGACGTCTTTGCTGCCTGACATCAACAAAGACTCTCCCAAGTTCCCAGGGGACCCTTGCATCCGCGCTGTGGTCTCCGACCCCGGTGCGATCTCCCGTTTCTCACCATTACGAGACAGGGGATGCTGTTCACCCATCATTGAACTGGATAAACTCGCACAATGTTCGTGATTTCGGGGCTCAATACACAGCCCAGATGCTCGCTGTGTACGCTTCACCACGCCGGTCACCCGATCGCGGCGCAACACTCGCTTCCAGCTGCTGGTTAGGCTTTACTGTGTGGTTATATCCACGGGGTCCCTACGAGAGGTTTCCGCTGGTTCATCCTTAACTCATGCTTCCCCCTCTCCTGAGTTTATCTTGGCGCACTCAACGACCACGTCAACGGCCGGACTGAGCGACCCGGGCCATTGATCCTAACTGCCAATGGACACTGACAATTTAGCTACATTTTATGCAACAACGCCAAATTTCTTTTGCGCCACCTAGGTGGCACCGTGGGCTTTGATGACTCTCAATAATCGAAAGCCACTGATATCAGGCTATACAGAGGATGCTTGGCGTACAACTGACCGCGTGAGCGGGTTTGCGAGCTAGCGAGCAAATCCCGCGCAAGCGGTCAGAATTTAGGCCTTGTTCGGAAGCTTAGGTGATCAATTGGACGCTAGTCTTTCCTTCTTCGCAGATTTCCGAAACCAGCTGCACACTTATCGCCTAAAGATCTAAGCCATTCAGTCCCGCTTTGTCATTTTTCTGAATCCCTTTTGCCAATTTCATCAAGTTGGAACGTAAGAGCGACGAAGGTCAAACCAAAGTTCCTGCTCTGGTAAAACCTCGGAGGATTTCTGCTGGATTTTTTACAACCTGTGCGATTGACGACAATGGCGTCCAATGTTGGGGAGAAAACAGTGCCGGTCTGCTTTCGGTTCCAAGCGAGCTGCATTAGAGGGGCTCCCCCGAAAGAACGTGGTATTTGATGTCCGCTGTTCAAGTATACTCAAACAAATCAGGATTGCGAAAAAATTTAAGCGTTTCCGTCCTTCTTAGCTTTTATGGTAACCAGCTTTTGCGCATTACCACAGAAGCTAAGAAGGACGGAAACGCTGAATCTTGAGATTATGGCCATGTTATTTTTATCAGACCAGGTTTGTTTCGCTATAAAATTTCTTTGCAAAGGCGGCACATTTTTGAGATTCATTGGGCGCCGGGTTGGTATGCGCTTTTAGATCGCCGTGCTGAGAACAGCGTACTAAAGTCCCGTAAGGGTCAGGATATCAGAAATTGGATATTTTCAAATAGTACTGAGGAAGATTGCGAATCCCGTATACCTCTTGAGAAAACTGAGTAAGCCTACCTTTGATGTCATCCCTAATCAAAAATACCGGTTCATCATTGATGGTAGCATTTGCTTCTGCAGCCAACCCCAAATCTGAGACCATCACCAACCTTGGGAGACATAGGGGGGCGTCCACCATCCTTATACATATCCTCGAAATCTGCTATTTCATTTTATGGCCGCCTTAGCGGAGTTTGAACGTGACATTATTCACGAGAGCACAATAGGCGGTTTGGATTCAGCACGGAAGAGGGGACGACTCGGAAGAAGAGCAATAAAGCTGACTGACGAAAAAAAAGAATATCGCGATTGCCTTGCTCAATGCCACCCCACCTATGTTCATCAAAGAGATCGCCGTTCAGATTGGGGTATCGGCTTGGACTCTGTATCAATTTCACATCAATCTCAAAGCGCCGACATAACGGTCGAGACGATCAGCAGTTCAACATCGTCATGTAACAAATTTTGTCATAAGCAAATATTTTCTAAAAAGGAGACGGAGATATCCTTGGATGAGAGTTTGGCATTTTCGCAAATAAGATTGGAGGTATAATCAGTCTCCCAGCTTTTCCGAAACGCATTGAGAACACTTACCAAAAGAGAACTCAATGGCGGAACCTGCAACAAAACGGGCTGCAAAGAGCCCGCTAGAAACTTACTTAGCGGATGTAAAGAAACGCTTCTCAACCGGAAAAGCTACGGAAGCAAGTTATTATCCGACGCTACAAAACTTGGTTGAAACTTTGGAGAAAGGGATAAGCGCCACCAGTCAGGCAAAACGAATCAAATGCGGATCACCTGATTTCGTTGTTACCCGTAAGAAGGTTCCACTAGGGTACATCGAAGCTAAAGATTTAGGCGCATCCTTAGCGAAGATTGAGGATTCAGACCAACTCCTCCGATACAGATCAAGTCTAGGCAACCTCATTCTCACTAACTACCTCGACTTTTTCCTGTATGTGAACGGGGAGAAAACACGGATTGCCTCGATCGCCAAGATGAGCAAAAATGGCTTAGATTTGCTTCCTGAAAACTTCAATTCATTTACCTCTCTCTTAGCGGCCTTTTTTTCTTCCAATCTCCCAACCATTTCTACTCCTGGCGAGCTGGCTACTCGGCTGGCCAGTGCTACGTCTTCGATCAAAGACTTAATTATCAGGGCATTCAAACTCAATGACACTGATTCACAGTGGTTGAATAAATGGCTTCAGTCATTTCGAGAAGTCCTTTTATCCGATTTGTCGATAGAATCGTTTGCGGACATGTTTGCTCAAACGCTGTCATACGGATTCTTTGCTGCGCGAGTTCATCACTCAGAGCTAAAGATTCAGGCAGAATTTTCGAGATTTTCCGCTGCTAAAGTTCTGCCGAAGACAAACCCTTTTTTAAGAAAGCTGTTTGCTGAGTTCGCCGGCATAGACATGCCCGATACGATTAACTGGGCTGTGGATGAGATCGTCGAAATACTTAAGAGAGTGAATCTTGATGAGGTTTTGAAACACTTTAATTCAACAAACGGGCGTAATGATCCAGTTGTTCACTTCTATGAAACCTTCTTGACTCAATACGATAGTGACCTGCGTGCGAAGCGGGGAGTTTATTACACTCCGCAGCCAATCGTTGACTTTATCGTCAGATCTGTAGACGAGCTGTTAAGCAGCAAGTTTGGAAAAGAAGACGGTCTAGCTGACGACAATACTCTGATCCTGGATCCTGCTGCGGGAACCGCCAGTTTCTTGTACCGAGTTGTTGACTTAGTGAAAGAGCGTTTCGCTGGCAACCAAGGCGCCTGGGATAGTTATGTATCCGAAAATCTCCTCAAGCGAATCTTCGGATTTGAAATCTTAATGGCCCCATATTCGATTGCTCACTTGAAGTTGGGTATGCAGCTTCAAGAATCGGGTTATTCGTTCTCAAAAGGTCAGCGTCTCGGCGTCTACTTGACCAATACGCTCGAAGAATCAGCTAGAAGAACGGAACAGCTATTCCTTGAGTTTATTGCTGATGAAGCTAACGCAGCAGCGGAAGTAAAATCAGACAAACCAATAATGGTGGTGCTAGGAAATCCTCCCTACTCTGGGCACTCTGCCAATTCTGGAGAGTGGATCACCAAGTTGATGCGTGGGTACGACACGATTACAAAGACGGATACGGAAAGTTATTTCTTGTGCGATGGAAAGTCAATCGGTGAAAAAAATCCCAAATGGCTGAACGACGACTATGTAAAGTTTATCAGGTTCAGCCAATGGCGGATTGATCAGACTGGACACGGGATTCTAGCTCTCATTACGAATCACGGATTCATCGACAACCCAACCTTCCGAGGTATGCGGTGGTCATTGATGAACTCATTCGATGACATGTTCATACTGGATCTCCATGGGAACCTGAAAAAGAAAGAAACGTCGCCAGATCAGAGTAAGGATGAGAATGTTTTTGACATTCAGCAGGGTGTTTCGATTTCGTTCTTTGTAAAGAAGCCCGCATCGGAACTGAAAATTAAGAAGAGAGTTTTCAAAGCTGACCTTTGGGGCTTGCGTGAAGAAAAATACGCATTCCTTGAGCGTGAATCCGTTAAGAGCGTCAAATGGATTGAAATTAAGCCATCATCCCCTACTTATCATTTCACTGAACAAGATGAAGACCTGTCTGTAGAATATAAAAGTGGGTGGAGGTTGGCGGATATATTTCATGAATCCACTGTTGGCATCGTGACATCGAGAGACTCATTGTCCATTCATTTCTCCGAAGATGAAGCGATGGATACTATTCGTGACTTTGCCTCCCTGGATACCGAAGAAGCACGCAGTAAATACGATCTAGGAAAGGATGTTCAGGACTGGAAGGTTAATCTAGCCCAGGAAGACCTTAAAAATTCGGGCCTAGATCCCCAAAATATTCAGAAGATCTTATACCGACCATTTGATGTTAGGTATACATATTACACCGGAACATCCCGTGGATTCCATTGCCGGCCCCGTTTCGGTGTGATGAGGCACATGCTTGATAACAACATTGCCCTTATTTCAGCGAGAACAAACAAATCACCAACTCCCGATCACTTTTTTTGCTCAAAATTCATGTCCGAGGCCAAGGCTGGAGAGGCCACAACCCAATCCTACATTTTCCCTCTTTACCTCAAATCCAGTGCGGGCGAGGCGGAAAAGGATCTGTTCGGCTTAGAAGAAATACCAAATTTCAGCGGGAATTTTTCTTCGTTCATAGAGGAGTTCAGAGCGGCATTGAAAAAAGATGGTCGTAGAGAAGAAACCTCTACTTTGGATGTGTTCAAATATATTTATGCTGTAACATACTCATCCTCCTATCGAGGAAGGTACGCTGATTTTTTGAAAAACGACTTTGCTCGAATACCTTTCACGACAAGTCACAAAACCTTTAGCGCTCTGTGCAACCTTGGATCTGGGTTGGTCGATTTACATACGATGGAGTCTGAACTGCTCAAGAAACCACTGGCTCAATTCCCTGTTAAAGGATCTGGCGTTGTTGATAAGGTTGAATACAATGCCAAGAAACACTGTATCTCGATCAACAAAGAACAAGAATTCACGGATGTTTCGAATGAAATTTGGTCGTTTTCGGTTGGAGGCTATCAGATCTGTGAAAAGTGGTTGAAATTCCGCCGGAGCCGGACGCTTGGGCTAGAGGATATACGAAATTTCTGCCGAATAGTTGAAGCTATTCGACACACGCTGTCCTTTGTTAAGAAAATTGACGAAACTATCAAGTTAGCGGGAGGCCTCCCGCTTAAGAATGTTCTGTCATACCGCGATGACTATGCAATAAAAACTAATACGGAATCTGAGAGAAAAGATGGAGCGATACCGACAACAAGAAGTGCTGAGAAGAAGCCTGGGAAATCTAAGTTCGATAATGTTTTAGATCTTCGATTGGCGGTTTCTGCAAAAATTGTAGATTCGTTGAAGGACGATGTAAATTTTGGGCGAGTGAAATTCGCAAAAGTTCTATATCTCGCCGAGAAGTGCGCCAATCTCAACCTCGACACAAATTATGTTCGTGAAGTCGCTGGTCCTTTGGATCAGCGGGCTTTATACAACAAAAAGTACGGCATCGAGCCACTTGCCGAGAAGAATAGCATCTTCACGAGCAAAACTAAGTTCATCGTGGTCGATGGCGAGAAACGTAAGGTTGTAAATTATCTTCCCGCAAAGAAGCTATCTGAGTTTTCGAAATCTTTTGAAAGCAAGGTTGGCGATAATAGCAAGGTTAAAGAAATTCAGCGTGTAATTAAGTTGGTCGAGCCGATGACAACGGATCAAATCGAAATTGTAGCAACCCTATATGCCGCTTGGAACGATCTTCTTTTGAGGAGCAAGGGTAAGGAAATTGCCGACAAGAAAATCATCACCGAGTTTCGAGAACATTGGCATGAGAAGAAGAAGCGGTTCTCTGAAAATCAGTTGACCAAGGCTCTTACTTGGATGAGAAAACATAAGCTAGTTCCAGAAGGGAAAGGTAAATCAACCTCGATCAAACGAACTGATGACATTGATTTTTGAGGTGGTAGGAGAATCAAGATGAATAGAGTTTGTATAATTTAATCAGCAAGTTCGAACTAAGGACCAGTCCGATATCAACATTAGCACCTTTCTCATCAATAGATTCTCGTATCGTTAAA
>CAZOSN010000219.1:0-6845 GCA_964582405.1 uncultured Oligoflexales bacterium | reverse complement strand
CTCGGAGCATACCTACTCCAAAGGTTATACAATTTAACCGACCGCAGGACAGAATGCGTATGCCGGCGAAATCGCCCACTAGCCTTTTTTTATGCACGCAAGTTCCTTGGCATGAAACGATAGGATTTTTCCGGCCTTTATTGTGTGAGTCCGAGTGAAGTGCCCCACATCGAGCAGATAACGCCATGCATCGTCCTTGATTTGATGAAAAGCCCTGCGAATAGACCAAGGAAATTTTGCGATGTCGCAAAGCCTAGTCGGCAGCTCGGCCGACGAGCAAGTAACCTGTCTTTGTCTTGATTTTGTCATGGTTTAGGTTGGGAGTCAGGACGAGACCAGAAATGAGCCAAACGTCCATTCGCCCTGATGCGCAGCAGTAGAGCGCTAGCGCTTAAACCCTCCGTCCTGATCGATGCCGTAGTCAATTCCCCCATTATTATCCCAGTATACACGGCCTTCGCGCTGATATCTTATTGCGAAGTGAATCTCGCTGTGGTCAATTTCTGATAGAACGGCGATCTTGAAGGGAACAGCCAAAGAACCATCTGAAGCGCCATTTGGAAAAGCGGCGACCGAGCTGGACTCTACGGTTTGCCAATTATCGAGGGTATAGACAATATCCAACTGGTCGCTCGCATCAGCGTGGCTTTTAAGAAGCCAGCCCGAGATAGTGTCGTTTCTGTACCCACTCCAGATTCCACCTTTTCCGCGGAGGTCAAAGGAGTCGTCAAGCATCACTGCCTGCCCGGGACCTAGGATACGGGTTGCGCCGTATGGCTTAACTTCGTATTGGTCACCGTTGTTATTATCGATGTAGTGTTCGTCGCCGACCCGATAGGAAATAAAAAATTTAAACCCCCGCAAAACTGGTTTGGCATCCATGATCCAAATCTCATCGCCATTCGCTAAGGACTTAAGATACCGTGCCCGGACAGCTTCTCTACCTCGAGGGTGTTGGATCATGACTTCAACTTGTTTATCATAAGCCAAGTTGCTTACTTCGATAAGAACCTGAAAAAACTCGTCAGAATAACATCCAGAAACTGGGGGACAAAATTCGGAACTAGCCCGTAGGAGTTGAACTGGTTTGTATTCTTCGAATTTAAGCGAAGATGGGGGCGTTGCCTTGATGCTTTTTTGACCTAATTCTGCTTTGCCACAAGCAAAAATTATGGTCGGGATGAGTATAAAAAAAAGCTTTGCAGATTTCATGATGCCCCCTTGTGCAAAAACGATAGGTCCCTCATACACTCGGGTGCGCTGATGAACAAGAAATTGTTCATGATCCGGATAAGTTTGCAAAGCCAAACACTGTCGACTTTACCCACAAAACCGTCCCTGACAGCCCACTAGCCAAGGATCGCAGGCAGTAATTGGAAATCCCAGGAAATCCTAGCAAGTCTTAGCCACCGAGAGAAGCTCTACTAGGTCATGGCAGAATAGCTCATCGAAATATTCTGATTTGATTGAGGAGAGCCTCCCGTGGGCATCCTTTAACTCGGCGACCTTCGCCTGATCGCGAGGGGATTCAGCGGATTTTGCAACGGCCGCGATAGCTAGCTCGAACGCCAGAAGACCCGCGGCATAGTTGTGCCGTGCGGCACGGAGTTCGTCCACATGGCTTTTGGAAACCGTGACAGTGATGGTTACCGTATCACCTGAATCCTTGAATTCCGCAGATAGCTTCATGCTCTACTCGGTCTGAGGATTGAGGTATGGCAAACACCGAAGCATACGTTTTAGAATTTCGATGTTCTGCGAATTATTGCCCTTGCAGAGCTGCTCGCGGTAACTCGATATCATGTCGCTGATGTCATAATTGCGAGCCACCAGTAGCTCTTCGATAGGATCGCCTTCGGTGATTTTATTGATCTCCCAAGAGTTTTCGGCATTCAAGATAATCTCGGCCTCATTGATCGCGCCGAGCAGATTGTGTTCGTTGGCAAGCGATTCCTGGTAGGCCCCGACCAAGAAAAAACCTAAGTAATACGGCCTATCTCCTGGGTCGTGCAGATCGAGCACATTGCTAACGTCGCGCTTGTCGATAAACTTCTGCAAACAACCATCTGAATCGCAGGTGATATCGACGATATTGGCCCTGTGAGTGGGCTTTTCCTCGTGATGCGAGAGCGGCATCACCGGAAACAGCTGGTCAATGGCCCAAGCGTCAGGAATAGATTGAAAGATCGAAAAATTGGCCATGTATTTGCTGACCATTCTCTGCTGGAGTTCAACAAATTCTTCGAGCGGATTGATCTCCTGATTCGAGAAAAGCAGAGCTCGATGGCAGATTTGATAGAAAAAATGCTCAGCCGCACCGCGCTCTCTGAGATCCAAAAAGCCCAGATTGAACAACGTTAAGATCTCGTCATAGTATTCATTTGCATCGTGGAAGAATTCAACGTAGTTTTTGCGCGACAGATTGTCCAAAATATAGCGCAATTCTTTGATATTCTTGTGATGCAACATCTCATCCTGCATGTCGATTTCCAGACTCTGCAGGCTCACAAGTCCGTCTGTGCGCTGGACTTCGCGGATATCGGTGACGACAACGGAGTGATATGCAGCGATGACACGCCCACTTTCGGTCACAATATCAGGGCATGCCACACCTTCGTCGCGGCATACTTCGCCAATTTCATACACCACCCCGTTTGCAAATTCTTGCAGCGAGTAGTTGGCTGACGATTGAAAAGAGGTCTTGCTGCCATCATAATCGACACCGATACCACCGCCGATATTGAGAAACTTGATGTCAAATCCCAGCATCTTGGATGCCTTGCAGAAGACACGCGAAGCTTCTTTGATGGCATTCTTAACACGTTTGATCTCGGTAATCTGCGAACCGATGTGAAAATGCATCATGGTGAGTTTTTCACTCAGGTTGGCTTCTTTTACGAGATTAAAGCATTCGATAAGCTCGAGAGTGGTAAGACCAAATTTCGATGAATCGCCTGATGACTTCACCCACTTGCCAGACCCACGACTATATAGCTTTGCGCGGACTCCAATTTCTGGACATACGGGCGCGGTTTTGGCCAGTTCGATGATTGTCTTGAGCTCGTCGGGCCCCTCAACCACAAGCAGGATATTCTTGTTCATCGCAGCGGCGACAAAGCCAAGCTCGATAAAATCACGATCTTTAAAACCATTGCAGATTAGCAAAGCTTCTGATCCCAGCCGATAACTGAGCGCTGCGACCAACTCGGTCTTGGTACCTACTTCCAGACCATAGTGTAGGTCTTTTCCGCAGCGCACTACATTATCGATAAATTCGCGACGCTGATTCACCTTAAATGGAAAAACCCCACGGTGCCGTCCCGAATAATTGTATTCCCAAATAGCGTCTTGAAACGAACTTTCAAGGCGCATGATCTGGCTTGTTATGATTTGCGGGAATCGTAGGATCATCGGCATACTGATACCCCGCTCCTGGGCCGCGGCAATGACTTCGGGCAAATCGATGTTGTCACCGCTTTTTCCATGAGGGTGGCAGACGACATGGCCATTATCCGCGATGCTGAAGTAGCCCGCCGACCAGCTGTCTATGCCATAGAGTTTCCTAGACATTTTGATTTGGTGTCGATTCATGAACGACCCTCTATGAAAATATTTATGCTCCAAGGGCTGTCCAATTTATTTGTTTAAGGACAAATATCAAGTGCAAAAATTCCTTTTCTGTTGAAAAATCGTCATTTTAGCGGCAGTTCTGTTGTAACGCGTTTGAATTACACGGATAATTAATTTGAATCTAAGAATCGGCTCGGGTCTCATAAAAGGAATGCCACTTAAGTCGCCCAGGAACTTTGCGACCCGTCCAACTTCGGGGAAAGTTCGGTCCGCAGTTCTCGACATGCTCGCTGCAATTTGGCAAGGCGCGCGGGTCCTTGATGGCTTTGCTGGTACCGGTGCCAATGGCCTTGAAGCTTGGTCGCGAGGGGCCGCAAGCGTGACCTTTGTGGAAAGCGATCCCTTGGCGATACGCGCGATCACGGCCAACGTCGAACTGGCAAAAAAAAGGACGATATCCCAAGGTCTGCCAGCGTCTGGACTTTTGGTGCTGCCCGGTGCGATTGAGAATGTCGCTAAGAGTTTGGTGGGCAGGGGTTTTGATGTGATCTGGCTTGATCCTCCCTATGCGATAGCCGGGCAAATCCTGCCGCTCATCATGCCTGATCTAATCCTAAGACTGAACCCTTCCGGTACAATAGTGGTAGAGCTAGGGGATGATCCGATCGATTTTTCATTGTGGAACCTCTCGCTGATCAAAAGCAAACGCTACGGGATTACCAACATTTTTATCCTCAGGACTGAAGAGGCCTAAACTATGACGAAGAAACGCATCGGAGTCTTCCCAGGCAGCTTCGATCCCTTTACCAATGGCCACAAGGAATTGGTCGAGGAGGCGCTGAAGATTTTTGATCAAGTTACGATTGCGATCGGTCAAAACACAGGCAAGCAGAATATGTTCACCGCGGAAGAGCGACGCGAGATGATCGTCAAAGTCTTTAACTCAGACCGTGTCCATGTTGTAACGTTTGAAGGCTTGATTGCGAATTTTGTCACCAAAATGTCGCAAGCTACCCTTATTCGCGGACTGCGTAGTGAAATTGACTTTACTTACGAACTTCCGATGGCGATCACGAATAAGCTTCTTTCCAAAGGCATCTCGACGATTTTTTTTCCAACCAACCCAGCTAACCGCCACATATCCTCGTCGCTTGTGCGCGAGATAAGCTACCATCACGGTGATATCAGCTCGTTTGTGCCACCAACGGTATTGGCGGCAATTCAAAATCGTAGCAAATAACTTTCGAAACTGTATCCTTGTTTTTTTGCATAACGCTGAGGTCAAAAAAAATAACTCTGTGGCGTCAACGGATGGCTTGACCAAGGGCTAAAAATCGTTTCTAATTATAAAAGCATTCTTGATACTTTGAACCGCATTATCGAAGCTGACCTTCGATCCACCAGAGCTTGTGGGAGCCGCCATGAAAAAGGTTGAGGCAAACCGTTACCCTCATTCAGCGACGTTATTTAAATTTTGTAAAGAAGCGTTGGAAATCCGCTATGATGGCAACGTGAAAGTCATTGATCAGGACGTTGGCGCAATCTTGGGTTACGATCCTGCGGACTGCAGCCATTGGAAGAAAGGCAAGAAGAACATTAGGGCACTGGGTACCCTGCGCAGCATTGCCGACCACCTGTCGATTGATGAACGGTTGCTGATCGATATTGCCGCTGGCAAAATCGGCCTTGAGGAGGCTGTTTTTGAATACAAAGGCTATGGTGCTTTTGACCTTGCGGGCAAGAATTTAGAAAATCTTAAAAAAGAATTCTTCCGCAATCCCACTAAATGGCAAAATGAGAACGATATCCGTTCTTTTGAAGAATTATTTGACGTCAATCGTCCCGCAGTGGTTAAGATCGCCGACGCTATTGTTGTGCGAGGAAATTTTGTCGAGGCACCTATCTATATTCCAGAAATTCTGCACCACTATCCGGCATTTGAGCTAGTAACGAATGATAATTTAACCGAAACTCATACGGTTACGACCGAGGGGACCGGCAGTCAGCTCAAGACTCGCATCGAATTCCGCGGCCCTGAGATGCGACCTTATATTCGGTTTATCGTTGGCAAGGAGCTATTCCGTTTTCTCGTGCGTTCAGAAAATCCAATTGCTGCCGCATTCAAGGGTGTCCCCGATGAAGTCCTTGATGTTCAGGCAAATATTTTCGCCGGAGCGCTCCTAGTCCCTGGAGCAATGCTCCGTCGCGAGGTAGAAAAAATCAACGCATCTCTCGATATCGTGATGCAACTTGCAGATATTTTTTGGATTTCTAAAGCGTTGATGAACCAAAGGTTGCGAGATTACATGGAAAACCTAAGCTAAGATTTTGTCGCAGGTTACGGAATAGGCGTGAGTTTCTCACGCCTTTTTTCATTTCTAAAATAGAATTACCTCGGTTGACGCAAAAGGGTCGGCTAAAGAACCTGCTTTTTATGCCGAAAGCTCTAAAGGAACCAAAGAGCCCCTTTTAGAGACCGAATATGGGTAAGCCCTTCAAACTCAAAAATGGCACCATTCTGCTCTCAACAGAAGCGCCTGGCGGACTTTACAACGCCGCTCAGCTTAAAAAGATCGCAGCCCTTTGCGAAGGTGAAATGGCTATCGTGAAGGCCACCGAGGATCAACGGCTCGCCTTGTTTGTAAGAGAAGAAGATGCTGGGAAAATAGCGGGCGAACTCAAAAAAATAGGACTTGGACTACGCCACTATCAAGATGGCCTGCACCAACCCGTAAGCTGCATTGGCGAGCTCTGCCCCGACCATGATTTGGATGCGCTTGGCAGCGCCATGGCAATAACCAAAGCGCTTACGGATATAAAGCTCGAAACCCCTCTCAAAATCGGCATCAACGGCTGTGGCCAATGCTGCGTTCCGTGCCATACCTTCGACATAGCCATAGTCGCAGACGGTTCGGGTTACACGATGAACCTAGGCGGCAAAAACTCGCAGATCCCTGAAATGGCCTCCTTCATTGCGGCCGGCATCCCCTACGATAAGATCGAAGATCTTACAAAAAAGGTGGTTGCGAAATATGCGGAACTGGCAAATTTGGATGAAAAAGAATCGCTTCAGGATGTGATAGACCGCTGCGGTTCGACAGAATTCGTTGATATTCTAGCCCCTTATAGCCAGGATGCCGCATCCGGCGAAGATCCGTTTGGATCTTCGCCGGATCAATCCCAAAGCGGCGAAAGTGGCGATGATGAGCTGAGTGCGGGTGATGATGAGCTGAGTGCGGGTGATGATGAGCTGAGTGCGGGTGATGATGAGCTGA
>CAZOSN010000218.1:0-6877 GCA_964582405.1 uncultured Oligoflexales bacterium | reverse complement strand
TCTCGCCGTTTGGCTTTAGTTCATCTCGTTGCCAGAGATAGGGTTCGCAGCGCTGGTTCGATGTCGGGAGAGTCTGATTAGGGAAGAGCGTCGTGTCGCGCAGGATCGGTTCGATAAGCGCCTGCTGGTTTGGGGTGTAAAAAGCGAGCATGGTCAAATAAAGTGCGTTGCGTGGATTTCTTTCGACAAAGAGTTTTAGCACTTCGATCTCAGACTTGGTCATGCCGCCCAATATAAGGCTACGCGCATAAAGATGCAGCATCTGTATGTGACCTTCAAAGCCCCGGTTGATGTAAAAACTCTGTTGCAACGATGTGGGTTGGGTTTTGCCCGTGCTGAGGTAGAGTTCCATCATTTTAAAAGTATCGATGAGATTTTCGGCTACCGTAACTCTGGTGGGATCCCCTTCGCCCATGACCCAAGAACCCGATGGCAGCGCATGTGCTGTGCCATAGGCAATAAAATCGCGCAGGGATTTTACGTCTTTTGATTTTAGAAAGTAATACATAAGTCCTATCAGGAGATCGCGTGAGATCGACGATTTTGATTCGCCGCTCTTGTAACAGTCCTTATCCGGATGCCTGTACCAAGCTCCTTGGCTATCGCGAGCAAGAAGTATGTCACTCCCACTGCCTCCATAAAACGCAAGGCTATTAAAAATCAAGGCATCACATTTGGGTACTGTTAACCAGCCCGATTGGTCACGAGGGGCAAGTTTTAGATACAGCGCGACTTTGTCAGCAAGGTAGTCTCGAAACTTGGGATCGAGCCTGATTTTTTGAGGGCTTAAGTGTGCGTCGGTCGCTTTGGATGTAAGGATTGGAGTCGTGGAATCCATGTTGTCGATGCTCATGCCAGCTTCACCAAAAAGTTCGACAAGATAACCTTTGAGCTTTCCTCCGTTGGTTTTTTCAGCACGCGCCACCAGTTTTGATGAAAAATCGGTCATCTTGTTATTGAACTTAACCAAGCTGGGATCCGATGCCCCCTGAACCATGAGGTTGGATCGCAGTCCAATCTGTTCGATTTGATCGTACATGATTGCGGCCTGATCCTCGGTCAGTGCCGTAATTTCCGCTGCTGAGAATACGCCATCGGAATTTTGATCCATTGCTATGATTCGAGAAGTTATGGCCAAGAGATAGATCAGGCACTCCTGGGTGAGTCGGGCCTGGCCCTTGTCTTTGAGAGGGGAAAAATCAAACGTTAGGATGATCAAATCGATAATGGGAACAACTTCGGGTTTGTTCGGAATTTTATCCAGCAGAACTTTAATTAGGTTTTGCGTATCGCTCTTTGTGTTCTTCTGCTTGATAACCTGAAGAGCCAGGCCAAGGATATCAACTCCGGCGTTATTCAATAAAGACAACGTGTAGATTGTGACTATTTTTTCGCGATCGTTATGATCTTTTAAAGATAGGTTGATCGCAGCGAGTCTATCCTCCGGTGTCGATGATGGATCATGTAGAATCTGAATTGCATCTTGCGAAAAAAAACCTTCTGTAAGTGCGATAGCTTTGGTGTAGTCTTTCTTTTCAAAGGCAAACGAGGCTTCTTCGACTGGGGTTTTTTTCTCCTCAACCTGTGCAAAAAAATTTCGCTTGCAGGCTGATGGAGTAAATAGAATCAGGGCCCCAAGAGTTATGGAACAAAGCAACCTATGGTAGTTGGAGCCCCTTGAACCTTGAGTCATGGATTGATCCGCGCGGTTGACTGGAACGGCTCCTATTATGTTACCACGAAACCAATTATCGGGCTGCCAGCACTCAAAATCTGCCCTGACAAGCCACTAGGAGTTCAGATCTCCAGTATTCGAAGTTTCATGATCTTGGCATGCTCCGCATGTGCCAAAGTTTGCTCTTCCGCTGGCGAGTTGTTGATTCTTTGTCGCACTGCCAAAATCATGGCGTCAATAGGCTGACCCCTGGCACACATGATGAAAATATGACCAAATTTTTTAAGATAGTCCTGGTTTAGCTGCCAAAGTTCAGAAAGCATCGCGGTGTCCGCAGAGGCGATTTCCTTTTGCTCGTTCATGGAAAACCTGCGAGCCAGAGCATCTTTGTCGCCGAGCTGCGGGTGACCCCGGAGCGCTCGATTCTTGGTCTCAATTGATAAGGACTGCCAGACCAACGAGAGTTTGGCGAGCAAGTCGAATATATTCGCAAAAGGCCTGCGCGTGGCGAGCTGATGGGCAAGCTCTGGGCTATAGGAAAGCGCGGTAAATTTGGCAATCAATTCTTTTTCGTCACATGAATTGAGGGTTTCTGGTGGCTCGTATGTTCCAAGCAGCCTCAACCGGCTTATTCCGCCGTCGGGGTACATGGATAATCTTAGGTAACTAAAGGCCTTGTGAGGGATAACCTCCCGAGCATAGTGATGCTCTTGGTCTGCCGAAAGCTTGAGCCTCGGAAGAAGACTTTGCCACGAGTTGTTGGCCGCCGCCCAATCTGAAAAAGGAACGGAAGATATTTCGAGGCTAAACCCATCAGGATAGTTACCCTTAAAATGTGCTGTGTCACAGATCACATCGGTAACCTGGGCAGGTCTCGGCAATTTCATGATTACCCAATCAAAGCCTGGTTCACGCCTCCTTCGTGTCTCCCAGCCATCATGCATGCCTGCTCCGCGGCCCGGCATCATGAGATTTTCTGCCGGGCTGAAAAACTGCTCATTGACCGCTATGATCTCTGCGCCGAATTTCATGGCAAGAATATTCCTGTCAGCCATGGGGTCCGCGCCATAGGCGAGCCAGTCCATATGGGCCTTACCGTATACGCGCAGGCGGGCTACACCACCGTCCGGGTAAATATTCAACCGGATATGTGTCCACCACAACTCCGCATCGGTCGGAAATACGTTGTGACTGCCTCGCTCAAGCGACACTTTGGGAAGAATGGGTGTCCAATGGGTGATCTCGTCAGGGTCTCCCTCGCACACCGCGCCCTCCAAAGAAGCGAACGGAGGATGATTGCCGAGAAAATGCGAAGTATCGATGTCAACCCTGTGGACATAGCCCGGCACGCCCAGCCTGATAACGCAGAAGTCATGCCCTGGTCCGCGTTTACGCCGGCTCTCCCAACCATCCATCCACTTCCCTCTATCGGTGTAGCGATCAGCGATGAATACGGCGGGTTCGGTTTTGATCAGATTTTCCTTGGGCGCGAAGAAATCGTCGTTCGCGTAAAGAACTTTGGTACCCAGACGTTCCGAGGCTAGATTGATCAGATCGATCGGTTTTGTGGGGGCATGGCTCATGTTTTTCCTTTGGCATCGCTTAAAAGATCAGTTCGTCGGCTTGTCCGAATTTTATATCGTAAGAGACAAGGATAAATTGGTCAAGAAGCCAAACACAAACCTGAATTCGGACAATCGCAAAAGAAAGCCCGAAATCGAGCCGTCCGGCCTGAGGCGCCACAGGTATTGACGGCGCGTCGCATGTATGGCAAATCCCTGGTGTCCCCGTAAGATGGAGATGGATGCGATGACTATTCAGCTGCACGGTAAATTTAGCACGGTTTGCCGGTGGTCGGGCCTTAGTTTAGTCGTGTTTAGCAGCGGGACTGGGACGACGCGCGCAGGCCCCTTTACTTTTACGGGGCAGTCGACGTATCAATCATCGGAAGCCACCACCGAAAAAACAGAGCCTTCAACGCATAAGACCTATCAGGCCTCAAAAAACTCAAGCCGAGCTTCGGCTGATCTTAGTGAAAATTTATTTGAAAACTCCACCGAGCCGTCAGAACGCTATTCAACGAAGGCCTCAGACAACTCAACCAAACCCACCGAGCAAAGCTCTGAGGCTTCGGGCGCCGCGACGCGGGCAACCTCCGATAAATCGACCGCAGCGAGCAAGGCCTCAACGGAGCACTCGTCTGACGCGACCACAAGAGCCTCTCATGCGACAGCTTCGGCGACCAAGAAAAGCGCAGCAGCATCGACCCAAATGACCGAACCTCTGACAGAAATGACCAGCGATGGCATTGAACAAACCTCGGCCGCCTCGACCCGAGCTTCGGATTATTCCACTATCCTCACAGAACAATCCTATAAGAACTCGTCGGTGCCATCATCGGAGGCGACGTCGAGGCAGACCGAGAATACTGCCGATTTCACCCGCAAGAGCTATGCTGCCACGACCGAGCCCACGACCAATGCAACCACGGGATTTACCGAGTCGACCTCCCAGGCCACACGGCAATCGAGCCAGAACTCGACGGCGCGTTCATCACCCACAACCGAACAAACCTCGCGCATGTCGGAGACGACAAGCCGCGCCTCGTCCCGAGGATCCGAGGCGGCGTCAGCGGTGACGGCTGATTCCTTGGATGCGACGAGCAGGCCCTCGGTGGTTGTCACCATTGCCGCATCCGATAGATCGACGCGTTATACCAAGCACAGCTACGATGCTTCGACCAAGCCCACGAGTGCCGCTACCAGCAGAGCCTCGCAAAAAACAGCGGATTTAAGTGGAGAATCCTATGACCTCACCACACGACCCACGAGCAAGTATTCGGCGGTGAGCCTCGAGGCAACGTTGGATCAATCAAAAAAGTCGACCGATGCCTCGACTGCGGCGAGCAAGAGTTCGGGGGCAACCACGCTTGATACCAGCAAGTCCCTGGATCGCCTGCTTGGAAAAACCACCTCGCTCGATGAAGATACCGCGATGCAACCCGAAGCTGCGCACCAGCTCTTAGTCGAAGCTTACGATGGGGCAGGGCCTCATCTCAGCGCATTTGCAAAAGCTTTGAGGATCTCTCCGCATCGGTTGGCTGAGATACTAGTTCGTCATGCGCCGGAAGCACCAACGGCGGTTGACCTCAAATACCTCATGCGCTATGTGATACCGTTCGTATCGACCCAGCCTATTGAACCAAAGCCGACATGAATCCCAGTTTTTTTTCAGGGGCTAGATTCAGAATTGCTCTCATGCTCTGGCTTGTTGCGTTTGGCTCAAACGGGCTTTCTCGCGATACTCACACCGAACCAGTCATGGGGAATTTAGGGGCTGGTCACTTTCTCGATCCTATTACCCGCAAACCTATTTCCCTTGGTCCGATAGATCCTGCGCATGTGATTGGCTTTGAGTTGCTGTACGCCACTCCGGGTTCGGATGATATGGCTGAGATTGCGGGGCATCTTTTGCTTAGAATCAAGCTCTTGCATCAGGTTGCAGACGACGCAACCGAAAACCCCTATGACATGGTGGTATCATTTTTGGCTGATACGCTCCCTCGTTCTTTCGGAAAGCAAGGAGAGTGCCCTGATCCTCTCGCGATCGCCCAGGTCAAAACGCGATTTGATCCGGTGGCAGAGACCTGGCAGGCCTTAAAGGGCCTTTCGGGCGGATTAGGGACCGAGATTAATCGTGCGACCCTAAGCTCGACGATCTATAATTACACCGTGTTTCAGGATCGCAACCTTTTGCGCTACGAGCTGATATTAACGGAACTCCAAAAGGTTGCACTGCTGCGCCGCCTCGAACTGGCTATGATCGAGCCCGGCCCTGATTACTACTTCTTCAATCGCAACTGCGCCTCTATTTTGGCAAGAGTTGTGGCGGAAGGCATTGGCGAAGAAACTCTGGCGAGTTTCGATGAATGGGTGCTGCCGCCTCATACCCTGGTCGCGATGTTTGTTCGTCAGGGTGTGGCTCCGCCGAGGCAGGATGCTTTTTTTAGCTACCGCAGGCAGGGACTTGCCGCGGAAAAGCTCCTCGATGATCCAGGCTACTCTGAATTTCAAACGAGCGAGGATCTTGTAGCTGCGGTTGACGCGAAGGCGGCCGTGGCCTTGACCGCGCCCATCGATATGCGCCGCAGACTGTATCGTTGGGCTGAGCTTCTGCAATACGCGGAAATGAGCCGGTACAAGACAGACTCCGATTGCCTCGTCTTGTCATCCCCTGTTGTGATTGCAGCGCGCAGGTTACAAAAAAGTCTGCTTGCTCATGACGACTTAGCCGATTTAGTTGGCGATCAACCGCCGGCTAAATCGGCTATCACGGCGCTCTTGGCACGAGACGAGTTCGCGAAACTCACCGGCAATGATCATACCAAGCTGCTTTGGTCAGAATGGGGCGTCCTTGCAACTCCTCACAGCAATGTAGCAAAAAGCGGTCTTTTCTGGGGAGGTGCCTTATTTCGCCAAGATTTGGGGGACTCATCCCGCTTTGCGATGCAGCGCGCGGCCGAGGTGCATTTGGCTGAGGTGCATTTGGCAGCCAGCGAGCGATCATGGGAATCGATTTCCTTTAAGCTGCTTGATGTTAGCAAGTTGCGAGAAAACTTGGCCGATGTTCCCAGTATCTTTGTTGACCCAACTCATTGGGGATTGAACCTCAAGCTTCTTCATTTTTCCGAAAATCACATGACTGCCGAGCGCTACCTCAATCTAGGTGGCTTGGGAGCGCTGGCGAATTTATGGAGTTCACCGTACTACAACGATTTCCTATTGTTGGGTGTGGGTCTCTACGGAACAAAAAAATGGTCCCCCTTGCCCGATCAGATCGGGCATGCGCTGCAAGGCGAGCTTCAGATTTGGTTGACGAGTTTGATCACGCTCGATACGGCGCGCCGTGTTCAGCTGCGGGGGCAGTATAGCCAGCATTTCACAAGAGCTGGTCATGGCCTAACCGAGGATGATACGTACCTGAGGCTCTGTCGTGACTTTGATGCGGGTGATGCAAACTTGGTGGGATTTTTGCACCTCAGCCCAACCTGGGAAGAAAGAAACAAACACCGAGGCCGGATAGCTCTTGGTGTCGAGTGGCATCCCTATTAGGGGTGGGTTCGTCGTCTAATATCTAGTCGCTGGCGATAAAAGCGCCAGCGACGTGTCCAGAGGAGTGCAACGACGAAGGATCTGGTCCAGT
>CAZOSN010000217.1:0-6947 GCA_964582405.1 uncultured Oligoflexales bacterium | reverse complement strand
AACAGATCCCTCGCCTCCGGCATGAGTTGTTGTTTGCGAAGTGACTTTTCATACGCTCGGAGAGTGAGCCCTATTCCCAGTACTTGGAGGATAGCGTAAAATAGTACGGGAATCGGGTCAGTACTTAATCCATGCCGGAGGCAAAAATGATTTGGGTGACTAGGGTATCGCGGTGGCTGTTGGGATTGATCTTTTTCGTATTCGGGCTGAATGGCCTATTGATGTTTACAACGGGTACCGGGTTTATTCCCATGCCCAAAGAAATGCCAGAAAAGATGACTATTATCATGAAGGGATTTATGGAGACGGGTTATCTCATGATTCTCGTGAAATTTCTTGAGACCGTTGCGGGACTGCTGCTTTTGATCGGTAAATACACTAGACTTGCGATGGTTCTTCTTACACCGATTATTGTCAATATCTTGTGCATCCACATTTTTGCCGAACCCAGCGGGCTCCCTATGGCGCTTGTCATATCTGTTTTGAGCGCTGTCGTTATCAGCCAGGATTGGCAAGGATACCGGTCGTTGCTCGAAAAATAAACGTCATTTGAACCGAAAGGGACATCTCTTGCCACAATGACTCGGGCTCGTTCATCAGCATGTAGCGGAGTCACAGATGGCAACCGCTTTTAGTGGCGCAGCTTACACCGGCTTCCAATTCGTCCCCGTGCAGTTTCAGAATTAGTTGCTCGAAAATTCGTGGTACCATAGACACATCGCGATATAAGGAAGATGCTATGCGTCATGGCTTGGGGTTGATCGGGCAATTTGCGATTATCAGCTTATCCTTGGGGGCTTGTTTTACCACCCGTCATGCCGGGAAATCTTCGTCCAAGATATCCGCTTCTCCAAAATCGGAGGACGCTCACCTCAAAGGAGAAGCGCCGAGCCTCGCCGCTATCCAAATGCAATTAAAAAGCAGCAACCCGCGGATTTCGCAGATCCTGCGGACAGTGATCACAGGTGGCAATCTTGAGGTGCTCCAGCAAACGGATGAACCTCTCACTGGTGAAGAATTGGTTCTGGTGATCAACGGGCTGAGATCTTACTATGGCTTAGAGCCCGTGGCCTACAGTCGTAAACTAAGCATCGCTTCAAAGCGCCATGCTAACTACATTGTCGTCAATTATCTGTCGGGAAACTTTTCCGGCGACTGGCATGATGAACATAAGGGACGTCCGGGATTTCGTGGCGTATCGCCGACCGAGCGAGCACGAGCGGCAGGTTTCAAGGGTCTGGCAGGTGAGGGTATTGCGCCCAGCGTTGAAAACCTCGAACAAGGGCTTTATGCATTGTTAAAAGCTCCGGTTCATCGCTCGATGTTCTTGCGAAACAATCTGGTTGACATTGGTTTCTACTTAACGTCGGCCCAGGTATTCCCACATCCTTCGATGAACTTGCACCTTCCTGAAAGCGAAGGTAAAGATGCAATAGGACCCACGACGGTAGCCGTTTTCACCGGCGGTTTTGATAAAAATAAAGATTCGTTTCCAACCTGGCTGATTTATCCCCGTGATGGAACAGTCATCTATGACTTTCACTATCATATCTTCGAAGAACCACGCCCCTTCGCGGTGTCAGGAGCAATTAACGGATTGCCTATCACGGTTCTCTATCAAGGCAGCCCAATCGATCGAAACAGCATGTCCCTCATGGATCTGACTGCCAAGCAAAAAATCCCCGTGATCAGCGATGCGCTCAGGAAGCCCAACGAGGCCCATTTTTTGAACACCTATCCTCTTCAAGGCCAGCACCATTATCAGATTCAAATTACCACAAAAGATGGGACCACCCTGACCAGCGAATTTCACACCGTCGAACAAGATTTTTCGAACTATCCCCCACCCAATATAAGGGAAAGCAACCGTTGGTCTTATTAGCGACCTGAGAAAACCAAAGCCAGGATTTAAACTTAGCAAGCTTTTTTGGCCAAGACTCGATAGATCAGCAAAACCCGCTGAGAGTTAGGGCAAAAAATCTAGAAATTACTCCATGTCATCAGGTTGTTCCGCGCACATTGAAACAGGTCTGATTACCAAAATTCAACAAACATTTGTATAATAAGAGGGTAAGACTCTCGCAGAGTTTTTTTTCGGCAGGCTAAAGTATTTTTCAGATATGCCGAGACTCCGAATGAATAATTACCTAACGGTATGAATCAACCGCTCAGGTAAAACGCACACTAGAGAGATCCGCTATCATAATTATGGAGTAGAGGTATGAATCACGAACCAACTGGGACATCAGCTTTTTCGGACTCGCATGCGACCCAGACCAATCCTTTCACAGGGGATTTAAAGGGTGATTTCACGTCGGACTTTGGTACGAGCACGAACGCGATGTCGCAGATGTTCAAAGGCGACAACATGGGCGGTGGAGACAAGAAGCGAATAATCTTCTTGGCGCTTGGTGGCCTAGTGATCGTGGCTTTGCTCGGCTATCTTTTGTTAGAAGGTGACGATCAAAGCTTCCAGATGGAAGAAGATTTTGCAGCTCAACAAGACACGGGCGATAAAGCAGCTCCAGCTGATGATCCCTTGAAGGATACCGCCAAAGATCCGGCAGCTGGCAAAACGCCTATGATCGACGAGAGTCTGGCTGAAAAGCCGCTCGACAAGGCTCCAGAAAAAGGCGGGGATAAAGCCGGGGAAAAAGCCGGGGAAAAAGCGCCGGACAAAGTCGCGGATAAGGCTCCCGAACCGGCTAAGAATTCATTGACTGAGTCCAAGCCCAATGCCCCATCAGAAATGGCGACCACAGGTTCGATCACGATCTCGCAGCCTCTTGATGGTGGATCGTTGCAGTATGACGAAACTCAGGGGCCATCGCCGTTTTCATGGAGCGGCAATGCCGATCTTATCGTGTTCTCCCGCTCGGCATCAATGGTCCCCGTCGTCCGTCAGGTCAGTGTTGCGGGCAGGCAGAGCTATAGATTCCTCCATCCTCATCCTGGTCGCTGGTACTGGCGGCTTCAGAATGCCGAAGGTGGCACTGCCGTTCATTCGTTTACGATCGCGGCTCCCATCCGACGGAATTTCCCGATTACCCAACCCGCGGCAGGCGGCAAATTGTCAGGCAACGGTGGCGTCATAGCTTGGCAGGGGGATACTAAAGTTGCGCGTTATCAGGTTCAGCTCATCCAGCAAGGAGGGACATGGGCCAATCCTCAGCATCGGTTTGGTACCTCGGGCACAAGTCTTGCGCTTTCGGGCGTGGCGCCCGGGAACTATGATCTTAGGGTAGGGGCTTTTTCAGAAGTCGCGGGCCGCTGGGAATGGCAAGTCGTTCCTGGAGTCTCGATTCAGTAGAGTAACTCGGATCTTCATGATTATGATCGATCCTACCCGGTTTACTGGGTAGGATTTTTATTTTAGGGGTTTCGATGACCTCACCCGTTCAAGAAAAAGCGCGCCTAAGGCAGGATTTGCTAAACCAGCGCAAGGCGATCGATCCCAAAATTCATCGCGAGCTAAGCCGGGCGCTAGCAGAACATCTCCATGAATTTATCGAGCGAGAAAATTTCTCCAAAGTCTTTGCCTTTTGGCCTCATGCCGGTGAACCCGATCTAAGAGCCGTTTTTTCGATGAATTCATCCCGGATATTTGCCCTACCTGTGATCGAAAAACGCGGAGTCATGGTTTTTTATCGTTTCGAATCCGCCGAGACTCTCAAAATCAATCGCTTTGGTATCTTAGAACCCTTGCCAAAAGATAGAGTCGATCCATCAGAGTCAAGTCTGATCCTAGTTCCCGCTTTGGCAATTGGGCGTGATGGTAACCGGCTAGGGTATGGCGGTGGTTTCTATGATCGTTACCTCGCGCGGTTTAAATCCACTCCAGCCGTCGCTATTTTGTTCGAGGCCTTTACTGGGCTAGATTTGCCGCGTGAGACACACGATATGCCGCTCAGTACCGTGTGCACAGAGCGAGGCATTGTCAGGCTATAATAGACGAGTGTCGTTTAGCCAGGGAAATTCGAGACTCGGGCGAACAGGAGGTGTTCTTTGATGCGTCTCATTTGGTTGGCGCTTTTTTCGTTGGAATCTCTCGCAGCGCC
Source organism: uncultured Oligoflexales bacterium (assembly GCA_964582405.1). GTDB lineage: Bacteria > Bdellovibrionota_B > Oligoflexia > Oligoflexales > Oligoflexaceae > CAZOSN01. The sequence continues at coordinate 2,889 of CAZOSN010000217.1, read as the reverse complement.
TGCAACTTTTGGGGAGAAATTTATTGAAATCCGCAGCATTTGCAACGAGCATAGGCTAGCTTCTGTTTGCAGTCGAGACAGCTACTTGAGCGATTTGATAGCAAGCGGATTTTTTGTGAGCGAAGATTTCAATAATTTTGCTGAGTCGTCGCTGCTCGAAGCCGATACGCTAAAACAAGGGGCTAAGCACCCACCGAATTATTTTTTCCAAAAAGCCAAGGAACTAATTGAGCGATATCCGGGCAAACTTGAAGGATTTTTTGCACGCGAAGCGTTATTGGCCAATCGTTGTTCCGAAATTCAAAGTCTAGCGGAAAGCAGAACCGGAACCAAGTCGGACAAGCTGATTTTGGCTTACGCGGCATGCTTTGAACGGCAAGGGCACCCGCTGAAAGGGGTAGGAGTGATTGAAAAAAGTCGGCTCAAATCGCCCATGCTTGCCTATCATGCAGCCCGCATGCTCGCCACCAAAAATCCGACCAAGGCCGACAAAATCGTGGCCCGTTGCCAGATCGATCATCCTCTCTACTATCCGTGTTATGAGCTACGCTATCAGCTTGGCAAGCTTACTGGTCGGCATGACCCCTTGCCTCAGATGACCTACCGCACCAAAGCAGGTGAGATCATCCGAACGATCTCAGCCGAAATCGATGCCCTTGAGCGTGATGTGGGGATGAGCAAAGCTCACTCCACAAAAAATAAAATCTTGGCCAAAATCAGAGAGTTTGAAACCATGTCGCCCAATGGGCTCGAACCGATGCTGTGGCGCATTGCCATCACGGGCACAGCAACCGAACTCGACCATCGCCGCGCTCGGGTTTTTGCCATTGCAAACCTCAATTTGACTCATAAGCTGCTTGAGAGAGTCAAACCCATAATCCGCGAGTCTTTGCTTGCAACGATCCTTCGCCATGGACCGGACGCCGCCCCCGACCAACCTCCCATGTGGTGGCAGCTGATACAATTTGCAGGAAACCACGGCGACTGCTCAGGGGTAAGGGACTATATTGCCGAAGCACGCCAGCATCTCAAGCCGCTTCCACGAGGAATCGAACGTGCCGAGGCTATGTGCGTTCGGCAAAACCAGAGACACACGGGGAACCTCAAGACCGACACAGCCAGCCCTAGAATGGAAACATCGTTTCGCGCCAACAACGTGTCACGTTCGGGCGAAGTTAAGAAGGAACTTCTCCAGTAACATCCTGAAGAACCTCAAGACCGACACAGCCAGCCCTAGAATGGAAACATCGTTTCGCGCCAACAACGTGTCACGTTCGGGCGAAGTTAAGAAGGAACTTCTCCAGTAACATCCTGAAATTACTCACATGACTCGTGGATCCAGACCGCACGAGATCCACGAAATTGCGTGTTTCCTCGCTCGCGAGTCGAGGACGCCTGAATAAATATTTTGAAATTTCAGTATATTACGCTCAAGGCGTCAGCACACCTTGATGGTTGTCCTTCAAACCCACAAAACAAACTAATTTAAGTTTGCTTTACTGCCAAATTCTGATATACCAATTTGACGTTATACGGCGTCTTTTCCATATTGGACGCCCCTAGCCCTCGTTTGATGCAAAGGAGCTGACTCTCATGTCACAATCGAACATTGGACAACCACCGCGGCTACCTGTTGCACAATCAGCCTCGACTTCAGCATCAGCCTCGACTTCAGCTGCGATCCGTCGGAGCAGGGCGGCTTTGTCGCAGAGTTGTTCGTCGATTGAGGCACTCAAACATACCGCATCGGCAGCCAATGCCAGTCCAGCGATGGCAATGGATGCTCTGAAACCCAGGGTGAACTTCGCCGAAATGCCCGTACGCCAAACGGTCGGTGACAACCCCGATCCAATGCAGGGCGCGGTGGGTTCGAAGCAAACCGGGGCAGTTCAAGCAAATTCTCAGGCTACCGCTCGGTCCTCGAGTCCAGCCGCAAACCAGACGGCATCCGAGGCTTCGGAGCCTAGCCCGATAGAAATTGCAAAGAAGTCCGTGACAACCTTGCGTGAGCACCTCAGTAGCGCGATCGATCCCGGCAAAATAGAAAAGCTGCACAACCTCGAGCAGGCTACCCAGGATAAAAAGGCCTTTGTAAAAAACTGGACAAAGCTACTGACTGCATCCGTCACCATAACCGCGGTAGTTGCCTTCATCGCGATAGTATCCACGGGGATCGTGGTGCCCCTAGCGGCTGGTGTTGCCGCAATTTATGGATTTTGTGCAGCGCTGATTGGCTTCAAGGGGTTCCGTAACTTGAAGGATTGGAATAGCAAAATTGATGATCTTAAAAACAATGGCCCCGAAGTTAACAATCGCGAATCTCGTTGGGCGGCAAATGTTGCTTTGGCTATTAAAAATCTCAAAGATCTAGTTCTAAGCCTTGAGCTAGCCTATGCCCGCGATCCATCTGCCGTGACGGATATCGCAGATGGGACTTACCCCGAGTTCGAGGCCATTCCAGACGAACTTAAGGCCCGGCTCTCGAGCAAACTAAGTGAAGAGCTGAGATCAATCAAAGATCGCCTCCAAGCTCTCACCGGCGATGCTTCGATCACGGATATAGTTCGCCCATCATGGTTTGCTCAATTGAAATACAAGTTGGGGATTCATGGCTAAGGTTTTTATCAACTTGATGAGACTGGGCTAGAAAAAATCGTCAATAGGGACGAATTCCCTGATCTTTTTCTTACCACTTTTCTGCATTCTTTCCTTTGCAGCTCTCAATAATTCTCATGAGTTGCAACCATTGCACCCTACCTGACCCCGACTCAGCAAAAGGCTCAAGGCAGAATACCCTTGTAAACTAATTTTTTTATACATACGTTCGGCTCTAGAGCCTACATTCCGCGCTTTCAGCATGTAGATTTCCTGGTTCTAAAGGAATCCTCA
>CAZOSN010000216.1:0-6964 GCA_964582405.1 uncultured Oligoflexales bacterium | reverse complement strand
TATTTGCGCATAATTGAGCATCGGAAGCGCAGGGTCAACGCAGAGAAAATCAAAAGCTGACCCTTCTTAAACAGGCTCTTAGTGCCGCAGCGCTCCCTGAAAGGGTGGTCCTGCGGTTCTTTTTGGCTGTTAAAACTATAGAAGATCGTTGGAGCAGGCATTGCCAGTATACATCTTGGGAACCGTATTAAGCATCTTGACTGGTTTGTCTTTTTTGGCCTGGTGTCGCTACCTCTGGGTTGTGCGAAAGACACCCAAGCTGGGATCTGATAAAAGCGAATTTAGTCTGACAGAAACATTTTCTGGCCGACACCTGCTCAATTGTCCTCACCAAAAAGGAGTGGCATGGCTAACGGATGTTTTCAGCCGATCAGCTAGGGCTTATCCCAACCATCCCGCTTTGCAAGTCCCAAGCAGCGGCGAGGTGTTAACCTATCAGGAACTCGATCGGCGTGCTGAGGTCGTCGCGTCGGCATTGGCGAATTATGTAACAGGCCCAGATCAAGTAGTGGCCGTGGCCATGAGTCAGGACAATGCTGACATCATAGCAGCGCACCTTGGAATTTTACGCTCTGGTGCCGCCTTGATGTTCATAGACACCACCTTGCCAGACGCCTTGATCACGCACATGCTAAACGATGCACAGCCTGTCGCGGTATTAACCAGGGGACAGGCTGCGTTCCGAGACATCCCGACCATCGATTTAAAAACCTTGCCTGATAGCTCTGCTCCAAGAGTCTTACCCACTTGGCTTGATGATCCCAAGCAAAGGTTAGCGACGATTTTCTACACAAGCGGCACGACCGGCATGCCTAAAGGGGTGGAAAACACTCACGCGGGTTATGTGAATCTTGCCTTGAGCTACGCTGACTATTTTGATCTGGTCCCGGGCGTGGATGCAACGACGCTGACATCCTCATTGGGCTATGATGGCAGCATCTCAGAAATGTACTGTGCCTGGGTACGTGGATGCACCGTCGTCCTGTTGACCAAAGAAGAAGTTCGTTCGGGACCGGACTTGGTGCCTATTCTTTGTAAAGCAGAAGTTACCGTCCTGTTCTGCCCACCTGTATTGCTAACTACCCTAACTTCAACACCCGAAGAGGACTTACCTTATCCTATTTGTCGCTACATCGTGCCTGCAGGTGAAGCATTTCCCAGCGCCTTGGTGGAACCATGGACGAAGGGAAGGCGTCAGATAATCAATACCTACGGCCCAACGGAAGCCAGCACCGATACCAGCCGACAGACTTTGCGTCCCGGAGAACCGGTGACGATCGGAACGCCGCTCGCCAATGTAACTTATGTGATTCTGGACTTCGATAGCCTAACTCCACTGCCGCACGGAGAGGTCGGTGAACTGTGCATAGGGGGCGTTCATGTGGCGCGCGGCTATCGAAACCTTCCCGAGCAAACAGCGCAAAAATTTGTAGTCCATCCAGAATATGGTCGCCTATACCGTACAGGCGACAAATGCCGCATCGACAAGCATTCCAAGCAGGTACACTTCTTAGGCCGGAATGATATTCAGCTCAAGGTTCGCGGCCATAGGGTGGAAGCTCAGGCTGTTGAGGATATTCTCCAAAATCAATTTCCAGAAATCGAAACCGCTGTTGTTGACTACCAAAATAAGGAACTTATCGCGTTTGTGCTGGCTACCTCCATCGCGCAAACTGGAGGTTCCGAAGCTCATGCCGTTCCCGCTCCAGAGGAATGGGCCACGAAGGTGCTTAGCAAGCTAGCGACTCAGTTGCCAGAACCCGCTGTTCCGAGCAGACTTTTTTGTGTCGACTCTTTTGTCTTAAAGCCCCTGTCTGGAAAAATCGACCGTCGGTGCCTGCCTAATCTTGCCGCACTGCAGCTGACCACAACGGTAAAATCCGATTCAAGGTCAACCGATACCGCATCCGCCAGTGTATCAGCTGTCGATTGCGACCATGAATTTGAGCCCGGAGCTTTGGAGGTGCTCGCGATTTGCCGCGAGGTGTTCGATTCACCGCTGGGAGTTGACGACGTGTTTGCTGATTCGGGCGGACACTCCATTCTGATTGCGCACCTAACACAACGTCTGCAGTCTGAAGGCTGGCAGGTGTCTGTTCGTGCTTTGCTTACGAACTGCAATACTGCGCGAAAGGTTGCGATCAAATATCCCAGAAAAGCTAACATACGGAAAGCCAAGATAGAATCGGACAACCACCCGTTAGCAGAGGAACCAGAAAATCACAAACTCATGCGGGATGAAGCCGCCAGCAAAGTTCTGTCGATACCTCTATTTACGTTTCTTCAGGTCTTGCTTGGAATCTTGCTGACGCTTCCCGAGATTTTACTTTTTGTCGCATTTATCACGTTCATCCCTATTGGTGAAATTTTCGCGGAAGAAAAACTCTGGCAATTCTTATTAGTCGGGACTGTTCTGTTCTTAGCGAGTGCCTTGTTGCCATTTTTTACATTGCTTTGGGTCATGGTCATTAAGCTTTTTATGGGTGGCCGAGTCTACCGCAACCGCGTTGCGCCAGGAGTTTACCCCAAATGGAGCCGCATGCATTTGCGGGTTTGGTATATCGGCCGATTGGAGTCTACCGTACTTCGAAGACTCGGACGAATGTTTCGGAGTGCACCATTAATGGCCTTTACCTTGCGGCAACTGGGTGCGCGAGTGGGTAAGAATCTCCAATGTGCTCACGCGATTGAGCTTTCCGGACCGCTTGATCTTCTTACGATCGGCAACGACGTCGCGATCCAAACGGGAGCATATATCCAGACTACCAAATGGGTAGGTCAAGAACTTCATATCGGTCCGATTGAAATCGGCGATAATTGCAAGATTGGGATGCGCGCTGGTATTGGTTGCCATGTAAAAATTGGCGCAGGAAGCTGGGTAAATCCCTTTACCCCAATTCTCAAGTCTATTAATGGCGGTGGTCTTTGGGAGGGTTCACCTGCTCGCAGAACCGGACGATTCTTGGACCTCAAGCGGCCCGAAACCTGCCACCAATCCTCCTGCCCGCGATGGATTTTGGAAACATTCAATATCGTCATGCAGATCTGCTTTGATTTGATACTTGTAATCTTACCGAGTGCTGCTATTGCCTGGTACTGCCAAGGCATGTTTCCCGCGGTATCTAATGACGATCCTAGTGGGTATTTTTTAATGACACCACTTAGGACTATTTTCTGGAATCTAATTCTTTATTCCATCTTTGCAACCTGGGGAGCGATCGTTGTAACCTCGATATTGAGTTGCTTATTTTTACGCTGGACCCCAGCTTCGCCAGGACTTTATCCGTCCCAAGGTATAAAAGCATCGCTCCTGCTATATCGGGTGAGGATATTAAATCGTATCCAATCAATCTGGACGTGGACAATTACTGGTCAGTACCTTAGAGCCATCGCCGGAGTGAAGTTTTCCAAGGTTGGTGCGTCTGAGTGCGACATTATGTTTAATCTAGTTCCTGAGCTCAGCCTGGCAGATAGCCAAGTTTTTTGGGCTAACGGCTCCTTTACAAACATGTTGGACTATGGCTCAAAGTTCATCAACCTCCAGCCGCTTTCCATGCCCCACAATTTCTTTAGCGGCAACAACTGCGTCGCGGAGCAGGGATTTTATCCCGCAAATTTCCTTGTGGGTGTTTCAACCAGAAGTGACGACATCGAATTCCGCCGACAAATGAACTCGCGGTTTGATAATCCTATTACAGTCGTCGGCAACCCACCCCTTCGCGTGGCCAGTGCTGCTCCAAGCGACTCCGAACATGTCGAACCCAGTTTTCCTTTGTTTTTCACGCGAACATTTCTCAACGACTTTTTCAGCATAGGAATTTTACGATCCGCCAACCTGTTGGTCTACACGATCTGTTTCACCCTGTTCTTACGCCATGATGTTCGCGACTGGATCGCCGCCTTGGTCGCAATTTTTGCCTCCGAGCTAATTTTGATCACGGCATGCGTCATGATCAAGAAAATCTTAGTGGGAAATTGGGGTTCCAACCATTCGACGCCCTTTTGGTCTTGGCGCCATTTTTCTTACTTCTTTAGCCAGGATTGCTACTTCGCCTGGTGCCGTCGGTCGCTCACTTTTACTGCAGGAACGGTTCTTTCAAACTCTATCCTGCGCCTGATGGGCTGCCAGGTTGGAAAAAGAACTATTGTCACGTCCCCTATGCAGGCTTCGGACTGGAATGCCGTCAGCTTCGGCAGTGACTGTGTTATCAACGGTTTTCTGCAGTTTCATACCTTTGAGAATATGAGACTTAAAGTCAAACTCTCTGAGATACACGACAGCACGAATATCAACTTCGGCACCACAGTCATGGGCGGAGCGGTAATCGAAGATCGTTCGGATCTTGCGCCATTGTCAATGGTGCTTAAAGAAATGAAACTGCGCTCTGCCAGGTATGAGGGAAGCCCTGCCGAATTTCTTGGTGAACCAATCTCAACCGTCAACACTGAGGCTTCGGCCTTGGAGGTTATGGAGCCCGCATTATGTTAGATCGCCTTAAGTATGCGTTAATTATAGCAATTTTCAACCTAGCAACTCCCGGCTACGGTCTACCTTCCGACGACTTAAGTGATGACGGAGACGATTCTTTTCGCGACGATCTAACTTTAAGAGATGACAATGGCAATTATGCTAGAGGAGCATCTGCATTCAAACTAGATTTGGAGATCCGGCAGGGCTTTGCGATGACGAAATCATTAAGGAACGATTCGAATCAACGCACCGAATTCGTATTGGGTTTAAACTACGACAATGACGATTGGTTGGATGCCTCCTTACTTTTGGGTGCCGTGCGCTATTCCAATGACGAAAAAGTTGTAGCGCGACCAACGGAAGCCACACTAGATTTTTTACTGGCAGAAACCGCAGCTGGAAGGACCCACAGCGAGGTCTGGTGGCTAGGCCCGTCCCAAGAAGAACCTTCGATAGTCGAAGTAACGATAAAACAATCTCGCGATTTTGCACCTAAGATCTGGTCTCATGGGTTTGATTTTGAAGCGGGTCTTGCCTTGGGCGCAAGGGTGCAACAAGACAATCAGGATACCACAACGTTCGACGACACCCCTCCCACTAAGGAAACTAACGGTCGGCACGAAAACGACGATGAATTGGAAGAACGTTCGCCCATTCCTTTTGGCGAACTGCAGCTAGCAAGTCAGACCAATGTCCAAATAGCCAATACAAAATTGAAGCTCGCAGGACAGATGGAATACCGGATTTCGCGAATCACGTACCAAAATTCCGATGATTTGCCAGGCGAGGATCCAACGACGGACTACGAAAGACTAACGGAATTTGGCTTGATGGCGTCAACCGAACTCACGACTGATCTTACCTTCAAATGCGAGTGGATTCACGTTACGGAAGGATTCTTTGCCAGATCAGCAACCAATGGCAAAAACCCCAACGATCCGGGGACCGAGCTTGTTTTGAGCTTAAAGCAAACCTTTTAGAACTAACCTCGCACCTCGCTAGAAACCTTTTAAAAGCGGTCTCAACTATCAATTGGAATTGCCCGAAGGTTGGTTGGTTTTACATATCCTCTCTCCAGCTTCACTCATGGTCTTTTTCGAGGCTAGTCACCTACTTTCTAACTTAGCAAGTTTTAATGCGGATGGATCGCAAGACCTAGAGCCCATCGGTTTAGCATGAATACAGTCACTTCCAAAATATCTTCGAATTTATCACTAAAGAAATTTTGAAACCCTCCGAATCAGATTTTATCAACCATGAATCAAAATCTGGTTTTTTGAAATGGCATGAACCTAATCAGGCTGAATTGCATGACTTGGGCCTCAGCCAAATTAATCTATGGAGTAAGGTATGAAAAATTTCTTTGGCAATGCCAGGCTTCTTGAGATGTGCAAAATTTTTGCGCTCGGATCTTTGATAACTTTGGCTTCGTCTCCTGCATTCGGCATAAGTTCGAGGCACGACATTGACGATGATGAAATCGTCGTTGATGACAGCGAATATCCGGGAATTATATCCCTGTTTGGCGATGATGATTGCTCAGCAACTCTGGTTCATCAGTCTTATTTGATAACGGTTGCCCATTGTGCTCAGGACTTAGATTCCAATCAGGTGCTTAAAATAAATGGTGAGAAATATCACATAAAAAAGGTACTAATTCACAAAAAATGGCGAGATGCTAGGGACGAATATGATATTGCGTTGATTCAATTGGCAACGCCTGTTGAAGATGTGACTCCAATCCCTGTCTATCGCGGAGTCCTCCACCAAGGCGATCACGTAACATTGCTAGGCCGAGGCATGATCACTGACGGCCTCCGTGGTGAAGCAGGAGGCAAGCCGGGTGGTCAATTGCGGCGAGCTACCAATACGATTTATCGGCTGAAAGAGCATTTCATAGTCTTTAAATTTTTCCGCCCGGAGAATGAAGCCGTCACGCCTCTTGAAGGGATTGGTGTATCCGGTGATAGCGGTGGTCCAGTGTTAATTCGAGGAGAAGATGGCAGAGAATATATCATCGGCATGAATTCTTGGGGAAGTGGCAACGACAATACTGTTGGAAAGTATGATATGAAGGACTATCAAACTAGAATCGAACGGTATTTCGATTTCATAGATCAGTATATTAAGTGAAGGAGCCGCAGGTTCGATAGGTTTCGCTCAGAGAACCTGGCTCAGCATTGCGGTTTTTGGTGGCAAATTGCAGCAACAACAATGTAAACTTGATTCCGACTGATTTCGCTAATCTTTTGCACTCCAGAGAGGGTCAGCGTGTGGATCGCTGATCCTCTTTTTCTAGTTAGTCGCTGGCGCTAAAAGCGCCAGCGACGTGTCCCGATCGAACGAAGTGAGGAGGGATCTCCCTCGGCAACATACTGAAATTACTTGCATGACTGGATCAGATCCTTCGTCGTTGCACTCCTCAGGACACGTCGCTGGCGTTGGGTTGCGAGTCAATCAATATGAACGACAGGCAGTGCTTTATACCGATGT
>CAZOSN010000215.1:3098-7030 GCA_964582405.1 uncultured Oligoflexales bacterium | reverse complement strand
ACTGGCGTCACAAGAATGATGAAATTGATTTTGTAGTCCAATATCGAGGTAGGATACTTGGCCTGGAAATCAAGACTTCTCACAAAAGTACAAAAGGGTTGACGTCATTTCGCAAGGTATTCCCCGATAGTCGTTGCGAAGTATTGGACTATGAATCGGGCTCCACTGCTAAGTTTTTGTGTTCAAATGTGATCGATTATTTTTAGCAGAACAATCACTGGTCGCATTCAAGCATAGTGGCATTGATACGACAGGCCTTCCAGATCAAGATCCACTCGCGGATCCACTGCCACTAATTCTTGAACCGATAGACGAATAGAGCCAAGCCAGCCCACTAGCTGCCGTTTGAGTTCAGCAAAACTAAGGCTCGTCTGCTCAGAAATTTTAGATCCCATGTGGCTAAATCTTTTCAGAATACTGCCAAATTCATCGTCCAGCAGATTGTTATAATCAGGAATCTCTCCCGCTTCGATCCGGTCGATTCCATCGTTGAGAAATTTGAGTGACTGGCGAAACCGATGCCATATAAGTCCATTTAAAGAGGCAATGATGCCTATGGAGATCAAGATGAGTCCCATGAGAGAGAGCCACGTGATTTCCTGCTTTGCTAAATAGTCCGCTTCAATATCATGGTAGAGGCTTGCGATCTTAACCGAAACATCATGGGCCACGTAGCGGGAGTAATTGGAGAGCTGTTCTTTGCGCAACAGCGACATTTCTATGCGATTATCGCTTCGAAATCCTCCGAAAATGCCCTGCAATTCGGCCAAGTCGCGCGCAATCAGAGATAAAAGAGGAGATTCCTGGCTGGGCACGCCCGTGAGGTTAACTAACCTATTATGAATAGTCGAATAACTCGATTGCCACTGCCGCAGCGCCCGGTCCGAACCAGTTAGCATGTATTCTTGCGACAGTGCGTTGAGTTCGAAAATTGTTTTTTGGAGCAGATGGACACTGCTGAGCAATTCGGCTTTGGTGCGGAGTTGCTGGTATCCCCAACCAGTCCCCACTAGGAGACTTACCGCAACCAAGATCGTCATGCTCCAAATCCATTTGATCCGGCTTGCAATCGTTTTTGAAAAAAGCGTTCGATAGAGCTTCATTCTATAACCGTGACGCGATTGGGCAATACGGCTTTGATCGCATTGACATCCATATAATAACCAAAATCTGGAATGGTTATTCGGGTACCACCTTTCGATTGCATGGCCCATTTAGCCTGGCGTTCCAGATTGACAACCAGAGATTGCAAGAGATTGACTTCGAGATTTAGGGTATTCCAAATCTCGGAAGTCTGGTTCGAACTCATTCGCAAATAGCGCGAGGTGATCTCGATCGCTTCGTTGGGATGGTCAATTGCATAACGCTCGGCCACATGTAGGGCACGAATGATGTTTTGGAGTGCTTCGGTGTTCCGCAAAAGTCGGCGACTCGCTACCACGTTCCAGGTAAAGGTATAGATATCAGGAGCATAAAACGCTTTGACATGGCTGCCGAGGATCTTCGTAATTCCCGTAAGGTACGGATCAAACACGGCGATCGCTTCGACCTTGTGTTTTCCGAGCGCCTCCTCGGCCTCGGTAGCCTGGAGAGGGACCATGATAACATCAGCCTTTGAAATCCCGTATTTCACGAGAAACTCGTTAAGAAAGTATTCCGAGTTGGTTCCGGGAAAAAAACCGATCTTGCGACCGCGGATGTCTTGGGGCTCCTTCACAGTTTGTTCGGCAATGATACCAACGCTATTGCGAGAGTTGGCAATTGTAGCCAAAATGACGAAATCTTTCTGGTCAAGCGCGGCATGCACGATAGGGATGTCCGCCACGGTAGCCAAATCGGCTTTGCCGCTGATCAGCGCATCCAGGGCTTCTTTACCAGTCGGGTAGAGCGATAGGTGAAAATTGACTCGTTGGCTGAAGAAAAAGGTTTTTTCGTAAGCCACATACAACAAAGCCGAAAGGGGGCTGCCTCCGTCGGCAAAGAACGGCAATCTCGTGTTATGAGGCCGTAGGATTTCAGCGAGAGGGCTCATGCGTGATGCAAGGATCATCGACGGGCATTTTTATGATCTATGCTTGATGGCCTATATAAATCGGTCTCAAGAGACTTGAACTTGAATTTCAAATCTCCGAGCGATCGCCTTGTGGAACTTGTTGGTCAACTAGGATTAAATCGGGCATCTTGCTGAATTGGTCGGAGAAATTTTTATGGGGCCACATCGTTATTAAACCTGAGTTAGACCACCATCAATGACTAGGTTAACTCCGTTGATATAGGAAGCCTCCTGGCTCATAAGAAAGGCCACTGCGGCAGCTACTTCACTCGCTTCACCAGCTCGTTTGAGCGGAACCATTTCCTTAAATAGGTTCAGAGCTGTCTCTCGTTCAGCTGCAGGGATGCCATTTCTTTTCAGTCCGTAGGTATCTATCAAACCAGGTGAAATCGAAACAGCTCGGATCTTTCGGGGGGCGAGTTCAGCCGCTAAAACTTTGGCAAACGAGCGAACGGCTGCCTTGGCGCCAGCATAAATAGAGGATCCAGGAAAGCCTTTCATTGCGGCTGTAGAAGAGGTGAAAATTATGCAAGAATTCTCGGATAGCAGTGGGATCGCCTTTGTCGCGGTGAAATACGCCCCTTTCATATTCGTGTTAACCAACTCATCAAACTGTTGTTCCGTAAACTGATTGGCAGGAGAAAATTTGGCAAACCCTGCATTGATAAATACGCCATCTAGACGACCATAAAGCTCCTTTGCTCGCAAAAACAACTGGTCGAGTTCTTCAAGTTTGCTGACATCAACTGCAAGCCCGGAGGCATTGGCTCCAAGCTCTTGAAGACAACGATCTAAGCGTTCCTGATCACGACCGCAGATAAGAGCTTTTGCACCCCGACGAATCAGTTCCTTTGCGCAAGCAAAGCCGATTCCGCTATTCCCACCAGTGACTACATAACATTTTCCGTGCAAATCCATATGGCCTCCTAAATACTCAGATTGCTAAAGGTTGTAAGGAAATTGATGTGATCTATGGTGAAACAAATCAGATTTGCGAAAAAAATCTTCCGTTTTTCCCTCCTTCCGCGTTTCCGTGGTGATCCGATACCTGTTTTTACCGCAAAAGCGGGGACAGAAACGCGGAATCTTGAAAGGTGGCCTAAATCACTTTTCGCAAACCTAATTTGTTTCACTATAGATAACAACAAACAAACTCATATTCAAAGAACAGGTGTTCTGTGAATATGAGTTTGCGGAACATTTCAATGGACTGCGATTGAATTTTTTTCATCAAATATCCACTATATTTTTTATTTGAAATCTTTCTCGCCCCACAGCCAGCGGAAGGTTGATGATGGAATCATTTCCAGATTACAGAGACATGCTGCGTTTCGAGATGGAAACGCGCAAAAATCTCCCGGATGGCCATGATAAAACTTGCGACCCATGCAGGATTGATATCGGTATTAAATTCAAGCCCAAGTCCGCAGCTTAACCTAATGGTGAAAGCTTTGGCTTTAACGACTACCGTTGATAGAGACCCAGGAACGATCCTCTCCTCAACGACTACCTTTGCAAAGGCGCTCTCTGGCGCTGTCGGCTTCTTTGGTGGTGAGGCTAGCTTTTCTGAGCCTAGACGCCTTTCCCAATAGGTCATTTGGTGAAGACTAAGATTGTTACTCCGGCAATATTCTGACCGACCTTTGCCAGAGGCACGTTTATTTTCCACATGAAGTGCCCAAAAGGTAGCTTGGAATTGAGCAACTCATATTCGCTGATTAGCAGCCTAATGTTATTAATCTTAAAAAAATTATCCCACCGGGTATTGAGAATCTGGTCATGTTCAACTGCTGCACTGATCTTATCAAATCTGTAGCGATAGAATCCGCTGAACATCTGCTCTTCTTGGTGTAGCCAAGATTGCCTTTGGAACAGGCTA
>CAZOSN010000215.1:0-3088 GCA_964582405.1 uncultured Oligoflexales bacterium | reverse complement strand
TTAGCCCTTCCTAAAATCAAATCCTAACAGATTTATAACCACCAAAGAGATTGCGGGTAAATTGACTGTGTTTGGTGTTGTATCATTCGTTAACCGAATAGCTCTGATTCTCTTGAATTGGGACTTTTTCACCGCCCTCATAACCGGTCGAGGCGTGAGGCAATAAGGTCTTTGTAAGTTGCTTTTAAATCTATCGGTAAAAAACTGCGTTCAATGAGATCAATGAAGCTTGCATGGCATTTAAAAAGTCTAGCAAGAACAGAGTCGTAAACATTTTTGGGAATTTTTAGTCTATTAGCAAAGTCTGCAAAATCTGTTTCTTTAAAACGGCTACGTTTCCCTACCAATGTTAGAGCCATTTCTTCAGAATCCTCTTTGGCACTCAGCACAAGTCGCGTCGATAACAAATCATAGGCGGGACTTAGCATAATCTTTCCATTTTGATTGCGAAGCAATGAATAGTTTTTCAGATGCATATCAGCATTGCCGGTCACGAAGCAGAACAGAAGTGACTCAAGCAAACGCAGTTTGTCGTCACCGGGAAAGTGAGAATATTTTTCGATTGTACGGGCAACTTTTTCATAGGAACTTCGATATTTTTGTTCGGTTGGTGTTTCTGTCAACTGGCAAAAATCTTCCAGAGCCAGTTTCTTTTTACCCCGACGATCAAAGCGCTTTGTAATATAGGCACAGCTGCCATCCTTTAAGCGAACTAGACCACTCAGTGCAGTTTGGATGCCAAATAGAGATGCCATCTGCATCGTTGCAGCTTCGTTTTCCGGAAGTCCTGGGTATTCGAAACTCTGCGGTTTAAGAATATAATTGCCTCCCAAAGCCCCTAATATGGTAAACCGATCCGAGTTCTTCGCGCTTAAATGCAAGGAAAGTTTGCGCTGCACGCCCGTTATCACAATGCGTTTTGCCAGAAATTTTGCTGCAGCGGATTCGATCAAGTGATCAACATCCTCCAGATGTGGTGGTCGCGTGGAGCCAAATAGCTTTTTACTACAGGTTTCATGGTAGGATCCTGACTTAATGGTCTGGTAACAAATCATGCATGCCGCTGTTGTTTTCATATCTTGACCTGCTTAATGCTGACGTTACCGATACAATCTTCACAAGCCTCAATCAGTAAACCCATGCGATCTTTTTGATCAAGCTTCCAATTATGGCTGGCTAGATTTAGCAACCAACCTTCAGGGATCAATCCGTCAAAAAAGGGGAAAAGAGTTTTGGCTTCGTATGGTTCGCTGCGTATGGGTAATGTTAGGCTTACAGGCAAGAGGTTCTTTGAGTTTTCAACATATCGAGGCAAATAGAAAAATCGATAAATGCCATCAGCCGTTTCTTGAATCATGCCCGCATGATGGCCATCGACGTAGACTGCTCCTTGACGGACAATGACATCATAGTGGTCAGTCATTGGCTTCCCCTTCTTCAGGTAGTTTGACCACTCCGAGCTGTTGACCAAAGTAATTTAAAACTTGATTGACCTTATCCATTTGCAAGGATGGTTTGCCCCGTTCCAATTCCCGTATAAAACGCAGACCCACTCCGATGCGCGCGGCAAGCTGCGCTTGTGTGTAGCGAAGTTCTTTTCGTTGGCTTCGAACAAAGGCAGCGATGGGACCCGCGGCTTTCGAAATCATATCCTCAGTTCTGCGCATGGACTTGCATCCCGTTTGGGTATTAAAATGCTTACATCGTTTATTTTAACACCTTTTAAGGTACTAAAATATGGGCTACACCTCTTTAATACCTAATCGGGTACTTAAATATCAAGAACTTATATTATAGTACCCTAATAGGTACTATAGTATACGGAGAAACAGGATGCCTTCAGCACAGGAGACAACGAGATCTAGGTATTTTGAAACAACTAGTGTGGTGAATTCTCTCCGAAAACATTGCGGCTCCTCAAGGTGTTATAAAAATGGCCCAAGCATTCACCAAATTCACTCAAGAAGACCAGGAGCGCTTGGCCGCCCCGGCGTGCTGATGATAGTGACGTGTTCTGTAAATAGAAAATGGGTAAGTTTATTAGACCCCGTCACCCGTTGATGCTTGGCCTCGCAGCCAAACTCGCTTCTAAGCAGTTAATTTGGATTAATTTTGTGGTTCATTAAGTAGATGTACCCCGCTTGTAATTGATCTTGGTGTTGACATCGTCAAGAATCGATGCTAGGCCGGGCCTACTTGCAGTCAGGGGCGCTTCGCTCTCGGATCACATAAGATCCAATCCTGAGAAAATATGAGCCTGCACAGAACTCAATGTGGCACCAAGCTAAAACTCGGTTGTCGCTGCGGCCGTTCTTGGCCAACTTCTCTTAGAAAGGGGATCTCTATGAAATCAGTGAAAGGTACGTTTCTGTTCATTTTTGGCGCGATGGCCCTATCGTCGTCTGCGATGGCACGCGTCAATTGCTTGGGCACCGATCTTGAAGGCGTGGATAATGTCTATGAATTAGACGAAGGCACTCAAGTTTCAGGTCCTGCCAACGCTTTTGGTTTTACCAAAATCAAAGAATACGAATTCAATTCAGAAGATAGCAATACCCGCCGTCATGAGCTTGCCGAGGTCCTTATCGGTTCGACGAATGGATCCCCAAGCGACTATACTTGCAGCAAGATGAGCCTTAAACGCTACCTGAAGAATAGCGCCGAGTATTGGGTACTGCGTTCGGAAGAGGACGATTGTGACGGAGGCAATACCATTGGGCTAGTGATGAAAGTTGTTCCGTCTGCTAACTCTCGAGATGCCGATGTCAATATTTTTGCTTCGATTGGCGACGGTGACATCTATTGCTCGGGCAATCCTGACCTTACGCCAATCCAGATTCTGGCTTACCGCTTCGTTAAGTTGATCCGCAAATAGAGCTGAAGCTCAGAGGCGAAGAGCACCTGAAGGAGTTGCGAAACTTGAATGTTTGTCGAGTTTCGCAATCTCCCCAAACTACCCCTGGTTATCTTACAATCTTTTTTGCATAGACTTCGGTTCTTAGGGGCAATCACCTATATACCTAGAGCACATCTCATAAATCCCTTGAGGAAACCGATGCTACGGTGGTCTTATACGGATTACGAAAAG
>CAZOSN010000214.1:0-7030 GCA_964582405.1 uncultured Oligoflexales bacterium | reverse complement strand
CAAAAGGCCCTATGAGAGCCTAGTTCGCCTAGGGTCGGAGCGCGCGTGCGGTTAGGATTTGCTTGGAAAGAAAACCGGTGGAAGCCACCTAACTGAGGAGGAATTTATTATGAATATCAGAAGCTTGGGATTGGCCCTAGCGGCAATTGGATCCGGTATGCCGGCCATGGTGTTGGCCGACACCGCAATCATGAGGGAGGCCATAAGCCGTCCTACACTCGACCGAGTTGTGGTGACGCGCCCAGAGCTACCTCATGGCAGAATCGGTCGTTTTGAGATGCTTGCACCGGAAACTGGCAAGCCGATCTCGGGCGACACTATTTTAACCCTGCCCAACGGCAAACAGATGTCAGCTGAGACCTACTACCAAGAGTTGAATAGGCAGGAATCCTATTTGAATAACAAGGGCTCCTCGCTGATGGACTCGCGCCTTGAACTTGGCGAAGTGGAACCAGCCGAATCCAAGGTTGATCTTTTAGCCAACCAAAAGAAGGCGTTTCTCGAAGGCACGACTCGGTTTGCTAAAATCAGCGAAGATTCTTTTCGGGCAGCCATGAAGCCGTTGGTCGTGGATCGCGTGATTCTCATTCCACCAAGGACCGTTGACCCAAAATGCGATTCCAAAAACGTGGCAACTTTCAACAGGAACTGGTCCAAGTACCTGGGTGACTCAAAATTCAACATCGGTGTCGATGCGAGTTTGGATGTCCGAGGAAGCTGCGAAGTGATGGCGGCGCATGGCGTGGGACGTGCGCGTGGCGAGGCTTTTGATCATGGTTTTGATCTAATTCGCGGCGATATCACAGCCCGGGCAACGGACAAGAACGGCTCGGATTTGGGTCTTAAAATTTATTTGGCGTCGTTCAGGATTATCGACACCTCGTCTCACTACAATACCACGCTCGATCAGAACCTTGATCAGGGCAAATCGTTTGACCAGGGCGGATCCTATCATTTCGTCATCGGTCCCATTCCGGTTTCGGTTTCCTATGGGGTCGAAGGCCGCGTTGGCGTGAAGTACGGCTACCATTTGTCGCCGCTCAATGCATCAGGCTATGCAAAACCTTACGGCAACACCGACGCTTACCTTCGTGGGGGTATCGTTGCCCTGATCGCGGGTGGTTGTGTTAGCGGCGAACTCAAGCTGCTGGATGTTGAGCTTATGGCTTGGGGTCGAGCGAGCTTTGAGGTGTCCTCAGGTAAGCCCTACATCTATACGCGCGCGCTTATGGACTATGACATCGCTGCCCTGGACGGCAAACTGTCTGCTTACGTGTTCGTCTATGTCCCGGCCTGGAGCATCCCGCCGTGGAAGAAGAAAACCTATTCGGCAACGATTGCGGACTGGAGAGGGTTCCACCTCGAGGGAACGGTGGTCGATTACTCAAATTGGCTCGCATTAAACTAATTGTATCCATCAAACCAAGAGGCAGCCGGACAATCCGGCTGCCAGCTACCAAGGAGGAAGAGGACCAATGATCACGATGACTAAAAAAGCAAAACTTGTGGGAGTCATGGTTCTTTTGGCGGCTGGGATGGCATTCATGGGCTCTAAGCCCAAGGTCGAACAAGGTTGGAAAACCTTACGCAATACCCTTAGCCTTAAAGACACCCCGATTCTAATTGAACTCAAAGACGATCCGGCGCGCGTGAACCGCTACCGAATCACGGTAAAAAACGAAGGTTGGTATAACCTCGGCGCCGTTCTCGGTCAGGAAGCTGATAAACGGCACACCGTGCGCGCAACGCTGAGTGCCGAGATGATCAAAACCGCAGTCGATGCCGCGGGAGATCAGCAGCTTTTACAGTTCTACGATATTTTCGCCGAGATATTTGTCGATGATGCCGTTGAGATGGCTCTGATTGAAAATCTTAAAAGAACCTTGGGGCAAGGAGTCTTGATCCGCAAAGCCGATGATGGTCGGATTGCCCAGATGACTTTTGCCGCAGGCGTGGATCAGTTTGCACGCGAGTTTGTCTACGGCATGCTTATGAAGACGCAGCTTGTGGTAGGCAATCCGCCTCGCTGGGAAACCCATGAGCAGGATTCTAGCGGTGACTACATCGCCGACTATGAATGCGCCGGCTGCACAGCAGGCCAGAAAGAACTTACCATAACCAAAGAGGTGCGCAGCTACGAGAAGCTTAAGAGCCTCGGCAAGGGACTGGCGCGCGCCGCAAAAGTACGGGGCGAGCCAAGTGGAAAATTGACAGCAAAATTAGATGCTACCAAGGGTAGGTTGACCGTGCTTGAGGGAACCGAAACTCTACGGCTAGTCAATGCGGCCACGGCGGAGCCCATGGCTGAAAACACTCAGTCTCTGACTTACGAGTGGATCAATGAGTCTGACCTTGACGCCACAAAACAAACCACGCTCAAAAGTTTTGTCGATGGCACGTTTCATGATCAATCCGATTACAAAACTTTGGTCGAAGCCAGCGAACGTCAGGCCATGGATCGGATATACCGCGCTGATTTAGGCGAATCGAGCTTCGATGATATCAAAGCGGCTCTGTTAGACTTGGCGCAATCTGAATCCGCGGACAAGACCAAACTGCGTCGCGAGGCTTATGCCAAAGCAAAAGCATTCGTGTACCTCAATCCTGACAACCTTGGTTCGGTAAAAGATGAGCTTACTGAACTTGCTGCGACGACCGAAGCGTTTCAAATCTGGACCAAAGCGCTGAGTGCCGTGGGTTCTCCTGAGGCGCAGAGAGTGATCGCTGATGTTTTGCTGGCAAGGGTCAACGAGAAACCAGTTTTTACGGAACTTATCCCAAGCCTTGGCCTAGTGGATGAGCCCACGGTGCATAGCGAGGAAACTCTAAAGCAGCTTGCCAATGTTGGTACCCGGACCGAGCAGAAATCGATGGCGCAATTGGCTTTGGGCATCATGGGATTTCACCTCAAGGATGGCGATCAGGCAAGCCAGGGGCGTTTCCTTGCGATGCTTGAGGATGCCAAAAAAGAACTCGATCAGGCTAACGACAGCGAAGACAAACGCTTTCAACTTGCGTTGCTCGGCAATGCCGGCGCAAAGGTCGCGCTTCCTGCAATCAAACCTTTTCTCGCTCATAGCGATGCGAATCTTCAAAAAGAGGCGTTGCTTGCCATGCGCCTTATCGATGACCCCGAAGTTATCGGAATCTTTCGCAACGAGGCATTGGCCGGTAATGAGCTGAGCGAGACGGCGGTCGAAGCTCTCGGCTATCAGCCTGCGAGCGTGGCACGACTTGCGATCGAGGCCGATATTCTGGCTGCAAATAGTCCAACCAAGCTCAAAAACATGGTCTTGGGCAATGTTTTTCAAGAAGCGCGAGCACTGCCAAAGGAAGTTCGGCAATTGATCACGCGCGCGGCAAATCAGGAGCAAGATACTGAGGTTCAGAGGTATGCGAGGGAACTCCTCCGTAATCTCGATCTCTCTGAACCGAAGGCTGGGTGATTGGATAAGGGGGCGGTGGCAGCTTGCCGCCGCCTCCAATTGCTCGCCTGAATAAATATTATGTAATAAGTTCATTTAGTTAGTCGCTGGCGCTAAAAGCGCCAGCGACGTGTCCTGAGGAGTGCAACGACGAAGGATCTGGTCCAGTCATGCAAGTAATTTCAATATGTTGCTGAGGGAGATCCCTCCTCACTTCGTTCCCCTGTCACACCATCTACGTCCTACTTCTGCCAAGATCCCCTTGATTATAACAAAAAAATAGTTTAGTCCGGGAAGCAGATTTTTGCCCTCGAAGCGCAGAGCCCTTGTTAGCGCTTTTCCGACCAAGGCCGCTTCAGCTCGGCGCGGTCGCAAGTAAAAACCATGCAGAACCTAGGATCAATTTATGAAAAAGCGCCTGCTTCAAGACTTCAGTGAAAAAGAAGTCCAAGAAAAAATAGCCAGTATTCGTGCAAAGCTCGCTCAGCTGCAGGAGTATAAAGACGTCATCTCAGCTTCTGGATTAAAGCCAGATGCCGAAGATAAGGCGCGCGAGAGTTTTTTGATCGTTCAACTCAGGCAGCTTGAGAAAAAACAGCAGGGCCTATGGCTTCCGAACGACAAATTCCGAAAGCCTAAATCTGCAGTCGGCAAAAAATAATCCTCGGTGTAGTGAAACAATTCGGGTTTGCAAGAAAAAAGATTTCTGTGCTTCCGAGCTTCCGCGATTCCATTGTCATCCGATACGCTTTTTAATCACAGGAGCGCAGAAGGACAGATACGCGGAACCATGATAGATAAACCAAATTACTTTTCTTAGACCTGATTGGTTTCCCGATTTGTTTCCCTATAATACCCTGTTTTCTTTGTCCTACGCGCTTGCGCTTTTTGAGATCCCGATGCTACTATCGGTTTAGAATTTTCATTTGTTAAAATTTAATTTGCTGAATTGATGCCGGTGTTTGATCTGACAACACGATGAGGGACGGACTATGCATTTGTGGAAAAAAATCGTGGCGCTCAGCGCTTTTGCCGCCTTGGGAGCCGGGCCGCTGAGCTGTAAGAACAGTTCAAAGAGCGGGGGCGGTGGTGGCGGAAACGTGGGTGATGGATTGGTTAGTGGAATTGCCGCAAGTTCAACTTCGCCGACGACCGTCGAGGTGACCTGGAAACTAAAAGGCGATGTGCCCAAGGGGCGCGTGATTCGCGTGGGGGCCCAGGCTGCGAATACGGCGAAAAAAGGCTGCGATCCCGCTGTTGACGACGCCGATAGCGAGGGTCCAGCAACCATATCAGGCCTAATGCCAGATACCGCCTATCGAGTCTTTGTTTGCTTGTTTAACGAAAAAGATAAGAAAGACGAGGGTACCGACCTAACGACAAAGACCATTTCTGTCACGACCCAGCCGGAGTCTGACCAATGCGCGACTCCGGGGGACAGGAAAGTAACCATGTCTTCCAATAGTCGTTCTTCGGCCGCGCGTTTGCGCCTTTCAAACCCTTCAAGCTCCATGAATAATGTCGATGATACCGGTATTAACAGCAAATCACTTGACTGTGCGACCTGCGGAGCGGATTTAACCTGGAGGTTAAATACCGATATGGCAGGTTGTGCGGATGCGAACGCATGCGATGCCGCTGCAGAGGGACAAGTTACCGGAGTCTCCGGAACAGGCAGTGCTAAGACTTGCAAGGTTTGCACTCATGGCGTACTTCAGGCTAAATCGGGAACGAGTTGCGAAACATCTTGCCAAGAGGGGGCTGTTAAGGATGTCCAAACCAACAACCTAGGGGTGGCGACAAGCTGCAGCTACTGTATGAATAATGCCTGGGTACCGACCAATGTGGCCTCCCAGTGTGTCAGTTCCTCAGCCCCTGCAGTCTGCACCCTAGGCGAAGTTCAATACACAACACCAGCGACGCCCGCAACCTCGACCTGCCGCGTTTGCCTCCCTAAGTCAGCAACCGATCCTGCACCTGCTTGGGTTGAAAATTTAGCAAATTCATTTTGCAAGGTTTCTACGACCACTGTTGCCTCGAACACAAGTTGCGGGGCGAGCGTGGGCACAAGAACTCGCCTGGGTGCATGCATGGTTAAGTGCCTTGACAATACCTACATGGATGATCCGGCGCCGAGCCGTTGCCCTGCCTTGGCTCTGTCTGGTGGTTCCTGCGCGGCATCGACTGCGACGAGCATGATCGAAAAAGGTGTTTGCTTGACCTGCGGATCAGCAACCCGAGTTTGGGCGGCGGAAGGCACCGTGGCAGCAGGCGCAAAGTCCGCTTGCTGTGTGAATGCGGGCGAAGTCGTCAACGAATTAGGCAACTGCGCGGTTCCTCAACCATCCACTTCGGTTCCAACCTACTTGGCCACGGGATTATCGCGGTATTTTGATGCGGCGCGACCTGGGGGGGAGACCGCTGATATAGCGGCGGCACCATCGGGAGTTCCCGTAACCTGGACGGCCGTGAATAGCGCGACTTTGAAGGCTGAGCTTGCCGGTGGGACCTTTACAGGCACGACAAAAACCGGAGCAACCGCCTTTGCTTATGCGTTTCCTCTGCGCGACGCTGCGACTCCAGGCAAGATATCTCTATGGACGATCAATCCGTTCAACACGGCTCCCGTTGGCTTAACATTTGAAATTTGGATCCAACCTGATGCGACGGTTGCTTCTTCGGCCTCGACGGATCCAACACCTATTTTAAGCCTGGAATCTGCAGCCGATGCGGGCCTGGTTGTGGTTAGTAAAGCAGGCAAGCCTTATTGGGGCGCAAAAAATGGCGCAACTCTTGATCTCACAAATGCGACAGCCTGGGCATTCCCAAGCGCTGCATGGAGTCAGCTGGTAGTCTCTGTGACGATTGCGGGCAATGTGGCAAAAGCATCGCTATTTACCAACGGTGTTCTACAAAATGGCACGCCTGTTGAATTTACCCTGGCTTCTGCGAGTTTTTCGGCGGCTCATATCGGAATTTCGAACCTGCTCACGGGTACCGTGGTGAAGTTTGGCGGCAAGGTTGGACTGATTCGCGTTTACAGTCAAGCCTTGACCACCACTCAGGTCAACGACAACTGCAAAGTCGAGAAAGACCGCTTTGGAGTGACCTGCGCTCCTTAGCGCCAAGAGAATGGGCCACCCGATAGTTTAACAACTGATCAAGAGAGTCAGGCGTAATCGCCTGGCTCTCTTCCATGCAACAAACTGCAAACGAATCCGCCTTGGGCTCTCATGCACCACCACGTCCCACGAGCTTGACAAGGAGTCTGTCGAGAGCATTAGCAAATTGCGCGGCATCGCGCGGGCTGAATGGGGCGTGGCGAGCGGTTATCTCTCCGGTTTCGCGCAGGTTGGTGTAGAGATCGCGCATCGCTAATGCATCCTGAACAGTCTGGGCATCGAAGATTCGGCCCTTGGGACTAATAGCCTGGGCCCCTTTGGCCACCACCCGCGCTGCAAGCGGAATGTCGGCTGTGATAACCAAATCTCCTTCGCAAACCTCCTCACAGATCGCATCGTCGGCAACATCAAACCCCTTGCTCACCACGCGCATGATCAAAAATTTCGACCCTGGAAGCTTGATGGGTTTGTTGGCCACAAATA
>CAZOSN010000213.1:0-7054 GCA_964582405.1 uncultured Oligoflexales bacterium | reverse complement strand
ATGGCGTTGACTACCAGCATTACCGCACCAGCCAAGAAGAGCCAAGGTATATAGGCGACTGCCCCTAAGAGCCACGGTTGAGAGTACAGAAAAAGAGTTTTCCGACATTTCAAAATTCTACGTTTCCGTCATTCCCCATGGTCGCATCAAGCTAGTCACCGAAACCACGGAAACGTAGAACTTAAGATCTTCCCCATTTTCCACAAACTCGCTCGATTGATTATGGGGGGTACCCCTTCAAAAGAAGCGTTTAAGCTGATCCAGCAATTCGGTGTGAACCGCTGCTAGTAGGCTGATGGCTCCCAAAATCGTCCCTTAGAGCCTTTTTAAACAGGCTTGAACAGCCCACTAGAAACGGACTCAAAAAGCCGATTCGAATCACTGTGCAACAAATTGCAACTTGGCAGGCGGTCACGTATATTATCGTTAAAGGCTTTTTACGATTTAACCAAAAAAATATCGGGCGTGTAGACGTTTGGTGTCTGCCATAAGGGAAGATACTGGGGAAAAAACTAGTGGGCTGTTGACGTTTATATTCCCATTCTCCTGTGGGTTCCTTGATTCCCAGTTATTACATATTCGCAACGTGCCTAGAAATATGGAGAGATTGTATGTTTAATTGCGGATCGCCAAGGTGGTATCGTGGAGCAGTTCTGAATCAATCCGTTATTTGTATACTTTCTCTGATGGTCTTTCTATTCAGCACAGTTATTTTGTCTGGATGCGGTGGCGGCAAAGGAAGTGATGATGAATCACTTAACCCGAATTCAATGAAACACTTGTTCATAAAGTCAACATCGATAGCCCAGAACCCCGAGCCAGGGGTTGTACAAAAAGTTTCTTTTGAAATTTATAATAGCTCCGATTCCACGATCAATATGCTCCATGTCGCACTGTTTTTGAGAAAGTTACATGGAACGAGTTTGGATGATGTGGATCCGCTTCAAAGTGGCTATGAATCGAATATTCCTGTTACAGGTATTCATGTCATGGAACTAAAGGGGAAGGAGACTAGAAAAGTCGAAATGGAACTTCGAATTCCCTCGAGAATAGCAAATGGTGAATACGCAGCTATTTTTATGGCTACTGAAGAGTTTTCGGGTGTCGATGTTCTGGAGAACTATCATATCGCCTATGCTGTGGCAGGAAATCCAATTGTAATTGAACAACCAGATCTTCCGAATGCGACTTTTCTAAGCGCCAAATTGGGCGGCGATGGCGGTAATAGTTTTACCTTGGGCAACAGGCCAAAAGACAATGCCACGGCCAGTGAACACGTTGACCACATATTGTTAAACTTAGAAGTAGAGGCTGTTGGGCAGCATATTCTTGATCCTTTGGAGGTTACTGCTTCCATAAATTTGCCAGGAATAGGGGAGTATCCTCTTTTTTTTCCAAAATCTGATGGGACGGTCACCAATACTTGGTCGCCTCCTGTTGTGTGCAAACAGTTCAACAGTGAAGGAGTAGCAATAAACGAAGGAATCAAGGAAAACGGTGAAGCAGTGACGGCACAAGATCAAGGTTCCGTATGCGCATCGCTATTTAATGGAGACAAGCACGGACATACTTTTTATCTCGGATTGAATGAGGCGGCGCATCAAGCACTTCAAGCGGTTTCCAAAGATCTCATCGGAGAAATCGTGATCAAGCTCGATCCCAACAACAAAATAAACGAATCTGTGGAAAGCGATAATGAGCTTAGGTTGCCGGTCATCTATTTGGCTTCAGATTCTGTGAAAAAACTGACCCAAGTCCCTGACGGTGGAAATCAGCAGATGAATCTAGTTCAAAACAACGGTCCCTATTCAAATGCCATCGTGAATCAAATTAAAGACAAAACCCATGGCAACGATTCCTACGGCGTTAGATACAAATTTTCAATGAATTCCAATTATAATAGAGTTAACAACGTCGCGGATGCGGTTTATTTTACGACAGAAAACCTTGTTTCGGTAACGGCAATGTCCACAGACATCATGTTACTTCAGTTCAATTTAGAATTTGATCTAAACGTTGATAGTGTCACAACCAGCTTCTTTAAATATACATTCTTCTGCTTTGATCCATCCAAAAAAATCTTTGTCACATTACGAGCAACCAAAACGTTTCCAGGCGTTAACTCAAGTGGAACTGTCACCGTTTGGGATACCAAGGACAGCGAGACAGGCTTGGAGCGATTTGAATGGCTTCGGGAGTATGTCAAAGAGAAAGAATATAGCGTGGGTGGGATTCCTTTGACTGTGAGAGGCGGATTTGATGGAACCTTCGCGATGAAGGGAACGATGACCTTTGGTGCAGGCAATGTTTTGCAATTTACTCCTGCGGTAACAACGAATGTGAAGGCCACGGCCGATCTCAAAATGGGCATTGAAGGCGATTGGTACAAAGCTACTTTGGGGATGTACACTACTCTTGACATGCTTGATTTTACCCAAAGCTTTCCCATGACGTTTCAATTGCAGCCAGGTGTACCGCACAGCCTTATCTCAATAAGTTCACCCTATACCGCGTCCACTTTGGACGGTTATGTTAAGGCCAAAGCCAAAGCTCAAATTAAAATCCTGGGATCCTGGGAGGGTTTGAATGAAACCAAAACCGTTTTAGAGTGGGACGGGCTTTCAACAAACTCAAATCTATTCCCTTCGGTAAATCTAAACTCTCCTTAGGGCTAACGAAAATTGGAGGCAGAAAATTAGGGGTTGCTGACGTTTTATATTCCCATTCTCCTCAGTTCCTTGATTCCCCGCTAAATAACTGAGAATCAAGGAACTGAGGAGAATGCAGCCCCTAGATCTACCGTTGGCCAACGAAATGTACGGGTACAATTATGCTAATAAAAAGTAGAGTTCTGGTTGTAGGGTTTTTGATAGGTCTTTTTGCGGGAGGAATTGGGGCAGCATACAAATACAAGAGTGACTGGAATGGATTGAAAAGCTTGCCAATAGGTCCACGGTCAAACTCCCTGGCCAGAAACCAAAAGTTGCCTGAATTTTCTCCCCAGGATGGAAGTTATTTTTCATATAGTTTTACGCTTCGAAACATAGTTTCTCATAATGCCGATGAAGTGGTGAGTGCAGGAGATCAATTTGGCAATCAGAAGATAGTTGTGACGGCCTCAGGATCATTGAATATTAAATTCTACGCTCTTAGTAACGGAGGAATTAATGCGGCGGTCAAGATTACCGATCCTAAAGTTACGGTAAATGAAAAACCTTCGAAATCCCAGGAACACCTTGCTTTGCCATTTTATTTCTCTATTGCAAAGACGGGGAAAATTAGCGAACCAATTTTTATCGAAAATATTTCCATTGAGGAAAAAAACCTATTGTCTCAGATCGTTTGGCAATTACAGGCTCTCCTTCCAAATAGTCCTGTTCGCTCCTGGTTTGCAAAGGAGCGCGATAACTTGGGAGAGTATCAAGCTTGGTATCAGGTGGCAGATTTTGATCAACACGATGATCACGTAAAGATTAAGAAGCAGAAACAGTTTTACCACCACTCCGAATCTTTCGAGCCAAATAGCCTCGAGGTGCCGTCGGTGGAAAAATCTGATATTGAATACAAATTGTCTCAGACTGATGGAAGTTGGAAAAACATCAACTTCCACGAAATACTTCAGCTATTTCGCGAATCTCGTAAATTTGCACGAATGGAGACGTTTTTTGCGATGGACTACAAATTGGATTCTGTCGCTAATTTTTTTCCTTCGGATTTTCGAGATTTTCTGGCTCAGTCAAAGGTTGCTGGCGATCAATACAAGAATCAGTATTTCACAGATCCATATTTAAACTCGCTCACAAAGAATTTGAGTCTTAAGCAGATTATCAATCTATTCTCGAAATTAAAGAATTCAACATCAAGTAAGGAGCAGGCTATTTCCAGGGAACTTATTGCGAACTATTTGAGACAGTACCCAGAAATGGCTTTTTCAATGATAGATTTCTTGGATGATGAATTTAATCAAGTTGACAGCGATACTTACCTTCGTTTGTGGTATTACCTGGCAAAATCTAATACCTTGCAGGCTGAAAGGTCTCTTGCTCTGGCGGCGACTGACGATCGGTACAAAAAAGTAACGCAGCTAAAGGCTGTAGAACAGATGTTCGCGCTTGAACAGAATGTTGAATCGGCCACCTTTCAAAAACTTTGGGATCATTACGATGACCTAGCCGATGTCAAGTCAGAAGCAGAAGCGGAAATCAAGTCCAGCACTATTTTGGCGATTGGTGCACTAGGCTCAAAGCAACTAAATAATGCAGCCGTTGCTTCTCAAACCGACAAAAAACTCGCCGATAGTTTGTCCAATGCCAGAACTCTTGATGACGAGATAACAGTGCTAGAATCTATCGGTAATTATGGATCCGAAACGATGATTGAAACGGTGGACCAGTACTTTGAATCCAGTGAAAGGCAACTGCGCTCTCATGCTTACAGTGTCTTTAGAAACATGAATAGCCAGAAATCAAGCGAAGCGCTGATAAAGCATTATCAGACGGAAAAAGATGACTACGTCAAAATTAGCGCTTTAAAAGTTCTTGCAAAAATGCAAC
This sequence comes from uncultured Oligoflexales bacterium, assembly GCA_964582405.1. GTDB lineage: Bacteria > Bdellovibrionota_B > Oligoflexia > Oligoflexales > Oligoflexaceae > CAZOSN01. Next base: position 2,501 of record CAZOSN010000213.1, on the reverse strand, counting down.
CTAATGAAACAAACATGGCATGGGCAAGAGGCGAGATTTTTAATTTTTCTAGGCCTGAGGGCCAACTGGCTTTGGTTAGTTTCCTCGGAGATAATTTGAAGAAATTTCCTGAGAATGAACAGATTCTGAGAAGCTTTGCAAAGAAAACAGACCTCACGGTCGAAGCGAAAAAACTGATCTACAAATATATTGCCCCTAGTCTGGCGAATCGGTAATTTTCCACATAATTGAACTCCATCTGACGGAGAACCTCTGCGTTGCTCCTCGATCATTTATTCCCGATAAACTCTCTCGTCGCGCCTTGATATTCTCCATCACCTGGAGTTCAATTATGTAGGAAATTACTGATTCACCACGCTAGTCGAAACGCGTAGCCCGCTTGATCTGGTTCATGACACCCGGAATAACATTGATTGTTTCGCTATTCGAGGGATCGAGAGCTTACGTAAAATCAATAATTCCGGTGCTGTCCGAAGCGGTTTCATCGTACTTGCTCTGTTCGGTTAGCCAGTAGCGCCCCATCCTGGTGGGAGGATTAACCATCATTAATTTTGCAATGCCAAGCCAGGCATTCGATATCGGGGTGCGGTTGGCAAGTGTTGTGGTCTTGCCAAACCAACCGTTTGCTATTGTTCCAGCGCCGCGGCCAGCGACCACAAAGGGTAAATCTTCGACAGTATGATGGCTGCCATCAGCAATTCCTGAGCCAAATACCACTGTAGATTGATCCAATATGGTTTTCCCACCTTCGTCAATGGCATCAAGCCGATCAAGAAAAGAGGCGAATAGATCAACTTCGTACCGGCTTATCTCGGCCACCGAGCTTACATGAGTGGCCTGATGAGTCATCCAATGGTGACCCGATAAGATAGGTTTGCCGTCGGGCGTCGCCAAGAATGGGTAGGACATGTTGCTGACTTCGTTGCCTAACATGACGACCGCAACCCTGGTCAAATCGCATTGAAAACTGACCGCGAGCATATCGAATAAAATTCCGATTTTTTGTTTGTAGTAAAGCTGATTTTCTTTGTCAACAAGCTCCGGCCTGCCTGGCGCCTGCTCACAGGTAGGCATCAACCGTGGTTGATTGGTGACATCTGACAACTTTCCCTCGATCGAGCGCACACTAGCAAGATATTCCTCAAACCGCGCTCGGTCTGAAAAGCTCAAGCGGTTTTTCAAGCTCTTACTTTCGCTGAGCACCTGATCCAGGATGCTCTTGCGAAAAAAGCGATTGCGACGCCAAACCTCGCTATCGCCGACCGAGCCCGAAAAGATCTTTTCGAAGATTTGGATAGGGTCCGAATCCATGATGACGGGAGAATCCTCGGCATCCCAGGAAATCGTTGACGTGTAGATTGAAGGCATATTGGCATCGGCTTCCGGTCCCAGATAGTTGATAAGATGCAGGGCCGGAATTTGAGTCTTAAACGCGCTTTGAGCTATTTCGCGGGCAACGATATTGTCAATCGATATACCGACTTTCGGAGACGAGCTTTCTTTTGCGGACAGCGGACGAGCACCGGTCAAGAAAGACGAACTTCCTCCGGAATGAGAGCCCAAGAGATTGACCGCCACCGGATCGCCGTTGCGACTATATAGGCCTCGAAGCAGAAAACTTTTTTGGGCATGTCGTTTTAGTGAAATCAACGTGCTTGAATTCCACGAGCTTCCGTCTGAGGGAAACCAGCCCAGCGAGCCGACTCCGTTTGGGCTATACACGATGCACAGCCGTTTAACCGATTCGGATTCGGCCTGTGCTAGCTTTGGTCGCAGCAGGGATTCTAAAAACGGTAGAGCTAAAGTGGCTCCCGACGATACCAAAAATTTTCGTCTGTTGAGTTCCCAGATCAAAGATCACCATCCTTTTCGCTCATCCGCGCCGTAAACATGGGGCTAGTAAGGATCGCTTTGAGAAGATCTGTTACATGCGCTCTCTGGCTGCGCTGATTTTCGCGAGCGAGATTTTTCACAAAACACCTATCTTCGGTTTTTAGCGTGCGACCCACCGCATAGCTCGCCAATTTGGTGGCAAAACAAGAGTGAAATTTAGGATCCCGAGCGATCAGCTCGGCAAGTTCTTCGGGATTGGAAAACGTCCTACCGTCGGGCAAGGTTCCGCCGGGATCGATTTCCACGCCATTCTCTTGGCCTCGCCATTGACCTATGACATTGTAGTTTTCAAATGCCAGACCAACTGGGTCCATAAAGCTGTGGCAAGCCATGCAAACCGCATCCGCCGAATGCTCGTGAACCCTGTCGCGCCCCGTGCGTGCGGCCGAAAAGTTTTCAATAAAGGGAGCAGGGGGAACCGGTGGTGGGGGGGGCGGCGCGCTGCAAAGCAATGCATCGAGAACCCATTTTCCACGCTTGACCGGTGAGGTGATGTCTGGATTGGAGGTTATGACATGGGCCGCAGGCATTCCAAATAACCCCTTCCTTTGCTTTGTTGGTAAATTGACCCGCAAAAATCCCTCGCCCTGAAACGAGCCGGGCAGACC
>CAZOSN010000212.1:3751-7122 GCA_964582405.1 uncultured Oligoflexales bacterium | reverse complement strand
TCCATCAGGACACGATTTTGCGAAAAAGCGGAGCTTTTTCAGCAGAATCTAATTAATCTCGGAAGATTTCATACCATTTGTAGCCCCTTTGAATTGATTGACTGTAAAGGGCTTTGTAGAACGGATTTCAAATCCTTTGACATACATATCATCCCAGTCTTCATATCCGTTGTTCACATAGTATCCGGCGATGACTTTTATCGTGATATCACCTGACACCGAAAGTCCTCGCACAGCTTCGGTCATGTCGAACGAGTCTTTTTCTGACTTCGTATGGGCAAGCCAGATCGTATTGAGGAGGGAACCATCGGCGCCAATCACCTCGATCCGAGACAGCGTCGGCGCTTTAAAATGATCGGCGGCATTGATCCCACAAACGCCCTTAACATCGAGCGCCAATACCGCGCCGTCAGCTGGAAGACTGATCACAAAACTCGAATCCTTGCCCACCGATGGATTCTTTTCTACACCGCCGCAGGTTGCGTGGTCGTAGTCCCCATCTCCCAAATGGCCGTTAAAATCCAGCGCCATGCGATGTTCAAATCTGAAGTTTTCATGGCTAACAGCTGGCGTTGGCACGGACGATGAAGCTTCGGCAGATTGTTCTGAAGGGTGATAGGGTCCTGCGGCGATCTCGGTTTTAGCCTCAACCGGGGAATTGTCTTTCGCTTCGAAAGCAAGTGACACTGAAAAATTTGCTTCGACGCCATGCTTGATCGTAAAGCGGATTCTTTTTGAGGCAAACATGCTGTAAAAAACTGGATATTGCTCCGTTTCGCCGCCTTCGAATGTTACCGTGACTTTCGTATTCCTAGGAGGTGTCACTTTGCTACCTGACGTATCCTTGAGAAAACACGCAACAGTCACCTTGTCCGCTTTCTGGTCATCGATACCGCACGCTAGACTCAAAAACGCGCCTCCCACGCTAACAGGCTCTACAGCTGGGGTCTTGGAGTCTGCGGTCGCTTCGTCTTTAGCTTGAGATGCCGAAGCAGAAGGAGTTGAACTCGGTGTCGTTTCGGTGGAATTGGTCGTACTATCAGACGGCGCTGCATTGCTTGTATCATTCTGAGCAGTTTGTGACGCATTTTGTTCGGTGGTAGGTTTTCTGCCTTCTGTACTTTGAGAGAAGTGTAGCGCACCCGAACAGCCCAAAAGGCTATGCGAAACAAGAATCCATACTTTCCACTGACTGATACGTTGCATTCTTTTGACCTCCGCTACGAGGTACTTATCGGTCGAAGCTCAAAAATCATTGAGAAATAAAAAATTGAAGCCATTTTTATTAATTATTACAGACCATTAACTTTTACGTAAATTTACGACCTCAGGCGAAACGCGCCTGACCGATTGAATGCAGCTCTTAATTGACCGCAGCGGACATCGAGCCGACCAATCAGCTTTCAAAATATGCTTTTATCGATGTCACTGTAAAAATCATGTCGGCCGCGTTAGTACGGTTGCATGTATGCACGCAGGCAAATATTGCCAGACAATTCTTATGCTCATGTCTATTGACATGATCGTCTGGCCTCACCCGATTAAAGCTCAACTTCCGACGCGTTCCCCCAAACAAGTTCTGCCATGTTCCCTGAATTTGTTTTCATTCCAGACGCAACCGTTCGGTAAAGTTGATTCTCTGACTGAGGCCACCCTCAAGCGAGTCTACTTTGAGGACAGCGCAGAAATATGCTGAAGCACGCGCCCGTGAATCGTCCTGACGAACCAGTGGCCATAGAGCTGCCAGTACCAGCCAGGGTGAATGTCGATCTGATACCAAGTAGTTCCTGACAGCGCGGTGCGATTGGGTCCAAGCGGTTTGAGATCAAAGGCTCCTTTTTTAGATTGAAAAAAGCCGTTTAAGTGTGGTGCGTTGACAAAGTCATAGAAGCTCAACTCGCGCATCGGTTGGGGCTGTGCCGCGACATCAAAGCCAAGGTGAGTCGGCTCATCCCAGTCGGTGATTGGTTCAACGAAAGCTCCGGTGGTGAATTCGCAATACCTTACAGCACCAACCCCGTGACCTTCGATCCTAGCGCGCATCGGAGCTGCGATTCCAAGTCGAAAGAGCCATTCCTCGGGCTTAGGCATTTCAGAAAAACTCACCACATTCTGCCAGACGGTCTCGATAGGAGCCTCAATGATCACCGAACTTGTGACATAGCTTTGATGTGGTTTTTGTAAGTGATACTCACCAAGAGGAACGATCGGCAGGATCATGAGTAAGGCTGGTGGAGCCTTGGAGGCTCCGAGATCTGCGAGCAATTTTCCGCAAAAGATCCCAAGTACGGAGAGTCCAAGACTCAATGGAGCCGCCATCACAAGGCAGATGACGCCCTCTAGCGCGAGCAGGAGAATGGCACCAAAAAGTCCGATCTGGGCCACAACCACATAGAGAATGACTTGGCGAGCGGAAAGTCCGTACCGCGACCGAAAATAGTAGCCCGGCAGCAAACCAAGTAGAAACGGAGCTAGCATAAAGAGCGATGCGCCGTAGAACTCAGCTAAGGTAGCAAGTCCAGCCACAAAAAGGAGGATTCCTATGCACAACGGTAACATCCAAAGGAATGCAAAAATAATTCTGTGCGCCGGCAATTCATGTCTTGCGGGTGCAACAGGAGCGGAGCTTAACGCCGCCGTTGGCAAACATCCGATCACAGCGATCATGAGCAGATTAACGAAGGGAACGAAAAACAGCAGCCCCCACCAAGGACTCCGACCCGCATCGATCGATCGGCGCATACTCATGCTCAAACCCACCCAAATAAAAGGCAGAGCCCAAAGCACGCCGCATAACGGAATCAAGACCGTGGCCATGTCCCCGCCCGCTGTGGCGTCCGGCAGTCTTTCGCTAGCGAGAGGACTTAGGAACTGACCGATTGAAAACCACTTGCCGGTCGCTGCATAGTACAACCCGGCGTCTCCGAGGTACTTAATTGCCGCGAGCAGGAATCCTAAACGCAGGTATACCCCGCGAGAAACTCCTAACCTGAATCCAAACATGGTGGCGAGGGCGTTTTTAAGAAAATTTATGCATGCAGCCTGATTTGTCATGCGGGGACTCTCTTTTGATTCAGAGGTCTCAGTATGGTTGGGCTCGGCAGAATGTGCAATTGATTAAGACGATTATAGAGTTAATTCATGGCGAGTGTCCATTGGAGCGCGTGGAGGTATCTTTGATGCGATCGCCGTACTCAAAACCGGTAAGAATGGAACATTCGGCCTAGGCCTTGCCCATGAGCGTGAGCTGCAAAAGATGACGTTTGGCTCTTAGGGGGTGTTAACGTTTTGAGTCTATCATGTTGAAAATACTGAAATAATCGTTCCCGATCTTTCCTGGGTTCGTGGTTTCCCCGTTCGACTGGGAATAC
>CAZOSN010000212.1:0-3741 GCA_964582405.1 uncultured Oligoflexales bacterium | reverse complement strand
CAATTTAATTTCTAAATCATTCAACTCACTCTTTAACTTTTTATTTTCTTTCTTCCCCATTTCTGCTATAGGTCGATTAGGACTCGCAGAACCTTAAATTTTTGGACCCTTCAGCGTTATAGAAGGAATTGGCATGAATCTTAAGATAACCCAAGGCACCTCGCGGACCAAGTCTTTCAGCCTTGAACAAACCCCAACAGGAACACGGGTAGGTGGCGGCACCGCGTCGTCTGAGAAACCGTTGTGGACTGTTTTGCCCGGAACTCTCGAGGTATTCGACTTGAACCAACGGGGCCAAGTGCAGGTTACTTTGGATCCAGATTCCGTGGCTGTTATCATGGTTAACCGCGCTACAGGAAGCGTGGCCGTTGGGCACATGAACAAGACACGCTGCCCAAATGGATTCGAGACCGGTGAATTTCTTTTTGACATTCGATGGGCTCAATGGAACCAAAGTACCAATGATACCCTAACCTACGTTGCCGCCAGCGAGCCTAATACCCCTTTCGTCGAAAAAATAAATAGCATTACCAGTGAGTGGGATTCCTATGCACAGAATTCCGAGCGTTTCAATTTGCAGCCGCTCATTGTAGGGAACGAATTCGTCTTGGACTTAGGGTCTGGGGCGCCCTGCGCCTCGTCGATTTTGAATATTTAAGCGGAGGCGCATGGACCATTCGGTGTTTTTGAAACAATAGCCATCCGGTGAGTTTTGCTCATCGCGGAAACGCTGGGGAAGTTCCGAGTTAGAACCAAACTAAACCAATGATATTAAAGGATATTATCGCGATCAGAAGTGGGTCGTCCACCGGGATCAAGCCAGACCAATAGCCCAACCAGATCAAACTTTTTCTCACAGACTGACCGCAATCTACCGATAGCTTGAGTTGAATCGTATTGTTAGAACTGACGGAAAAAGTAATGAGTTTACAAGCGGCTGCCAAAAGTCAAGTTTACGCCTTTATCGTTGCGACCATATTTTTCCCTATGGCGCAAGCATGCAAAAGCCTTTCATCCCGCTCCCATCGCTCTTCGGAGGAGTTAGCCGAAGCACAAAATGCGCCCTCGTTACAATTTAGTCAGGTCGAACCAGGTAATTCGCTTCAGGTACTGAACTGTTCCCTAAGTGAGGATGCCTGCGAATTACTCGAATTCAAAGATGAGGAAGCGGAAGGCCTAGAGCTCATCCTAGACGATTATCCTGAAGACACTGAGTATTTGGTACGAACCGTCGGTGCGGATGGTGCAGACCAGGGCGAAACCAGTGACTGGCTTTATGTCGGTTCTCTCGTCGAATCAGATGCTTCGGATTCCGAGGGAGCAGGGTTCCACCTAGCCGATGGAGATAGATCGCTCACCAGGAGGCAACGATTTGTAAACTGGCTCCGCAATTTGTTTGGCCTTTCCCGGCAAGCTACCACTCAACAGGCTACCCCGGTGAGAGCCGCAGTCGAGGCGACCAGTGTCGTAAGGCGGATGGAAAGTCGGTCTGGGAGATCCCAACAAAATCATTTCCGCTTGCCGCCGCCGCCAGAAGCACAGGCAAATACCACAATTACTCCTGCTCCCCGCGTGCCCGCCCGCCCCGGAAGACAGCCAGGTAATCGCGGTTCGCGAAGCATAAGCCGCAATCAATTATCGGCACGCCCCGAACTCATCCGCCGATCGATGCCCAATGCCGAGGAAATCAGACAGATGACTCCGACTGCTAGGGCCACTCTCTTTACCAACCTCTCTAGGTTCGGTGGCATCCTACCGCGGCAATTGCAGAATATTAGGATAGACGCCAACTTCTTCGACCGAGGCCCACAAGCCGGATCGTCGGTTATCACAATCCCTCGGTTTAATGAGGTGGCCGGGGCAAGACAGTTTTTATTAAACGATGAGCGAGTATCCCGGTCCCTCAATAAGATGTTAAACGGCAATTTTTCACTGCGCACGACGGATGGCTCAGATGATATTGTCGATGCGGTTCGGACTGCTTATCAACGCGGTGGCCCTGTCAAGTTTCTGGAGATTTCGGGTCATGGCAGTAATACTGAGATCCAAGTAGGACAGGCTAACAACCTTTCGACCGACAATCCTTTTGGTCTGCAAGCTTTTGCAGCAGCTATAAAGCCATATCTTGCTCCCGGATCTGTCGTGCTTCTCACATCATGCTCCACTGGGCAAGATGCGAATGGCATTGCGGGACAACTGTCGGGGCATCTAGGCAACTCTGTTACGGTCTTGGCTCCGAATAGAGAAACAAGCGGTCGCGATGTCTCTTCGGACACCTTGAATGTGCCAGGATTTTTCGACGAAAATGGCATCGACTATACGAGCGCCTTTCGCAATGGTTCCTTTGTCGAATTGATGCCAAGAGACAGGGTGCAGTCTGGTGTAAACGTCGATATAGATAAACATAGTGCTAGGACACTGAGCTTTCTGAATCAGTTCGGATCAAATACCATCCAGGATTTCATCAACTACTTAAACAAAAGCGGCGTAGGTATTGGACCTGATGCGAGCAATCAGACTCAGGTGACTTATGAGAAGTTAAGTGACATTGCGAGAGGTTTGAGCCTGTGGAACGGCCAGACAAATCTAGAGTTTCAAGCTGGAAAAACTAGCAGCGACGGATCAGACTTAGGATTTTATGTTAAGGGATTTCTGGCAGAACAGCTGCGTATACCGTCCGACAAGGCGTTTGTTCGTTTTGTTCCTCAAAACCCCTTTTCTGCCGACAAACTTCGGCAGAATCTCGATTTTAACGCTGAATCAATAAGTAACCTTGCTGGTTTTGATCGCATATTTAGCAATCTAAAGTTTGAGTTTGTCGATTTTCTTGCAACCCAAGGGGTTATAGTCCAAGAAAATGACACTAATACGACAAGAGCCCCCAACTATAGCGACTGGGCAGGGTCCTTGGCGCAAAGAGGCAGCGTAAACCTTCCGACGAGCATGCAAATCGATGGAGTTGCGATGTCAAAATCTGAGCTCTTCAATCGTTTTGCCGCCAAATTCATGATGAGTCGATTGCCTGACTATGCAGGTCGAATCACAAATACGGAATCATCAAGCAATCAACAATATGGCGCTATAAGGACAATTCTTCCAGGCGAAAGCCATCAGGCAAATCGGGATTTTTCTAGCACGATCGACGAAACCAATACCAATAGAACCAATCAAAACACCAATCAAAACAGAACAACCACAAACAACGCTCAGCAACAAAACCAGAGTCCAAAGGAGCGCGGCTTGCCACCACCATCTGTGATCAATCAACAGCGTCAGCAAAACAATCAAAACAATCAAAATAATCAAAATAATCAGAACAACCAGCAGAACAATACCAACCGCCGCCCCCACCGCAGGTAGTGAAAGGTGACACCTTTCACTAGCATGAGTGCCATGGCACCGAGTAATTGGCTATAGCGAAGCTCTGGTGTGGAGAATAACCTTCATTGGCAACTCGATGTCAGTTTTGGTGAAGACTCATGTCTTGCCGCTAATAGAAACGCAGCTCAAAATCTGTCAGCAGTACGCAAAACAGCTTTAAAAATGCTGGATTCCGTTAAGAGGGAGTTTAAGTCTGGAGTCAAAAGCCTGCGGAAGATGGCCGGGTGGAAGAATGAAGTCGCAGAAGCCGTGCTAATGGGCTCGATAAAATGAAAATGCCCATCCCTCTACGATATTCGATCCGCAAAAAGTCGAAAGGCAGCGTTGTCTTTGATTTGATACTCGACCTTGCGATCTGTG
>CAZOSN010000211.1:0-7148 GCA_964582405.1 uncultured Oligoflexales bacterium | reverse complement strand
AGAATGAGAACCGCTGAGGATCGCATCAAGGAAATCCAGAGACTAATCGACCTGACATGGGATGAAATCATCGAACTCTATGTGCGAGAGATAATGCCGTTCACCGAGGATGTCGATATCCCGGGAAGCAATATTCCCCTAGAGGATCTTTTTTAGCTCGAAACTCATGAAAATCCGGATCGGGGCTCACGGCCCCGTCTGCTTGGTCAAGATACCTTATCCATGCCCTTAAATAATTCGATCACGAGCCCAACAAATATCGTGACTGCTCACAATTGGACTACAGAGATTGATGGCAAAAAGATCTAACGTACAAATCGAGCCTGCTACTAAAGAAACGATAAAACATCTATTCTCAATGCCATCAAAAGAAAACAAATTGGCAGCAAAATGCCACCATATTGGAATTAGGGACCTTGAATTATATGGCCTACAAAGTTCGCCTGATAAATTTGGTTTCGAAATTCGTGGAGTCGTTCGTAGTCGTAAGAATAGCAACGAGAATACCAATCGATATTTAATAGTGGCGGATCTTTTGACAGAGTTTATTCAGCTGTGTTCTGACGATAGCTTTCTCGAACATTTCGATATCGATACTTTGGTGCATACCAGAAATTGGTTCGACAGCAAAGTGATCCTTCAAGACCTCGCCGACAAACTGGTCCCTAATTGGAAAGTCGATCTAAGTGTCCGGTTTCGAGTCGAGAACCTCATCAAATCTGGCCTGGAAGATCTAGACTCTTCAATGTATTACTTATTTTTTCCTCTTGAAGTTTTGCCATGGCTTACGCCCGATATGCGCCTTCGTGTTGCTGAAACGAGGCAGGAAATATTTGTAGACCTTCTAAATGGTTCTAATTCAAATACTGCAATTAAAACGGCCCGCAATAAATTACGGCTGCTTGTTCAATACATTGTCGGAGAGGGTGACACCCACCTCAAGGAATACCAACAAACCCTAAATCGAATCCTTGGGGCAAGTCTTCACCAGAAAATAGTAAACCAACTCCGGAACCATGAGCCCATGACGAACTGATCAGGGGCATTTACAGCGGTATAGACAGCAATAATTGAATAAAGGACAACTGATTTATGAAATCTGCTTCAGCCAAATTTAATCCTCCTCCCGTTCAGTCAACGCAAGTTCCCACTACGAATAGCCCCTCTGTTAGCCGACGAACCTCTGCCACGGCGATCATTACTTCCTCACCGACTCAAACCCTTGCTCAGGCTCTGAGCCTTCCGAATCGTGGCAAGTCGACTCTAGGTATGGCACCGGTACATACTCGTACAGGAGCTGTGAGCGACGCCGAAATTAAGAAGCTGATGATAGCGGACGAGCCACTCTTGGCATGGATCGAAGCTGCGGGGGTCTCTGAAGTTTCGGCCTGGGCTATCGACCAGCTAGGTCTAACACCGGCATTGACTAATAGGCTCAAGACCATTTGGTCTTGCACAAAAGCTGATTCAGTTACCAAACCCCTTTCGAGCGATTCCGCCATCGAAATTGGTATTCTTGTCAGTCGATGGCTGACGTTACAGCCGGAAGAACTTGTGGCTTCGTTTTCTCAAGACATCGCTACTCTTAAGCGAACCATACCAGCCAATGAATTCCCACTAGCTGTGTGCCAGGCCTATAGCAAGATGCTGCAAAAGCGACCAGCTTGTGGGAAGCCATCGCTCGCTGACCAAATCAAGTCCCCCCAATTGACCCTCCAGGTGGCACATCCGCCACTAGATCGAATCGCGCTGTTTGATATCCCCGGCGCCACGACGCTACCCAAGCCTTCAGTCACGGTCGGTTCGAAATTTGTTCCTGATCCTGTTGTTTACTGGGTATTGCCACAGAATCAACGGCTGCTCGAGGCTTTGACCCATTGCTTGGCATCTAGGACCAAGCGAAATAGAGCCGTGCACCTCGAAGGCCCTCCCGGCACCGGTAAGACCGAAGTCACGCGCTATATCGCTTCTAAGCTCAAAATCCCTTACTATTTGGTGTCGTGTAGCGGCGAGACGGATCGCGACGCACTGATTGGCAGTTTTACGCCTGGCAACTTACGATACGACGAAGGCCAGATCAGCGGTCTAAAGCGCGATGCCATGATTGTCGCACTCCGTGACGATACTAGTGTTGATGTCGCTAGCCTCGATCCCTTATCCGATGACGAACTTCGGGCCGCCTGTCAAGATGCTGCCAAGCCGGTCTTTAGGCCCGGACCGCTCGCGGTCGCGGTTGAACATGGTGGTTTGTTGGTTCTCGATGAGGTTGACACATTGAAGCCCGAGGTATTGACTGCCTTGCACTCGGTCCTTGATGATAGCGGCCAGCTCAACGTGGGTGGCCGAGTCATCCCTTGCCATAATGACTTCTATCTCATGAGTACTGGCAATGGTATGGGCTACCCAGGCCGTAAAGCACCGACAGCAGCCCTGTCGTCGCGCCGGACTACGTTTACTTTCCCAGAATGGGGGGCAGAAGATTTTCTCAACTTCATGGTAGGAAGCTTTGGCCAAAAAATCCCCCAAGATATTCTCGTTAAAGTGATTGCCATCCACATGAAACTTGCGCGGCTCGCCAAGACCATTCCGCAAGGCTTAGCGCCAACGGTAGGCGATATCGAACTGACACCGCGCAACCTGATCAGGGTAGGAAAGCGCATCTTGGAGTTCGCCGCCGCTCATCCCGAGCTTTCAAGCCTTGAAGTCGCTGGTCGCGAATTTTGCGAAGTCTACGGTGGCGCAATCTTGAAGCCTGAAATAAAGAAGTTGTTTCTGAATGAGGTTAAGGCGCAGTTTGGTGACCTGAGCAAGGTCGATAAGTTCTACAAAAACCTCAAACTGGTCGACAACGGACCAAGTATTACTATAGGTGACATCACGATCGACAAGCGTCAGCTCGCAAGCCCCATGGTGCCACGTTCGATCGATATCAAGCTCACTAGCCGCGTCTTGCGAACCATGTATCATTTGGCCAAGTGCCGCAAATTTCATGAATCAGCGTTTCTGGTCGGTGAACGCGGTACCGGCAAAACCGCAATCGTCCGCTATCTTAGCCATTTATTGGGCGATGCTCTCTACCAACAGAATTTGACGCCTGATACCGAAGCCTATGACTTTGTGGGTGGTTTCTCACCGATGGGCTGGGCGCCGGGCCTATTCTGCCAAGCCACCGATAGCAAAGGCCAGGGCGGCACCTTGTTTTTGGACGAATTTAATTTGGCACCTTACGAACTCCAGGTGTTTTTGAATGCTATGCTGGCCGGTGCGAAGGAAATCATCCTCACGCAAAAGGGCAATGAACGTTGGCCTATTCACCCGGAGGCCCATGTCGTGAGCTGCGCCAATCCCAAAACCCCCGACTATGCCGGCACGAAAAAGCTCGATGCAGCGACGACCAGCCGCTTCGTCTTCTTGGAAGTCGGTGAACCCGATCAGGCGGAGCTCACGCAGATCGTCCGCGAGATTGCCAAAGATCATGCTCTGAATCTTGCTAAAGTCATGCCGCAGTTGGATCAAACAGCCCTGCTCGCTAACTATGAGAAGGTAGCAGACGTCATTGTCCAGATTCAGACCATGCTCGACGATGCCTATCGGAATAGGTCAAACGCTCTCAATAGCCTCAATCCACTTGGGAAAGTGAAGCGCGAAGACCGCCCTGAATTGAGCATGAGGTCGATTGACCGTGTACTCGATATTTGCAGCGTTTTGGTCGGTGACGGCTACGAGGTCGGCGAAGCGCTCGACAAAGCCTTGGTTGATCAATACGTGCTAGGTGCTCCTGAAAATCTTAGAGCAGGCAGCGATAAGAAGAATCAAGACCTCATCCGCGAATTTATAACAGAAACTTTAGCCAGGGATGTCGTAACAGCTGGGGTGAAACTCGACATGCCGATTGCCGTTGAGCAAACAGGAACGAATATTTTACGACCGATGGAAGTTGATTCGACAGATAGATCCAATAGGTTCGCTGACGCATTTAGAGACGATATAGATCTTGAGACCGTCATGAGAGCGATCGCACGTGAACCTTGGCGACTCAACGCGGAAATTTTGTTTTGGGATCTAAACCCTCTTATGCTAGCCATGAAAAAAAATGATTGTAAGGCCATTGACGCACTCCTAGAAAAAGGAGCCGATGTCAGCATCGTAACTAGTCACGGTAAATCTGCCTACGACTTTGGCTCACAATATATGTGCGATTATTTGAGGAATCACAAATTAAATTTAACTTGATTTGTCAGTAACTTTTTAGGTCCGCAAAGTGGGATGATGACATGGACGTAAAGCTAAATGCCATTCAGGCCTCAATAGGTACTGCCCTATCGCCTGGAGGGATGCCAAGAAGATCTCGCGTAGGCTTGGCAAAAGCCATCCGTGAGGCGGAAGACGCCGAGAAGGCAGCAGCTAAAGCACTCAGGGATGCCCAAGCCTTGGCAGCCCGTTTGCGACAGGCCCTGGCGGCTGATGAAGATGATTCTTCATCATATTCCGATTCTGACTCTGAGGACGACATCGCTGAACCCCAGAAAAGTCCAACCAATCCGCCAGACCTGTCTCCAAAAGACCCGCAGCAAGATAGTCAAACTCCATCCGCGAGCGATCCGACCTTGAAACGGTGGCAAGCACCCGCTGAGGACCCTTCCTTCACTGAACCCTCGTCCGAATCACCCCCCAATAGCCAAACTTCTGAATCGCAAAAAATTTTCAGTGAGCTGGATAGTACTGAAGCCCAGAACAACCCGATCCATCAGCCAGGCAATCCAGCATCAGATGCGCCGCAAAATAATCAACTCACGCACCCAGATGTTCTTGAGCCGTCTGACACCACGAATGGCCCAGCGCCAATTGACCAATCATCGATGGCTGACTCCCCCAAGGATGCGATCCCCGAACCGAATCAAGATTCCCTCGTGCCACTTGCGACGAAACCTTCAGTAACCCAGGACATCTTCGATGCCCTAGCGGAGGCCGAGCTAGTTCAAGCGGCTCATTCTACCGACCAGTCTGCTTCCGAATATGATAAAGAAGCCGTGGCTATGTATGAGGCCATTCAGAGGTTACGCTGCCGATTTGAGGAGATTTTTGACAAGAATCGCAAAGCTACTTGGAACGAAGGTCAGAAGCGCGGCACGAGAATTGGAGTCCGCGCCATGATCAACAGAAGGTGCGAAGCCATCGCCACAGGTCAGCGCATCAAGGCCGATTACTTTGAAAGCCGACGCAAACCTACAATTCCCGATGTGGGTGTGGTCTTGGTTTTGGATTGTAGTGGCAGCATGAGCGGTGATGGAATCGCTGCTCTGAAGCAGTCTGTGGTTCTTCTGCTCGAGTCTTTCCAAATAAGCAACATCCCTTGTGGCATCTTAAAATTTTCGACTAATCCTACGGTCCTTCTCAATCTTGACGAGATGCGGCAAGATCTAACGCAGGAAATAAAGGAACGTTTATACAACTCGCTCACACCTGACGGGGGTACCGATGAGGTTAAAGCCCTAAAGGCCGTAGAGGACATGCTCGAACTAAGCGAATACAAGCCCGAGAAAAAACTCATTATCTTTGTCACCGATGGCGATGCTGGTAATGGCGCCAAGAAAGCTATATATAGCTTGAATGAGAGAGATCCATCGGTTCAAATTATTGGCGTCGGTGCCGGTGCCGGAGCAAGGAACGTCGGGAACGTTTATCCGCAGTCCATCTTTGTCGAAGATATCAATGATCTACCCGACGCTTTGGCCGATGTCATTCGCGAACAACTTGACTGCAAGTAATGCATTGGCTGGGTGTGAGTGGGTAGAAGCGCCGCTCCGTAGGTATTTCAAGGCTCGTTTGATTTTGGCTATTAGTATTAGTTGGTTCTAAGAATGACCATAGGATCGAATTTAGTGCGAACTTTTTGTTTCAAAAGGTGTTGGCATTGCGTTTTTCTATGCCTATGACTCGTCGGGATGGGTTTGGCGAGGTGGTGGGGTAAAGTCTGTAAGACAATCAATTTTTATTGATTTTGGCTAGTTATTACAGTTGGTTCTAAGTCACGGCCCTCCACGACAACGGCAAATTGATCGGCTATCAATAAGCTTGTGAATTCTACGCGTTGGGTCGAGCCCAGCTCGTGGGAGATGTCGCCTCACCGCCTACCCGATACCCGCTCTACCCATTGATTTATATGGGTTATTTTTGAACTTAGCGTTACGAATTGCCCCGGCACAAAAATCTATTTAAAATAAATAAAATTTAGTTTATCTTGGGGGCGGGATTCATGCCTTTGGCATTTACTGAAAAAGAGGTTCAAACCATCACGTCAGAGATTTTGAGATTGGAGATCACATGAGATGCTTATTTTCCGGAATTTTATGCTTAGTAGCGGGATCAGCTGTATGTTCTCAGCTGAGCTTCGGTCAGGCCGACCTTAAGATCTATAACGGGTATCAGTTCGAAGATCTCAGCGAAAGTTGCATGCTTGAGTATATGACTGAACCAAAATGCCGACAAATGGATGAATCCTACTGGTACATACAAGTTGGTGGCTCGAGCCCAAATTGGCAACAAGGGACCGACGCTCTGTGTTCCGTAGCTGAGTCTGGCTCTGATGAGAACGGAAACTATCAGCCTGTGGGAGGGATCTCTGGATATTATGGCAATCCGTGTCGAATCGCATCGACGCAGAATTCCTGTGAAATGATGTTAAGCAAGATTAGATCAAACTGCACCATGAAGCCAAAATCGGCTCCACAATCGCCTACTCTTACTCCTACTCCTAACTTATCCAGCAGTCGGTATGAAATCGTCAGATCTGAGGGGTGCCCTAAACCATTTTTTGAGGCTTCGGCTGATGGAAAATCCTTGCGCCTTGATATGATTCTTAGGACCAATTACACGGCAACGTGCCGCGTTGATTTAAAGGTGGACTTACCAAAGGGATTTGGATTCAGGTTAATGAATGCCAGTTATAGGGGTTATGCTTCATTGGATATTGGCCGTGCGTGGGTCAAAACTAAGGTCACTTACTTTAACAGGTGGGCATCTGACTTTAACCGATTGGAGGATTCTCAAGTGGAATCAGATATCTCTGGTGTTACACTCTCGCGTTATTTTGATGGTGATTTCACAATTTTCAACAAATTCGAAGTTCCAGAGCAATCGACTTACAT
>CAZOSN010000210.1:0-7281 GCA_964582405.1 uncultured Oligoflexales bacterium | reverse complement strand
GTCCGCGACATCCTATCCGTTACCAAGGATGGCGGCAAGATTGTCGGGCTAAGTTCGATTGCTGCAGGGATCGGCATTCCGATGTCGTCACTTTATGCCGCCTCGAAGGCAGGTTTAGAGCGTTTTTATGAAGCCCTTTACGTTGAGCTTGCGTATCGACGTATCGCACCGGTCATCATCCATCCAGGCAATGTGAATACTGGATTCAATGAAACCGGCAATGAGTATGTCGCCCGCGGGGTTCCCTTTGTTGATGATGGCTATCGCAAGGTTCTTTCAACGATCGATAGCCGCAACGGCATGAGTCCTGACTGCGTGGCGGATGTCGTTCTCAAGGTGCTTGCCAATCCCAAACCCAAGATTAGCTACATTGTGGGACTAAATGCGCAAAAGGCTTTCTGGGCCAGACGACTTTTAGGTGGTCATCTTGCTTTGAGACTCATGGCAGGATTCTTTGGTTTTAGACTCAATCACCAGGCATAGGCATTTATGTGCGGAATCATAGGTCATGTGGCGTTTCTCCCTGAAGCGCGCATCGCCGCGCCTCTATTCGAAGGATTAAACAACCTTCTGACCCATCGCGGTCCAGATTCTGGTGGCATCTACATCGATGGACCGACAGCACTCGGAATGCGCCGGCTATCAATCGTCGATGTCTCGGATGGCTACCAGCCCATGACATCGGAGGACGGCCGGTTTACCATTGTGTTCAACGGCGAGATTTACAACTACAAAGCTTTGCGCGCGGAGCTAGAAGCTGCTGGCGCAAAGCTAAAGACCCGCAGCGATACCGAAGTCCTGCTAGAGAGCTTCATTAGGCAGGGCCCTCAGTGCCTTCGCGAGCTAAACGGAATGTTCGCCTTCGCCGTATGGGATCGCGCGACTCACGAGCTTTTTCTAGCGCGCGATCACACAGGGATGAAGCCGCTTTACTTCACGCAGAACGCCCACCAGTTTATGTTCAGCTCCGAGCTAACACCTCTCATCAAATCTAAGCTCTTTGCCTTAGACTTAAATTATCGCGCCATCCTTGATTGCCTTTCTTACTGGTACATCTGCGAACCTAAAACGATCATCGAGGGGATTCAGCAGCTCAAGCCTGGTTCCTATGCGGTTTTGAAGAATGGAGAGATGAGGGTATCCACCTACTGGGAAATCCCTTCCGTGCCCATGACGCCGCCATTGAGTTATCACGAGACTCTGGAAGCTCTCCATGAGCTGGTCAAGGATTCCATCCGACTCAGGATGGACATTCAGGAGGTGCCATTTGGTACTTTTTTGAGCGGCGGGGTCGATTCGGGGCTTATCTCAGCTATCGCAGCTCAGATTCATGGACCGAAGCTTTCAACCTATTCTATTGGATTCAAAGAAAAAAGTTATTCCGAACTAGATATGGCGACCGTTACCGCAAACCATATTGGCGCCAACCTGGTTACGACCTCGATCGATACTTTCAACGCGACCATGCTTGACGAGATATTTCGGCTGTTTGACGAACCACTGGGCAATGCCAGCTTTGTGCCAACGTATTTTCTGGCCAAGCGGGCAAGCAGAGACTTGAAAGTCGTGCTCACGGGCGATGGTGGCGATGAGCTTTTTGGTGGATACCCTACCTATCAAGCGCCCTACTACCAACGACTCTACCGCATGGTACCCGCGGGGGTATTTAAGCTCTTCAAATATTCGGTCGAGCACCTACCGGTATCACATAATCGAATCAGCCTCGACTACAAGCTCAAGCAGCTTATGAAGGGTCTCCCGGAAACGTACCAAAAGGCGCATTTTACTTGGCGCGAAGTAACGACGCGCGAGCTGCAAAAAGAGTTGATCAAGCCCAAGATTTTTTCAAAGGTTGAGGACTATAATCCCTTTGAGGTCTCACAGAACTATTTTGATAAAGCCAAAGGCCTTAGCATTAAAAATCAACTGATGTACGTAGACCTCAATACCTATCTGCTCAATGATCACCTCCGCAAAGTTGACCGCATGACGATGGCCTGCTCGCTCGAGGCGCGAATCCCGTTCCTCGATCACAGGATCGTAGAACTCGCGGCTGGGATGCCTGAGGAATACAAAGTCAATTTCCTCACAACTAAGCGGATACTCAAAGACCTCGCCCGCCGCTACCTGCCCAAACCGATCGTGGCCGGCAAAAAAAAGGGCCTAACCTCACCGATAAGTTTTTGGATCAGCAACGATGTCAAAGACTATGTTCGCGATAACGTCAAAGGAGGCTTGGCATCAGAGGTCTTTGAGTCGGATGCGTTAGATCGTCTTCTTGATGACCACTTTGCCAAACGTCGCGATTACAGTCGCTCAATTTGGAGTATTTTGGCGCTCCAGATGTGGGACAAGTATATCTATAGATCCGATCCCTAATAGTAGGTCGTGTTGACATAAAAACCTCAGTGTTCCAGATCTTGAATGATTGGGGATTTTTGCTTTTGTTAAAATGGAGTTCGTGAGACACTTCGCCAATATTAATTGTCAATCAGACCTGCGCCCCGGCGCACCCGAATTGGAGCCGATTGGACTATGAACTCACAAGAGAACTTTACCCGCGAGCCTGTATCTGTCGATAAACGGACAAAAGTCACAATAAAACGCCTTGAAAACAACAAAAAGAACAAGCTTCAAACCGTAATCGTCACAGCGTACACCTATCCGGAAGCGCTGCTTGCCGATCGCAGTGGAGTCGATGTCATCCTTGTCGGCGACTCCCTCGGGATGACAACTTTGGGGTACAAGACCACCATTGCAGTCACAATGGATGACATGATCAGTCACTGCCGAGGTGTCTGGCGTGCCAATAAAAAAGCCTTCCAAGTCGGTGACATGCCATTTATGTCCTACCAGCCATCCGATGAGGTTGCCATCCGGAACGCGGGACGGTTTATGCAAGAAGGCGGCTGCGATGCGGTCAAGGTTGAGGGAGCGATGATCAATCGGGTCAAGGCCATTGCCGATGCTGGGATCGTCGTTATGAGCCATTTAGGCCTTACACCGCAGACCCGAGCGATGCTGGGTGGTTATACCGTGCAGGGAAAAACCATGGAAGCGACCCAAAGGATCCTTGAAGATGCTCTGAGGCTTCAGGATGCAGGCTGCAGGTTCCTTTTGCTGGAGGCTATGCCGAATGAATCTGCGGGATACATTGCTGAACGTCTAGAAATACCGGTCTACGGGGTTGGTGCTGGCAACCGCGTCGATGGGCAGCTTGTAATTCTTCACGATTTGATCGGGATGTTTTTTGAATTTAAGTCTAAGTTCGTCAAACGGTACTGCGAAGCCGGCGCCTTGATCGAAGAAGCTCTCAAGGATTATGCCTACGAGGTTCGAACGGGTCAATTTCCATCGCAGGAGAATTTCTACGAGATCAAAGAAGACGAACTCGAAAAGCTACTTGCGGATCCAAAATGGAAATACGTTCCCCAAGAGCCAAAACCAACAAACTTGAATATGTAAGTTTTCCGGTAGGACGACCATGAAGCTATCTGATTGCGTGATGTCTTTCGTCAAAGGCTTAGGCGTGTCCGAAGTCTTTGGTTTGACCGGCGGTGCCGTCGTGCATCTTTTCGATTCAGCTGACAAAGTCGAAGGCATTCGGCCGATCTTCTGCCACCATGAGCAGGCCGCAGCTCTTGCGGCTGTTGCTTATGCAAAGGTGCATAATGGGTTTGGATGCGCAGTGGTTACCACAGGCCCTGGCGGGACCAATGCCATTACGGGCGTGACAGCCGCTTGGCAGGATTCAATTCCCGCTATTTTTATCTCGGGCCAGAGCCGACTCAATCAAACCAGCAGGGGCAAACCAGTTCGGCAGATCGGAAGCCAGGAACTCGATATCGTGTCAATTGTCGAGCCGATCACAAAATATGCGGTAATGGTTACCGATGCTCAGGACATTCGCGCCATCTTAGAAGAAGCTGCGTACCGAGCGACCGAGGGACGACCAGGACCGGTTTGGGTTGATGTTCCGGTGAATCTACAATGGGCCGACGTCGATTGGCCAAATCTCAGACGCTTTGCCGCGCCGGAGAAACCAAGGTTGTCAGCCGACGTTGAATCTCAGGTGGCTCAAAGCATAGCGATGCTATTAAGCGCTAAAAGGCCCGTGCTGGTGGTCGGCTATGGAACTCGACTATCAGGCGGCTGCGCCAGCTTCTTGGAAATGGCAAGCCAGTTGAACATCCCCTATGTGTGCACATGGGGGATGGCTGATTTGGCAGCTACCGATGCCCCCTTGAATTTGGGCCGGTTGGGCGTCAATGGCCAAAGAGGAGCAAACCTCGCCGTTCAGAACGCCGATTTGGTGCTTGGCATCGGCACTCATTTTCATCTCACAACGACCGGCACCAAAATAAACGAATTTGCATACGATGCAAAAATTGTGGTGGTCGATATCGATGCCAACGAGCTCCGTGACCACCACCTTAAGCCTGAATTATCGGTTTGCATGGACGCAAAGCTTTATATGGCGGAGGCACGCAAGTACTATCTCGGCGAAAAACCAGACTGCACGGACTGGCTTCAACTCTGTCAGCGCTACAAAGCGTACAATCAAATCCCCGAAAGCTTAAAGCACGATTCCCCTTTGGATGCCAATTTTGTTGTTGACGAAATCTGTCGCAAGCTTAACGCACAAGACTTTATCTCGGTCGATGGCGGGGGCACGACACTTTACGCAGGTATGCAGAGTTCCTCGCTCAAGAATGGGCAGAGGCTCATCGTATCGGGCGGGATATCCTCGATGGGAACCGGTCTTCCCGAGGCTATCGGGATCAGCTTCGCCAATGATCGCAAGCGTACCATTTGTTTCATCGGCGATGGAAGTTTTCAGCTCAATGTTCAGGAGCTGCAAACCATGGTTCACTACAACCTTCCGATAAAGATCTTTGTCTTTAACAATGATGGTTATTTAGCGATCCGGCATACCCAAAAGTCATTTTTGGCGGGGAACTACTGCGGTTCGTCGGTCGATGGTGGGGTTAGCATCCCGGATATCGTCGCCGTAGGCGAAGCTTACAAGGTGAAATCTTGGCGTCTCGCGAAAAAGAACGAAATCTCTAGCATCGTCGATGAAGTTTTGAATCATGCCGGTCCAGCTTTATGTGAGGTTATGGTTCGTCCCGACCAAGATCTGATCGCGCAACTTGGATTTGACAAAAACCCGGACGGGACTATGAATGCGCGGCCTTTGGAGGATATGTACCCCTATCTTCCACGCGAGGAGCTTAAGAGTTTGATGGCAGCTAAAAAGCGCTCTAGGCTCTAGTGTGGCTGTCAGGAAATCAAATGATCAACATCCCTAAACCTGCGGATTTTTCTGGCGAGATCGGCGAAATTACAGTATCATTTCACGTTCAATAAACCACCCCAAACCACGGGTTCATCGATGGCAGTTGTTGGAGATTTGTGCGTTCTCATGCTCATAACTTTCGGACTGCAAATTGTGGTCTGGCGGAGCTTTGCTGTCCGAGCACCTTACGCCGCGATAGCTTTGATTTGGGCTTCTGTCGGAATAGGCTATCTTTTTTTTGCTAAGTTTTCGGATTCTCAGACTGATTTGATGAGAATTCTGTATACCATGGTCATTTACGCAGCGCTCTTTAAGGCCGTGTTCCTTTCGTACCCAGGTATCGAATCGGAAAGCCCGACCAATTTGATTCTAACTGGGTTACTCCAATATAAGGATCGAGGCTTGAGCTACGAGGAGATCTATCAGCATATAGATAGCGCCAATTTAGTCCAGGATCGCATGGAGTCTGCAGAAAGCAGCGGTCTAATCAGAAAAGACCATGGACGGTTTTTTCTTACTCCCAAGGGGAAGCGCTTTCTACGGTTATTTTTGTGGCCTCGTCTCATTACCGGCCGAGGAAAATTAGAAGGAGCCTAACATTGGTTGATTATGGCAACGAGCTGATCTCAGTCGCGCTCACCTGTCTGTTATTTGGCGTCTTTCATCTTGGATTGGCCCGGTTCAATAAGTCGATATCCTTCATTTGGACTGTTATTTACGGATTTGGCCTGGGATTATTTTGTTTAGCTTTGCGCTTCATCTATGACTGCACTCAACTGCCTTTAAGCGATGCCATCATCGTCGGCATGTCAAATTTATTTTTATTTACGCTCCTGGTTTACATTTACACCAATTACGCAAACATCGGGTTCTACTCGATTCGGATCCGCGTGTTCGAAGAAATTGCGGAATCTCCACACGGACTAGATCAAAAGCAGCTGGACAAGCTCTACGATGTGCCGACTATTCTCGATGTGCGCCTCAAAAGGCTTGTGGAAAGTGGGCAATTATCCTTCGTCAATGAGCGATACCATTTGCAGCGCTATCGGCATATTCTTTTGTCGCTTGTGTTCCTTTGGCTTAAAAGGATCCTCGGGGTAAAAGAACATCGGGTTCAGTTGCTCGCCAAGCGATGAGAAGGGTAATTCATGAAAGAGACGACACGAGCACTGGTTGATCGCTTTGTCCCAAAAGAGACGAATAACCGAGCAATTTCCGACGAGGTGCATCAGCAAATTGAACGTGTGATTGCAAACATGCCCGGGTTCTTACGGTTCGGCCTGACCGTGCTGACAATTGCTTTCAACCTTGCTGGGCTGCTGCATGCTGGCAAACTCTTCAGTCGCGCTTCAAAAGCTGAACAAGAGAGGCAAATCTTATTTTGGCAGGAAAGTCGTCTATCGCTGTTGAACGACTACATTCGATTCTTCAAGCAAATGGTCCCGTTTATTTACTACTCCTTGAGAGAATCTGGAAATAGAGATCATGATGTCACTCTGCGAGCACCAAATATTCCCAGACATACCGCAGTCTAGTGGGCTGTCACCCCCCAAAATCGTCCCTTCTCCTCAGGCGGTCTTAGTCAAGTCAAAGAGAAAAATAGAATGTCGAGAATTAAAACGCTTTTGGTCATCTGCATTAGCCTTTGTCTAGCGGGTTTAGCCAACTATTTAATGAATCCGGCTCTGTGGCAGATGCCTAAGAGCTTCAATTGGCAACACAGCTTAAGTATTCCATTTGAAGACGCTTTTTATGCCACCTCTCAGCTTATGAACAAAAGCATTGATCTCTGGAATCACTATGATCAGATGAACTATTCATTTTCACAAATGACACTTGGCTATTACAATTGGCCATCGATGGCCGTGGCTGTTGTTTACGCCCTGCTGTCGCCATTTCTCAAAACCCCGGGCCAAGACTTTCACTCGATCTACACGATTGTCTATTATAGTTTCTGCGCGCTCCTGCGCGCTGTTGGCGCC
>CAZOSN010000209.1:0-7402 GCA_964582405.1 uncultured Oligoflexales bacterium | reverse complement strand
CAGCCCACTATGTTTAAATGAGCTCCGAGAATTCTAGAAGCCATTTCACTGAATGAAATCGATTTCACCGTTTTCCAGTCTGTGGCAGACAACAGACTTTTCAACGGCAGGAAAAGTCAGATTGGGTTGTAAGCGGCATACAGAGTACATATATTTATTGAAGCTATCACCGCATCTAAACACTAAAGTAGGATAGCCGTGAATTTCTGCCTTGCATTGTTCGACGACCTCATTGCCATTCTTGTCTCGCTCGCAGTCGTCCTTTACCGCCCAGTATTTATAGCAAACTGGAATCTCACTCTTTGGCGTCGGTTCTAGTGGCTTGCAGGAGATAGTTCTCTCGATCTCCAGTGTGATTCTATCGCCATAGGTTTTGCAGAGAAATGAAAGGTAACGTTGCTTGGAATCGCCACATTCGATTTCTTTCGAAGCAAATACGGTCCGCGGTACTTCACAGATTTCAAACCCAGCTTTGCAGGGCGTGCGAATCCGGAACCTGCGATCGCAAACCTGTAGCGGCTCAGATTCTCCGTCTTGTTGGGCGATACTTTCGTGCGTCGCTCCAAGGAACGAAACTAAGATCAAGAGTACCGTCAAAGGGAATCTGATCATAGCGCCATATCCCTCTTTTCAGTCAACATTGATCATTGTCGCAAGATCAAGAAGAGGCGCGACGAAATTCGATAGTCTCAGCGCTTCGAGAGGCTCCAACTTTGACTGAAGGATATCCCGGTCCAAAATCATTTCTGTAAGGCCAATCAAATCCAAGGTCTCGGATAGCTGGATCTTGTATAGATGATCCCAAAGAACGGCCTGAACTTTTTGGATAGCTTTTAGATTGAGGTGGCCAACGCGAGAATAAAGACTAGCAAGTCTTGTCTGATCGAGTTCGCGCAAGTAGCTTTCCAGTGAATCTGGTGACTTTGGGAGCAAGATTTTTAGGCCACCGGCAAGACCGGACTTGAAGCCAGAACGGATCGCGTTGTAAGTCCCGTCCAAAAGGGGCATAAGTTGAGTTTCCGCATCGAGATGCAAAATCGGGTAGTAGCCAAGCTTTACCGCGCGGATGGTAGTCATGATTCGGTGAAACGCAACGCTAACGGGCGGTGTTCTGTAATATCCTCCATCTATATAGAGAGCCTTGTGCCGATAGTCGTAAAGAATCTTGTCTTTCAATCCCGATAAGCTAAAGCAAACCAGACCGTCTTCGACAAGCTTCTTTTTGTATCGTGCAATTCCCAACTGTTCTAGGTACTGATCCCCCCACAAAATTGGCGTTCGGCTATCAATGAGGTCACCCAACTGAATTGATGCGGTTTCTGCGATGGATTCGAGCGAAAATATTTTGCGATGAACCTTGAGCATCACAGGCACCAAAAGGGACAGAAGTTTATACAGGTGGCTCGACAGTTGTGGATGTCTATGGTGTTTGCTGATACGGTCATTGATTTCAAATTGGTAAAACTGCGTCTGATAGTTTCGCCAGACATTCATATCCCACGAGCTTAGGTCTCCCGTATCGCCCGAAATAATCGCGAAACTTTGTACCGCAAGATGCTTTTCAAGAGCATTTTCAAAAGCGGTATCTACCATGTGTTTGGTCATTCCAGGTGCATGCTGTCTAGATCTTACGGTTATTCGCCAATCGGACGCGAGCTCTTCCAATTCGTGGCTTGACGGTGGAGATTCGAGGGTGGACCCAAATCTTAGATCTGTTTCGTGCTGTTTTTCATGAATGCCTATTTGCACTGGGGTAGCATTCAATGAGGCATCCTCAAGACGTTTAGATTCGCTATAAGGTTCGGGTTTTGATTGAGTGTTCGAAATCTCTCCTAAAATCTGTTCCTGCCCGGCAATTACTGATTTTATGGATTGCTGAGATTCTGGTGCCAGTGTTTCGTATTCTCTTTCAAGCGATTCCAAGGTAACTGGCAGATTTTTAAGATATTTTGGGCTTTTCCGAATATGGGGCAGAATGTGCTTCAGCAGTTCATACATTTCTTGTTTTGCGTACGAATCACGCAGAAGAAAGTACAAAGGAGGCCAAATTCTGTGATCATCGGGATTTTCCGCAAATTTCTGGCGAATCGTGGAAGCGTATTTTCCCATGTCTTCGTTATTTTCGAACAGCCAGATGATAAAGCTGATATTGAGTTCCCGAGCGATCTCTTGATTAGAAATTATCGGTTCATTTTTAATGATCTGCTCATCAAAAAGTTTAAAAATGCTGCAATTGGAATCACGAAATTCTCGGAAAGTTTCGCTGCATTCCCCGATAAAATCCCTTGCGTCACCTGCTGATTGTAATATCTTAAGACACTGTTGAAAGCAGATTTTAAGCGAACTTTCGTTGCCTTCAATTTGATATATCTTCAGCGCTGCACACTTGAGATTGAGCGACCCCAATCCGAGTTTGGTCAAAATTTGTTCGTAGGTAAGGAATTTCTTGGAATCTGAACCTGCAAAATCGAGTACCTGAGCCTGTATCTCGGCAAGCATAGGATTTTCTGGCTCGGTACGGGCAAGCCACGCGACAACTCGTTGAATCTCATCCTGGTAATCCCAGGTTTTGGATTCATCGAAACAGTACTTCAGAAAAGGTATCCCTGATGGACCTTGTTCCATCACAAATCGCGTCAATTCAAAAATATAGGGTATTGGATCCGGTATATGCCTGATCATATGCACATAGTACTCATAGCTGTGCTCTGCAGGTAGCCTAGTAGTTCTATGCGCAAGTATGGCTCGATGTGCGACAACGCTTTTATCCTGATCTTTGCTTGCCTTTTCAAATTGTCCATGAAGAATTTTAGGGAGTTGTTCTACTTTGTTCGCTGTCACAGATAGTTGAATCAGTTTATCTAGCTCTTCAGCCGAAAGAATCGTGCACCTGGCTAAGACTTCAAGAAGCGACAGTTGCTTTAGATCTTTCTGCGCTTCGGTTGAGTTTGAAAAATTTTCTCTGTGATTTGCTGACATGGGTATTGAACCAAATGGAACTTTCCAATTTGAGACCAAAGCTAAAAGGCTTCTCGCATGAAAAGCAACTTGGTCGTCCTCTATGTTATTGGAAAGCGCTAATTCATGAATGAGACCCAAAAGCGTTGCATCTCCGGCCAGGATTTTTTGGATCTGACCGAGCGGCAATTCGGGTAAGATTCCCGATTGGATAAGATTCACAACAAAAGGCCTAAGTGCTTGGGGGGGTGCGTTGGTTCCCAAGCCTCTTATCGCACGCTCCGCAACGGCACTGGAATTTTGGGAAAGTTCGAAGAGTTGTTTATAGAGACTGACTGCTATGGATGACGTTTTTCCCCCAGCATTGGCTTCCATCAACTTGACGCCATGGGAGAGAAAAAGCAGCTTGTGGTTGTCTGATTCGGCTACATCGAGGGTCTTTCGCAGTAATTCATAAATTCGGCCGGGGTCGTTGGCATAATGTGACAACCGCTCAGTGACGCGCTCTGACCAAGCGGAGTCTTTGCAATATAGCATAAGAATCAGCTTATCAATTCGGTCGTCATCAAGCAGGTCTTCATAGGCAACTATGGCTTCGAGCAAACGCTGGTCTTCGCCAGGGCGATTGAGAGTAAGCCTATTCTGGAGGACATGCAGGGCGCGATCGGGATAACTCAAGTTACGAATAAGCTGGGACGCATGAATGACCATGGAAAGTTCCGTAGATTCGCTCAGTCCCAAAGCCTCTAAATGTTCCGCAGCGGCCTGAGTATTTTCAAGCTTTTCAATGGCGATTTTAGCTAGAATCTGATGATAGGTTCCGGCCAACGAATCCTCGGGCTTCTCGGATTTGAAATGCTCATAGATTTTCTGCCAGTCGAGGTGCCAAGAATACTGCATAACCTCTGCCAATTGGTTTAGAGGTAGGGCTTTTAATTCTGAATACTTTGCGAACATTCGCTCCAGGTAGCCATTGTTTTTTGGATCACCACACTTCGATGAAAATAAGATTAAATAGTGTAACGCTTGCTCATACCGATTTGAGGTGAGGAGCGAGTAGAACATAGATTCGTAGGCTTGATCAAATTTTTCGTTACCTGGTAGATCGGTTTGTTCGGCGAGCAAAGCGAGCCACTCGGGATTTTCTGTGGCAATCGATATGGTGCCGATAAGTCTCTTGTAAGCAAGATCGTCGCGGCCGAGAAACGTTTTCCAGATTTCAGCGGATCTAATGCGGGCATGGATGAGATCGATGGTTCGATTCATCGCTACCGGGATTTTTTCAATTGTTGTATCGATAACCTGAATTGCCTGCAACGCTTGGCCTTTCTTTAACAATATTTCAGCTGCGAACATTGCTAACGATAGGTTTGCTCGGTCATTCATTAATGCTTCCAGAGCAAATTCTAAGGCCCGCTGGTCGTCAAATTGCGATGTTATAACCGCCAATCGGAAGTTGACTCTGGCAATCAGAGAACGTTCTTTGATCAATTTAAGAAATTGCTTCCATGCCTCTATTTCATGATCTGATTCGCCTGAGGCTTGCGCGATTTTAGCTGTCTTTAGATAGTGCCTTGGGAGAATAGTTCCTATTTGTTGAAGTCTTTGGAAGCATTTTAAAGCAGCGTCCGGATTTATTGTCAGCCAGAGATCACCGAGCGTCTCGGACATCGCGCACTGCAACGGCACAATGTCCTCGCTAGCTGTGAGCTTTTCTTCTATCAAATCATTGAGTCTCGACAGGCATGAAATAGCTTCATTCGCATTGGTTAGAGTTCTTGCCCCGAGGCTCATGTAGAACATAGAGCGGCTTTCGCGGGCCAAAATAGACCTCATGAAGTCTTCGCTTATCTCTCTATCTAGACTGAAATCGACCAATGCTCTACGACGCTGTATGAACGGCTGGTTTTTTTCCCAGGCATCGATTTCTTTGAGTTCTTCATCGACAGATTCGGGCGTATCGAATTTTTCATCGTTTTTCAGGGATCGCATTTCTCGATCTTCCATAACTTCGCTTGATAAAGGCGTTGAGAAATCGAGGGCGCCATTTCGTAGGATAGCAATCCCTATTGCCGCCTCGCTCCAAGTTAGTTCGCATTGCAAGAGTAAGTCGTTAGGAAGGTGAATTCCATTTTGGCAGTCATCGGTCAAAAGATTACTCGACACCGCGATGAGTTCTTGTAGATCATAGCAGCTCTCGCTCAACGTCTTTAGACGCGGTTTGAGGCAAATCAAGTCAGATACGATTTTTGATAGTTCAAAATAAAACCTGCTAGGCACTCGACCTACAAAGAAAAAGTCCGAGAAGTTGATGCTCAGATATTCGTTATACGTTTGAAATCTAATTTGAATTCCCAAAGTTCCATGATGCGACTGGATAGTGTTCGCGTCAAAGTAGTTCTGTAATTGAATCTCGGTTTCGATCTGGTCAAATTCACAGATTAGCCAGAATCCAAGATTTGCCACAGGTCGCCATTCGCAGCGATTGAGGTGCGAAAAAGTTGCTTTTAAGCGCTCATGAACTAGTTCGGTAAAGACTTGGGTATCAAGCCGGCATCGCAGATCAATCGTACGCCAGCCTTCGGAAAACATTTCGATCTTCCATTGCTCCCAGCGGACTAAAGGAGACTTGTTGTTGATAAGATCCAATGCGGTCGGACTAAGCTGTCTTATCTCCAGGCGGGATGTATCTTCATCGGCAGCAACAATAAAACCCAGCAGATCGAGTCGGTTGCTTCGATCTTCATTGTGCGAATTCTGCAGAATCGTTGTCAGGCAAATCTCTCCTAAGCGATAAATCTACTGATTTGGTTTTCGGTGATTTATCGAGAATTATTGAGAAATTTCGTTGACGTTTTTGATTTTGCAATAGGTAACCAGAGATAACTAGCCGGGTTTTCCAATGAAATATCAATTTAACCAATTCGGATTATGGGAAGAAAGGACAAGAGAAAAAATTGCCGTACGTTATTTGCCTGTCTGCGTTCGCCACCGGCAACAGTTGGCACTCTAAAATAGAACTTATATGCCGGCCTTTTGCGGTTAAGTACGAAACGAAGTTTCAATTCGGCATCTATAAGTAGAGAAAGGGGACTAGCCTCATGTTTGATCGGTATCAGAATCGACTAGGTTTTTTATCAACCACCAGATTTGGGACGCTGGTTGAAACTTTTTCAACCGGCTTGAATCAAATCTTTGACAGTTTCGGTGAGCTTGCTCCTGCCTTGAGGGAAAGCATCGAACTTGATATGGTATATTTCTGCCTGCGCCACTTTAAGTGGCGACATACCGCTATTTTTAAGCAGTTCGGAATTCAACTCTTGTCCGACGAGTATGGATTGAGTCAAGCCGTATCAACGCTTCTTTGGGATCAGGCCTTGCATCTCATCAGTGCCCACTGTGATGATGCTCAGGATCTTGGCAGAGAGGACAATGCCTTTCTTCGCTATATTTTCTGTAGCATTTTAAGCACCAAAGATACCAAAAAGATCCGAAATGATCTTGCTATCAGCGCGCGTTTCATTGGTCAGGTCCGCGATAAAGTTAGGCAAATAATCTCAAGCAAGCCAGCAGAAAAAGCGGCAGAGTTTCACAGCTACATCGATCAACGACTTTATGATCTTCTAAGGGAATATCAGTCAAGCAAAAACGAAACGCCTTGGTTCATCGATCTTGAGCGACTTCGATTTCATCTTCAGTCAACTGGAGAGCAGGCGGGTTGCTTTAAAATCGAAAAGATATTTGAATTGCTGCTTTGCGTTGGAAAGGAACACCGAGGCTTATCCCGGTCTCGGTTGGAAGCATTGTTTGTCCAGCACTGCGAGGGTAGCCAAAGTTCGCTGGATGAATTGATTGGTCTGTTAACTGCAAGCCAGCTTATCTATGATATCGGTTCTGGTAAGCACAGGCTGTATTACTTAACGGCGTTGGGTATGGATCTAACGACTTTTGCGTATACGGTAAGATTTTTGCGCCGACGAACCTCCAAGCTTGAGGAACTCACCGATGCGCCCATTTCGTATCAAAGAGCTGTGCTACAGCTTTTCCCCGAGGATCGCATGGATGAGTTCGAAAAGTTTCTCTATGGTGCGGGATTTTGCCTTCCGCCTGACGTATGGGTAACAGGAATAGAGCGGCTCGGAAAATTTCGGGATCATGGGGCTATTTTCGGGCGCATATCGTCCATGATTGAGCAGGCTCCGGAACTAGCGAAAAAGACTTATTTGCAGGTCTATGGATTTTTGAACGAATCCGTCGAGGCCCGACTCGCTCTGGAAAAAATCATCAGTTCCGCGACCGCGTGGCGAATCAAAGATGTTGCATCCAATATTCATGCAGCATTAACTAGTCCCTGGCGCGAAAGCGCCAGGGACGTATCCTGACGACCGTAGGGAGGAGGGATCTCCTTCGGGTTACCCTCCAAGTCGCTCCGAGAGATCACACC
>CAZOSN010000208.1:0-7406 GCA_964582405.1 uncultured Oligoflexales bacterium | reverse complement strand
GAGCTTCAAAGGCGCGGGAGTATAATGATAGTGGAGCGGGCTTAATGGCGTCTGCAAGTGCACTGATCGATTTCCCGAGCTGAATAGCTCATAGCATAGTGAGGGCAAGGCGTCCATCTAGGCCCACCATTTTTGCAAGAATCACGGCGCGGTTATAGATCATCCGGGCCCTTGCATCATAGGCAATTCGACCAGCGATTTTTTGCTCAAGTGATAGAGCTCGCTCCTCATCTTCGATTTGCCAAAAATTCTTGGGCTTAACTCGCAGGATCAAATCCGGCGTGCCCTGCGTGAAGTTGGCCTCGCTACGGAGTTCGACCGATTCGATCA
This sequence comes from uncultured Oligoflexales bacterium, assembly GCA_964582405.1. Classification (GTDB taxonomy): domain Bacteria; phylum Bdellovibrionota_B; class Oligoflexia; order Oligoflexales; family Oligoflexaceae; genus CAZOSN01. The sequence goes on along the minus strand of CAZOSN010000208.1, from coordinate 7,076 downwards.
AACCCACGCCAGATGCTTTTTCATCATTCTGGACAATGGGTTCATGAGGCTTCGAGCTGAGGATATCCCAGGCCGAGGTTTGACTCACCGCCGAGGATGACCACAAAAGGCAGAGGCAGATGGCATTTATGATGTTAATGGCTTTCACGGCCTGCCCTCAGTGCGATCTCGTTAAGGCTGATAATACCAAAAGCCGATCCTGGTTCGGGCGTGATGATCAAAAGCTCCCCTAGTTTGAACCTATCTGGCGTTTGAGATTTGAGGATCATCTCGCGTCCCCAATAGGCCGCACTCATCGCTTCGCCCGGAGGTTGGAGGCGAGTAGGGAACATCGCGATCCTGTCGGAAACACTGGCGACATCGACTTTCACAGATTGAGAAGGGTTATTTCGCGAACGTGCAATGAAGGTTTGCCCAACGGCGATTTCACCAGCAAATGATTCATGCACATAACCTTTGATCGTGCGTTCCAAAGGATCGTCGATTGTGATCATGGCGGTGAATGGCGCGACGTTTTCGCCGATCTTGCAGAAAATTTCGCTGGCAATCCCATCGATAGGAGAACGCAGAATCAATGAATTGAGTTCTTCTTGATAGAGTGCGACCTGATCGTTCTTATTGGCGATGCTCTTGGAAAGATTTTCTAAATAGGTTGGGATAGCTGCATCAGCCTTACCTTTTGTTGCCAGATACAGCTGGTTCTGGGTGTTAAACTGGTTCTCAAGCTCAATCAATTCCTGCTTGGCCTTGATCAAGTCAGCCTCAACTCGCACGTTTTTTAGCGTCACCAGCACCTGCCCCTCGGTGACAACCTGTCCGCGCCCAACATGGATTTTTTCGATCAAACCTCCAACATGGGAGTTTACAGCATACTGCCGTGATTCGAGGATGCCATAGATGGTCTGAGCATTGGGCTTGAAATAGCCCGCTAATGCCACGAGCAGCACAACGCAAAGGACCCATGTCATGGGAACTTTTGATCGATCGGCTAGGTGAACGATGCTTTTTGCTAGGGATTTGATCGGCATGATGATCTAGACCTCGAGTGTGGCGTTTTGTAGCAAGAAATTTACCCCGCGGATCGACTCGATTTCATTCAATTTGCCAACCAAGTGATTGAAGGTATACCTGCGCTTAAGTTTGATTTGGTAGGCATAGTCCATGGCATCACCTTGCCGAGTCTCGCGCAAGGTCACAAGCGAGAACCTTTGGCAATGCTGAGCCAGGATTTTTTCGAGATTCATGGTCTGCGCCCCGGAGGATGGCATGCTAAAGCGCAGCATTCCATCAAAGAGCAGATTTTGACTGAATGGCGACGAATAAAGGGTAAACGCACACACCGAAAAACCGAGCGCCATCACGATCGCGATATTATAAGCGTGCACGCCACAGGCAATACCCACCGCCAGTGCCGCGAAAAGAAAGATCATATCGCGCGGTTCTTTTAGGTTCGTGCGAAATCTGATGATTGACAACGCTCCGACCATCCCGAGGCCGCGGGCCAAGTTGTCCCCGATGGCTTGCATCGCGCAGCAGACGACGATGGCTCCCAAAATCATCGCATGCACATACGATCGGGAGTAAGAAAGACCTAGGTATGTTTTTACGTAGGTTACGGCAATTACGATCGATAGCACGTAGCTAAGCAAAATGCCAAAAGCCGAGGACACAATATCCGGATGATCGGTCGCAAGACGCAAAACGCTGAAATCCATAGTGACGCCGCATACAAATTAAGTTGAACTTAGGCAGATACGCCATATCGCGCTATTTGAGATGCAATGGCTATTCCAGAATTTGGCAAAATAATCGGATTAAATTACAGGAGGTTAACGGGGCAGGGACAAAACCAGGTCTTTTTCGGTCAAAAAAATACCACAAAAAGACCTTTGTTTGAGAAAGTTTTGCGCCGAGGCTTGGAGCTTCGTCGGTCAATTCGCCATTTTTGTTAGCGCGCTCTCCTGCTCACAGGCGGACTGTTGCCCCATAGCGCAGGCTTTTTGGTACTCCTTAACGGCATTTTGGCGATTGCCAGCGGCCTTCCAGTAGTCCGCAAAGGCCAGATGGGTCACCATGGATTCCGGTTCAACTCCTGTCAGTTGATCGAGAAACTGCTTGGCCTCGTCTAACTTGTGCCGAGCAAGCTGGAGGGTGACCATCGCGCTCAGACATTCCGTGTGATGGGGAAGAACGCTTAAGCAGTGGGCGATATGGGGGGCAGCCTCGTCATATTCTCCATTGCGCGTGTAGCTGGCAATCATGCTGCGGTGGCAGGCTTCGCTGAGTTCGTCTTTGGCCAAACATTCGCGGGCCGCAGTGCGAGCCTCCTCCCACTGCCCTTTTTCTAGGTAGGTTGCCGAAGCTTTTGCCAGCGAAGAAGGATCAGAATCAGCTGGAACCTCTGGCTCATCGGAGTCAGTGCGGGCCAAAGCCTCTTCGTCGGCACCATAGGAGCCGCTACCCTCTGTGGCCAAATCCGACTCGTCGAATTCATCCCGAGGGGTATCTTCGTCGCTTTGTGCCAAACTGCTCTGGATATCGTCAGCCAAAAAAGGGTCGCTTTGTTTAGGTTTTTTGAGGAAATAAACAATTGCCCCGATAACAACAACAACCCCAAAAATCAAAATCCCGTACCGACTTTTCATGATTCCCTCGCGTATTTTATGAACATCCGTATTAACAGTAGCAAGTTAACGCTGCAAGAAGTTTTGCGAGGCCCTGGGCCTTTATTCTTTCGCACCTGGCAGCCGTTGAATCAATCGTACTTGCCACCCACGAGCGTCGCAATTTTCTCTAAAAACTCCTGATCGATTTCATCAAAAGCGGCTAGTTCGGGTGAGTCAAGATCCAGCACGGCACAAAGCTTGCCATTTTGACTAAATACGGGGACCACAATTTCGCTGCGGGTCGCCGAACTGCATGCGATATGGTCACGATCCTCGGTGACGTCGTGGACAATCTGCGTCTTACCGAGCGAAGCTGCCCGTCCGCAGACCCCCTGATCAAACCGAATTGTTAGGCATCCATGCTCGCCCTGGTAAGGTCCAACCTTGAGCAGCTTCCCTCCGACATCTCGGTAAAAGCCGGTCCAAGACACATAGGAAAACGCATGCTGCAGCTCGCACGCGACCGTGGACATGACCGAGATGATATCGGTCTCATTCTCAATCATGGCGGAAAGCGACTTGAGAAGATTCTCATATGCGAGTTTTTTTTCTTTAAAATTTAGCATTTAGCAAATCCCCATTTACTAGCTCGTAAACCCCGGTTTTTTCTCGCCCGCGCGCCTTGCCCTCCCCGACTTAACGGAGCAAAGCAAGGCAGGTTCTTATCTCAGCTTGGGCATGCATGCTACCAAATAGCCTTGAGCCGCCTCTTAAGCCGCCTCTTAAGCCGCCTCGTACACCCCACTTCTTACCATTGGGGTCTTAGACCTGTTAGGCTAATAGAAGCACGATTCCTCCGTCAACGGAAACTATCATGACTAGGGCAATTGAACCCAATCCACTCTATAGCTCCGTAATCGACAGCGTTGGCGTATATATTCCACCAGATCGGCGTACCACTGAGGAGACACTGCGAGCTCTGCCACCGAGCATTCGTTTTCCAATGGCCCAGCTAACAGGGATTGAAGCCCGATCGCGCGCGCATAACGAGTATTCGATCGATCTGGCAGAAAAAGCCGCGCGCGACTGTTTCTCTCTGGCTACGGTTTCGCCTTTGGAGGTCAAAGCGCTGATCGCTTGCAATATTTGTCGATACGATATGCCCGAATTTGGCATTGCGCTCGAACCGTCTACAAGCGCACGGCTAGCTCAACGCTTAGGATTGAAGCTTGCCTGGCATTGCGATCTCAACAATGCCTGTTCGGGGATTATGACCGGGCTTTACTTAGCTGATCGCTTGATTCGACTGGGCATGTTGGAAAATTGCCTCGTTGTTAGCGGTGAATATATCTCCCATCTGAGCGATGTGGTTGAAAACGAACTCAAAAGCCTTTACGACGATCGACTGGCATGCCTCACGCTAGGCGACGCCGGTGGTGCGATTTTAGTGCGCCGCTCCCCCAACCTGAGTTTAGGTTTTCAGGATTTTTCTATGGCAACCTTAGGCCGCTACAGCGATCTATGCCGGGCGTATCCTAGAACCACGGGACCCGGCTATATCATGCACACGGATTCACGCAGAATAGCCGAATCCGGGGTGGAGCACAGCGCAATCCAGATCGCGGGGCTTATAAGGAAACATGGCCTGGATGCTGAAGCTATTCAGCACATGATTGGTCACCAGGCATCGCTGCCGCTTTTAGGCCGCTTGATCACACGCATCAATCAAAAAGTGCAGCAACGCGTCCTGCATCCGAGCAAGCTGATCACAAACCTGAGGTTTACCGGTAACACTGCTTCGACGAGTCAGGTCGTGGCGCTTGGGTTGGCAATTAAAGAGCAGAGGTTCAAGGACCGAGATTTAATGCTCTTAACAAGTCAGGCGTCTGGTCTAACCCTAGGCTCTGCGCTCTATAGGTTTGGTAAGTCACCAAAAATGCCGCTCGTAAATAAAATGATCACCAACACGACCCAAGCAAAACTAAGCGTTGTCGGTAGACCTAGCATCGTTCATCCCATAGCTGCAACGACATCGACTCTAGATCGCACCTTCGAAGTTGCCAAGCGTTGTATAGCCGAGGCTCATGTGCGGCCCGACCAGATTTCGCGGTTGATTTACGCGGGCCAATACAAATCGAACTATATGGACGAACCAGCACAAGCCGCCATTCTTGAAGGTCGTTTGAAGGGAGATTCTAGCAGTCAGAGCCAAGGGGAAACCTTTGCCTTTGATCTTATGTGTGGACCACTCGCCTTTTTGCACGGACTATTTCTCCTCTATGGCCTTCTCAATCCGGACGAACACGGGCTGATTGTTACTGCAGAAACTTGCGAAAATCGGCGCTTATTCGGCGAACCGACCTTGGGCGTTTGGGAGTGCGCCGCAGCAATGCTTGTGCAGCCGAGCCTTTCGGATGGCTTTAGTCACTTTTTTTTCTACAGCGACCTTCAGTTTTTAGACCTTTATGCCTCTCAATTGATTGCCAAAGGAGCCAACAGGTTAAGCCTTCGAATCGATCCCAGATTTGACGAGGTTTTGCTCAATACCATAGGGGACGCGGTGAAAAATTTCTACGAGGCCTACCTTTTCACGCGCGAGGACTTTGATTCTGTCCTGGTCCCTTTTAGATCCCCCCAATTTGCAAAAACCGTGGCCGATAAGCTCGGATTTGGCCCCAGCGGGTACTCTTTTCTTGAAGGAGACGGCTTTTCAGCAAGCATTCCACTTGGCCTCAGCGCTTTGGCAAAGGCTGCGGTTTCGGGAGAAAAGACACTGGTTATCAGCTATTCGCCAGGGATTCAGATCGGGATATCGGTTTATCAATGGCCGACAGATTCTCGGGCCTGACCGGTTCAAAAAAGCCTCATGAATTGCCGAAAAATGTCGAAAACCTATCGAGGCCATGACTTCGAGAGGGACCGACGATCGCTGACGCTCGCAAGTCGCAGGATCATTGCAAGACGACCCTACGCACCATATTAATACTATTGCTGAGCCAACCCATTGGTTCAGCCTCGCTGTTTGCTGGAAGCAAAAATAGCTTTAGCAATGCCCCAACGAGCGAGGTGTTCGTTAACCCTGCGCAATATGGACAATATCAAACCACGGCATTTGATTTCGAAAGGTCGGCAAACAATGAAGATATCAATGCCACTACATCGACTACCTACCAATGGACGATGAACGGCAAGGTCTATACTCTGCCAAAAAATGCTCGCGAGAGGCGGCAGACAACGATAAATACCAGTGAGGCGCTGCTTGTGGTGCATGCAAGCGATGCGCCGATTAACCTTGGTCTAGGGCAGATCGAATCAAAAAGCGAACGTTCATCCTACATTTCGAGCAGAAAGCAGACCGTGGATACCGAAAATAACTCAACGGAAGTCTCTGATGAGTCGACTGAGAACGAGTCGGTTCTGACCCGCGGCGCGAGGTCGATCGTAGCCTACAACATGCGCAACTTGATTTTAGGAGTCGATGCCAGGCGATACACGCATGTTTCCTACGGCACACCTCAGTATGAAACCGTGAGCGTGACTTTTGGTGCCTTGGCTAATCTCAATATCGCTGAATTGGGGATAGCGTATCATCCAAAGGTCAACTTAAATATCGATGACCTCGGTGAACAGCAAGAACCAGCCTCGGTGTTGATTCATGGCCGGTCTTTTGTAAAGCCCAGGATGATTATCGGGGGATTGTTTAAGCAGACCTATGCGTCTGCAATCGAGAGCGAACTAGGAACGGGTCAGACCCTGGGGCTCTATGGTGAGGCTCAAGGAGCTCCAATCGCCACCGAACTTTTTTTTACGTACGATAAGAGCAAGATCGCTCTGCCAAATTTAGGGTTCATAGAACAGACATCAACAAAGATTAACCTAAGGCTCAGCTTTAATTTAGGTGGACCTAATTTGCATCTTGATTATCAAGTTTTAGTCGCCGGGCTATCAGGAAGTGGCAATTCAGGAAAAACGACGGGATCGTCTTACATGCTGGGGCTAGGCTGGCTTAGGCCATAACAGGCACTTGAGGAGTACTTATGTTTGTTGGTTTGCTCCGATTTTCCTTCGAAGAGGACAGCTTCCAGGCATCTGATTTCAAGAAGGAGGCTGGTCAGTTCTGCCAGAGCCTTCGGGCACGTTTTCACGTTTTGGCAAAAGCGACCACTGATCCCGAGCATTATATCATTGTCTGCGCGATGGCAGCCAGAGAGCATGAGGTCAACGCGACGTTTCATGCCATCCTTAACTATGCCGAAGAACGGGGGATGGGACGGATATTTACCGAAGACCGGCTGATTGCGGCGGCTGACGATTTGTTTGCAGATGATGGCCTGGTGGAAGAATGAAGTCGCAGAAGCCGTGCTAATAGGCTCGATAAAATGAAAATGCTTATGCACTGAAGTCGCTCACCTATCTAGATTCTGCTGAAAAAGCTCCGCTTTTTCGCAAAATCGTGTCCTGATGGAGCAA
>CAZOSN010000207.1:5502-7583 GCA_964582405.1 uncultured Oligoflexales bacterium | reverse complement strand
CTTCGATGTTTTCAATAAGAGCGTCGCGCCCGGATTTGTCCATACTCTGGATACCAAACCAAATATTCGCATTGTCAAATAAGGTGGCCCAAGACACACCAGCCAGCATGGTTTTAACTTCATTTTCATCAGATTTAGTTTCGCTCATGACTTCTGTCGCCAGTTTCGCCGGGTCATTGCGAAATGCCTTGAGGGTGCGGAAATACTGCGTCAACAACTCAGAAACGGCTCCCGGATCATTCTTGGCAAAAGTCCTAGATACAATAAGCACATCGACAATCAGGTTCTTGGTATCCTTGGAGGAGAGTAGGAGACTAGTTCCAGGAATTCTGAGGCTCTTGGTTAGTTCTGGCTCCCATAACACCGCAATGTCGGCTTTTTTATTAGCCAACAAATCGAGCGCTGAAAGTGCTCCATCCGTGGTAAGAAATTCCATGATCTTGGACTCGGGATTTAAGCTTTGAATATCAAAGTGACTGCGTGCTGCTCTTAGAAGAAACTCGCTCGGTGAGGCAGGTGTAAACGCTATTCTGAGACCTTTTTGTTTTTTCAGATCCTCGAGGCTCTTTACTTTGTCTTTATAGGCTACAATACCATCGCCACCCATCGACTGATCCAAAACACCGATGATTGTGCCTGGGAAGCCCGTTGTCTCACCGTTGACTAGATAAGAATCCACGGTCGATACAGCAAATTGGAGCGTTCCGTTGCTGAGATCCTTAAACCTTTGCGGCAGATTTGCCTTGTCGTCGGTACACTTGAGCAAATAATTGCGGCTTAGCATCCGCCTTTTAATTTCTTTGCTACACAATGGATAGTAGCCGATCCAAGAATCGACCCCAATGGTTATTGTTCCCTTGATATTGGCTGCATCGGAGGTCTCCTGAATATCTTTTGTTTGTAGGACTGGGAGCAGAAATTTGAGAGCAATCATGATCGCAAAACCGACCGTGACAACGCCAATAAATACCTTTAAATTTCGCCCCAAGGCATACCCCCTATTTGAATTCCTTGATGTCAAAGGACTCAGATTCGGCGAGCACGCTTTCTAGGCCTTCCACCAGCTCTTTCGGATTGTTAGCAGCTCGGTACACGGTACGCCCCGGCTGATTCAACGCATGATTGGTGCCGATGCAAAAGCCAATAGTCTGGAGGATTACCGGGGTTCTAGATGTTATGGTTTCGACGATGGTTTCGGGCTCTTCTTTTCGACTCGCGTCGCCATCGGTCACCACAACGATGTTATATTCACCGTAGCCAAGCTGAGCGCGCGCCTGGGTTTCGATAGCCTGAAGACCTTTTTCTATAGCCGTTTTTAGCGGCGTTCCCCCACCCACCTCGAGTTTGCCAAGTGCCGATTGAAATGCTTCTCGATTTCCCGATCTGAGGGGCAATAGCTCGCGAGTCCCGTTGCGATCAAAGACCAAAAGGCCGAGATTCGCGTCCGAGGGCACAGCGCTCGCAAATTTTTGGAGGGCATTAACGGCGACTGTCGCTTTGGATTGGTCACCTGAACACTTTTTGTCCTTCATGCTTCCTGAACCATCCAAAATCACGTAGTAGTTCTTTGCCTGCCTCATGGTCGTGGTTGTTAGATTCGATTCGCCGGTGCCTTGCGGTGGCCAAGTTTTGATATCTCGATCAGTTTGACCAGATGCGGTCTTGGTTCCACCAGCAGTCGAAAATACTGCCAATATTACCAACCGAACTGCAGCCCAAAAATTAGCACGATATTTCGTCATAGAGCTTTTTCCCTCGTTTTTTTTCTTTACATGGGCGCGAATGCTGACTCTTCAGCTTCGACCTGAATGATCTTAAACTCGACGCGCATATTGCCAAGCCAGTCATCCTGAGTCTTGGGAGGGCAGGGGTCGCTGCCACACATCCCGCTTGCCGGTTTGTTGATGCCGTGACCTATAACTGCGAATTGGGTTTGATCAAGGGCTGTGCCTTTACTCTTGCCATAGTTAATCACAGCATCCCTTACATTGTTGGCTCTTGTTAGACTAAGATTTTTAGCCGCCTGGCGAATTTGCTGAAGAACAACCTGCGAGGCTCCGGATTTTTGTTTTTTCAAGTAG
>CAZOSN010000207.1:0-5492 GCA_964582405.1 uncultured Oligoflexales bacterium | reverse complement strand
GACGGTGATGATAGCGCCGCCATAGGTGGACGCCAGCTCGACGACTTTCTTGAAATCTTCAGCATATTTGGCCTCCGAAAACTCATTTTGATTGGGCCCAAAATAGACCTGAAATCCGAACAGTGCATCTTTTCCGAGCGTTCCCTGTTTGTCCTTTTTATCGACAATTTTGGCGACCGCATCCGGTACAAAACGGGCTTTTTTTTCGGTCTCGCGAAACTGACCTTTGTTCAACGCTTCAAAATCCCACTTTGCATCCTGAATTGTCGTGTCAGATGTCAGCATTCCAATGGCTTTCAGATTTGCCTGAATTTCGGCATTCAAAATGGAAAAGCGTCTAGGCGCTGTGGCGCTGCCAAAGAATGACTTGTTGTCGGCCCAGGTGACAAAATTTGCATCACCGTACATACCCTCGGCGTCCGCTATCGCCTGATCGCTGTCCAGAAGAATTTTGGCTGATTTTGCAAAAATATCCTGGTAGGGCTTGGCTGCCGTAGATTTTGCGCCAACAATCTCGCGCAGCTTTGATTCAGCTTCCATCAGACTCTGCACAAAAGCAGCTACTTTGGCCTTTTCGGCTGCAAAGTAGTCTGCTCTAACAGCATAAACATCAGCGATGATATGATCCGCGGACTTGGTCGATAAAAGTATCCTTGCCCCTTTTACTGAATCCTCTGATCCTGTTCCCACGCTGCCATTGGAGGTTAGAGCTAACGCGTCTGGACTTATAACCATTGCAGCGTCTACCCCTCCTTCCCTGAGGGCTGCAGCAGGTGACTGTTTGGTACCGGTCAGATCCTTCACCCACTTTAGATTGACATCTTTTAAGGTCAGTCCGCCACCGGCCAACAGTTTGCCAATGTAATCCACATGCGGGCCGTAAGCCTGCAGTGCGATCGTTTTACCTTTCAATTGAGCTGGCGAACTGATGTCGCCTTTGACCACCAAAGCATCCCCGCCAGCAGACCAAGTCATCTGGTAGATGACGACCATTTTGGTCGAGGGATTTTTTTCGGTAAGGTCGGAGGCCATGTGAAGCATGCCAAGCGTTCCCCTAAGAAACGGGGTTTCACAAGCGATATAATTCTTAAGTTGTTCTTGGAAAACATCCTCACGTTTGAGTTTGAAGTTCAGGTTTTTTTGACCAAAGAGACTGTCCTTGGTCGTTACCGTATCCCCTCCATTGGCCAGGATCGTGGCGATATCTCCACCCCAGGTTATGATCGGAAGAACGGTCGGAATTTGAGATTTGCACGGTTGAACGCTGCTTTTGATCACCTGAGACAAGGGCTTTACGCTAATGGAATCAACAGCGAGAAGACTTGGAGATAAGCACGCGACCAAAAACGAAACCATCGACGTCACAAAGGAATACCGAACCATAGACTTAAAACCCTCATACAATAAGAATTGGCCATATTTTATCAGGATTTATTTAATATGACTAGTTGGCTGTCAGGGCTGATTTTGGGTGTTGGTGGCCCACTAGGAACTTGCCAAACTGTGGACCGCTTCCAAAACTGTCAAAGAATGGTTTGCGATCAATTCATCCAGTTCAAAAAAATTTCGCAGCGGATCGGCACAAAAAAACCTAGCGATAAAGAGTATAAAGAACTCCCTATATGGTAGAAGATGTGGCCTTTTTAGTTCTATTTCTTCGTGAAATAATTTGTTGGTCGTGGCCTGAATTTTGATCAAATTTAAATAAATTTGAAAAAAAGCATTGATCTTAGGCCTTCCACCCTCGGCATCTACTCTTAGGTCGGAGCTTAGCTCGTCTCGTTGATCTGCAATAAAGTCAGTCAGAAACTTTTCGACCACAGACTTGAATTTAACCTCACGTTCCGGATTTGAATTAGCCCAGCTCGGACTATGGCGCAGTTTATGGATTTCCAGAATGCGCGCCGCTGTGTTCGTGAAGAGAGACTGATTTTTGATATAGGCATCATTAGATTTACGCAGCATTTTGACGAAGTAATAAAGATCGGCCCAGGCAAAATCGAGTTTGGTGCTTTTATAAAAGAAACTAGACGAGGAAGGGAGAATATTTCCTAGTTTTCTATGATTGAAACTAAAGCAGTACTCGATCATGTCGGCGCACATTTCTGCGATCAGCGGACCAAATAATGTCGCTATTTTTTCTCGGTGAAGCGCATCGCCATATTTTTCGGCGAGATCTTCCCATACTATGACTTCGCCATCCTGTCTGAGATAGAAAAGATCGACCATCGAGATAACGTTATCGGTGTCTACGACCACAAAATGATCCGGTGAAACGGGCATTTGCAACGATACCATCCGGTCATAAAGCTCTTTGAGTCCAGTGAGGTCGGCCTGCCACAGGTGTCCCCAGGTATCATGAATCAAAAATTTCTCGATCGAGGCGCTGTCCTCAATCATGACCACTGAGGAAAGCCATTCGCAGAGAAATCCCGGACCGACCTCAAAGCGCTTGCCGAGATCGGAAAGAAGCTTAGGATCTGCATCCCGCGCATCATAACGACTTAGACCAGGAAATTTGCTGAACTGATCAAAATTGACTCGTTTAATGTAATCAAGGAATTGAACTCCAGCGTCGTAGGATGCCTGATCAATGAGGCCTGCATCCCAATCTTTTTTGAGACGGTCTTTGTCTGCCAAGCAAATAAATAGCATGGTCTTGGTAGAAACAATATCGATATGGAAGGCTGCCATCGGTAAGTCAGGAATCAGAGCCTTGGCCAAGGCGGCTATTTTTTGGGTTGAAGGCTTCCGTTGCCTTTCAATGCCAAAGCTATGGAGCAAAACGTCGATGAGATCAGCGCGGAGTTGGATGCGTTTCTTTGCGGTCTTGAGTGCTTCGGAATTTGCTATCAAGGTGGCGTCATCGATTCCAAGCTTAGCGGCAAATTCCTTGCAGACTCGGTTAAGATTCTTGATCCGCTTTGGCTTGTAGATCAGCATTGTTTTAAGCGGCAAGGACGAGACCAGCTCCTTAGGATCACCAACCATCTCCGGCCAAAGTTGGTACATCCTGAGGGTTTCGTACGTGATAAAACCTATTTTATCTGATTTCAATGTTTTGATATTCTTTGGGGAATTTATGCTGTGCGCGAAGGATTCGCAGACTTCCTGTTCAAGAGCCTGCAGAAGCGGTTGGTTTTCCTGTTTTCCTAGATCCGCATACGAACTAATCTCCAGCGAATCCTTAAGTCTTTTGGCCGCATCGGTAAGAACCTGGAACTTCTTGTTCAGCCGCCCTGTGATGAATTCGTTCGTCAACTTGAGGTTTTTGCGTTCACGGTTTTTTTGGGGGGTCATATTACCTACTGACACTTTTAAAGCGTCGCATATCAGAAATTGCGATGCAGCAACATGTGATTGGTTGTTAAATTTTAGTCCATCAAATTATAGCAAGAAGTGAAATATAGTGTAACAGATTAAGGTGCGTTTGGTACCTCGTCAATACGCTAGCAGTTTGCTAAGATAGACGTTCCTGTGTTTCTGCCTAATGGGAGCCGTCGATGCTGCCAGAGTTCTTTGTCGGAAATCGCAAGCCAGAGGATTCCTATTGGAACTTAAGGCTATGGCTAATTCGGGGTCTGGGTTTTCTCTACCTCATCGTCTTTGCTATTATTTTTTTTCAAGGCGACGCGCTTTGGGGCCGCAATGGGCTTCTGCCGATCGATTCAGTCGATCCGAGCGGAGCTTCAAACTTTTTTGACTTGCCGACTCTATTTCGGTTTTTACCATTCGACTCATCAAAGCAGTTTCTTGTGGCTTTTGGTTTTGCTTCTTCCTGTGTGCTGATGTTGGGATATGCAAATTTTTTTCTGCTCGCCGGACTTTGGCTTGTGCAGCTTTCGTTTGTCAATTCTGGCCAAGTTTTCTACAGCTTTGGATGGGAAACGCTGCTGTTAGAATTTACATTCCTATGCGGATTTCTGGTGCCGATATTCGAGTTCAACCTCAAGAAAACCTCGGTCCCTCCGCCACGCATTGCGATCTGGGCATTGCGATGGCTGGTTTTTAGGTTGATGCTTGGGGCTGGTCTTATCAAATTGCGAGGCGATCCTTGTTGGAGGGATCTGACCTGCCTCAATTTTCACTATGAGACCCAGCCCAATCCCAACCCCTTGAGTTTCTTTTTGCACCATATGCCTTCCTGGGCGCATACATTTGGCGTTCTTTTCAATCATTTTGTTGAAATCGTGGTCCCATTTTCACTGCTTGGTCCAAAGAAAATCCGACGTTGGGGTGGGATACTCTGCATCGTCTTTCAGATCACATTGATCCTTAGCGGCAACCTCGCTTGGTTTAATTGGCTCACGCTGATTCTGTGTCTCGCCTGCTTTGACGATGAATTTTTGGAGGCAGTTTTCGTTAGGTTCAAGACTTCGACCTTTCCCCCACCTTCTAGTTTTTCAGTTTCGAACGCCCAGTTTGTGATCCTTTTAGCCTTTGCAGCGCTGGTGATCGATTTGAGCATAGATCCAGCGCGCAACCTTTTTCGAAGGCAGCAGGTGATGAACACGAGTTACAATAACTGGAATTTGATCAACAGCTATGGTGCCTTCGGTTCAGTTAACAAATTTCGGGGCGAGGTGATTATCGAAGGCACCACCGATGAGGCAATCACACCCGATACCAGATGGTTCGCCTACGAGTTTTTTTGTGCGCCTGGCGACGTAAGCCGTGCGCCCTGCTGGATATCGCCTTACCACTATCATCTTGATTGGCAGATTTGGTTTTCGGGCATGAAGCCTAACATCCGTGAGTTATGGCTTCTGCGGCTCGCTGTTCGTCTTCTAGAAAACGATCGCGAGGTTTTAAACATCTTGAAATTTAATCCTTTTCAAGACCATGCACCTCGTTACGTGAGAATGCGTCGCTACCAATACCGATTTGCCGAGTTTAGCGAGTGGCCGAAGAATTGGTGGCAGCGCACGCTGCTGTCGGAGTACATGGAGCCCATGGGGCTAGGTTCACCTTTGGCGCAATCTTTGCGCAAGTGACTTTGCGTTGCGTCCCTAACCCGAACAGGGCATGATTTTAAATACAAAAGCTCGGGGGGTGTTTTGACGAATTTGCTGTTAATAGGTTTTTTGGGCTTGGTCGGTACTCTTGGCCGCTATGGTATCAATTCTCTCGTTCTTAGATGGGGTTTTGATTTTCCCGTCGCCACAATTGCTATCAACATTCTGGGTTCGTTTCTCATAGGACTTGTGGCGGGACTTGGGCCCAAAATCGCACTCAATGATGAGATGAGAATCGCAATCATGGCAGGCTTGTTGGGAGGGTTTACCACCTTCAGCGCGTTCAGCCTCGATGCTCTTCGTTTTATTCATGACGGCCAGGTTGTGCTCGCTTTCGGCTACCTTGCAGGTAGCGTCTTGGGGGGGGTATGTGCGGCTGCCTTGGGGATGAATGCAGGTGCGTTTTTTAGTTAGTCGCTGGCGCTAAAAGCGCCAGCGACGTGTCCTGAGGAGTGCAACGACGAAGGATCTGGTCCA
>CAZOSN010000206.1:0-7626 GCA_964582405.1 uncultured Oligoflexales bacterium | reverse complement strand
AGATGTGTCGCAGTATGCTATCACCATCCCTACTTTTTTCTGGCTTTGATCGGACTGGTTGATGACATACACACCATTTTTGGTAAATTCAAACCGCGTGCGAAAATGATTGTCGTGCGGCTGACCCCTGATGACAACCGACTCAATGCCATTGCCCAGCATCATGTTGCGCAGGCGCACGCCTTGAAGGTCATCGCCTTTTCCTTTTGGACGATGATCGTCAACGAGCACAACCGCTTCATCAGAGCCAATGCTATTCTTGTAATTTTCAGCCAGTTCCCGATAGAACTCCCGAAGCCGGGGAGGTTTCACCACATCCTTTAGCTCTGAAAAAGACTCGTAGAGCGACTCTTCGGTTAAGGCCGCATCCCAGATGCCGCCGACAAAGCTGGAATTGTCTTCGCAGACGTAAAAACTGCCATCAGGTCCTCGAAAAATATCGGGGCCATACCAAAAATTTATAAAATCACTGCTCGCGAGAAACTTCGAAAAATCGCCGATGTGGTGGCGATTGCAGATCGCCTCCATCACTTTTGCGGGAATCACTCCATCTTTCACGTAGTTTTGCGCCCCATAGTGGTCCTTTAGAAAGGCTCGTATCGCGCGCGCGCGCTGATCGACACCCCCGCGCAAACGGGTCACCTCGCTCTCGGTGAGCACCCTTGGGATCCCTGAGATAAAATAGTCACCCTGAAGAGGTTTTGAAGCTAATTTTCCTATTGTTTCAAGTCCTAGGTCAGACTTGGCTTGCAGGAGGGGAATAACATCGGTGTACGCCTTGGTAGTTGCTTCATCAAACGGTTTTTGTCCGACAAATGATTTCGCAAACACCAGACCAGGCATGTCCTTTGAGTCTGGGCAGTTTTTTTTTCGGGGTTGTTCTGCGGCCCTGGAAGGATCGGTATCGCTTCGCGATCTCTTTCGGGATTGAACTTCGGCCTGCGCCGCTTGACTCTGTGGTTCTTGAATTTTACGATTCCTAAGTTCCATCGTTGCTCTCGTATCATCATGGTAAATACATATCTGTTTACAATAAATATTATACTTATCAGTCTGATCAATAGCGTCAACTAGACTTATTTACGAGGGGACTGTAGGCTAACTATTTCAGGATGTTACCTATAAACTCTGGGAACGGAAGCTGAGGTGATCCTAGCCATTGTCTAGACCTGTCTAGAAGCCGCAGGCCGATGATAGAACTGGCGTCTGATTTCAGCGGGACTCGGCCTGATAAATCGCGGACGGCTTGCGAGCCATGCGCTTAGCGACGCATCCGTGATTTCAGCGTTCTCGTCAGTCAATACCGGCTGCTCCAGGATCCATGCGAGGCGCAGCCAGTCTGCATGAGATCCGAGAATAACGACGGCTTCAGCCAAAACCAAGGCGGTCGCAGCCGCATCCCAGTCACTGATGGTATAAACCCCAGCATTTGTCGGTAGCGCGCTAAAACGCGGCCGCGTCTCACCGGGAAGTTCAAGCGTCACGGCAAAGAACGCGTAGCCTTTGATCTGTGTCAACCATGGAGGGACCTGGCCGCTCGGATCAATGACGACGACGGATTTTTTGACCGATTTTTGGCAGGTCCCTGGATCGGCAAACCAAAGGTTGGACCATGCCTGCACGGTGCGTTGCAAGGGCGGCTCAGAGAATGCCGCAAGGCTGCTTAGCGCCCCATGCAGCCTTCGGATTGCCGCTGGCCAGCTGGCATGAGTCTCGGCAAAGCTTCGTCCTTTCCGTCCCAAGGACTTAAGCTGGTCTTCCGGCGTGGAAAATACCGCCACGAGCGCGTCACCGAACCCGTCATCATCCGCTGAGAACCCAGCATATCCCGCGTCTTCCAAGGTGCCCATCGTCGCCAAACATTCGCTATGCACAACCACAGGAGTTTCCTCGAGCCATGCTTCATAGAGTACCCGCGAAAAACTCTCGTTGACGCTGGGGTTGACAAGCGCCCGGCTGTTTTGCATGAGATGGCTTTTGGTTGCTTGCCCGACTAGGCCGCAGTCGATGAGTCGCTCTCCTAAAAGCTCTTGCCAGGCCGGATCGCATTCGCCAGGTCCAACTAAGATCAGCTTTGCATTGGCAGGCAGACGGTGGAGCACTTTGGCAAAATTCTGCACCAAAAACCCCGTGTTTTTTTCAACGCTGCGCCGTCCGACGTAGAGCAAATACGTGCCGGGCTCGAGCGCTTTGAGCTTAGGCGCCACCACGAGGTTCTGCCATTCGCTGGCAAGATCCCCGGACCGATCGCGCTCTACTCCACCTCCGGTCACAAATGATTTCGATAGCAAGGCGTCGCCGTACAAATCAATCGCCAGCTGCTGTTCACCACGCGAGTTGAAGAAGAGTCCCGAAACCTCCGCGAACATCTCGCGCACAGCCCCGAGGTAGGCGTAAGGTTCGTCGTGCAGGCATGGGACGAGCACGGCCTTGTTTCCCATGACTCTCATCGCATCGACCACAAAACCAAAAAGATACGGAAGACCCAGCACGAAGCAAAATCGGTCGCGTTCAGCCCTGAGGTAAGCAAGCATCGACTGGCTTGTAATGCCGTCGGCTAGAAACCGCCGTTCAGCCTCTCGATCAACCGGACTCGTCAACCGACTGATCTCAGACCGATGATTGAGCATCTGAACATTAACCGCCCCAAACGCGCCCTCATCCCGCGGGTCGACCGTAAACCGCCGAACCGTGATCCCGTCGATGACATCAACCCCTTCGGGATAGAAATTATGATGCCAGACCGAAAGGAACGATTCGCTGGTCGTGGTCAACACCTCGACCTGGGTGCCTGCGGCATGAAGATGCTTGGCATAGTTAAATGCATGCATTTCTGCACCGCCGCGCAGCGCGGGGCCAAACCACGGGATCAAAATCCCCACGACCCCAGGTGGGGGTGAAAAAGGAAGCGGCATGGGATTTGTCTTAGCCAATCAGAGTTCCTTATGGGTCAAGCAACACGGCCTTGGGCGCCCTAAGGCGTCACCCCTCCCCTACTATGACAGCAATTGGCGCAAAAGACGCCAGCGACCAGGTGAAAGCGCATGCTGCCGCAAACGCCAGCGGTAGGGCGCAAGAATCAAGCCTCGCAAGGGCCCCGGCAGGCGATATCGCCTGCACCTCTGCCCAATCCGTAGAGCGCGCTCAAAAACCGAGTCTGGCCAAATCTTCTGCGTTTTCTGCGCTTCGGCCGAGTACCGAACGCTCAGAACAACATCAAGCCGGCCGCGCCTCCCATGGATTTTAGGCAAATGATGCCTAAGGTCTTCTGGACCCGCCGGTCTACCAATAAAAATCCGAAAGGCTTGATCAACAAAGGCGCTGTGGTCTTCTACCAGCAGGCGCTCCGGGCAAAAATCTGGCCTCAGCAAATCCGCGCCAGCCTCTACCACGAATTTCTGGTAGCGCTCTTCCCAACGCTCCAAGGAACCTCCCCGATCTCGAACATAATATCCAGAAAATTAACGCACTTTTACAGGTCCAGCAATAGCCAAGGTGTTTGATCGCAGGGTACGTGGGAGAGCTTCACCACCAAACCTTGACTGATTCAGGGAGCCAGGGTAAAACTGCGGATCGCGAAAATTCGAAAAGGTTAGCCATGACAAAGACCCCAACCGATTCATCCCCTCACGCCAAATCCCAGGCACTCCAGTGGCGCCTCCAATATGGCAAGAGGCCTCCGCGCAAAACCGAGGAAGAGCTCGATCGAGAAAAAGCCCTTATCGAGCAGTTTCTTAAGACTCAGAAACCGAGCGCTGAACAAACACCCGCAACACCCCAGCCGGTTTCCCGCAAAGATCAAAAACTCATCGCTGCTTTCCTGCAAAAACGTGTGCAGCTTGGCTAGATTCAGCGACAAGACAGTGAAAAGATAGTAAGTAATCCCTGAACTCGGGTTCCCTGCTTCCCTGCATTTTGACGAGGAAGCAGGGTACCCGAGTTCGGGAAAACAAAATCTAAAAACTATTTATTGTTGACATCGCCCACGAAGTGGCGGTAGAAACCTATGTAAACGACGATTTACGAGGTTTGCTGTGGGCAAGGTCATAAAAGTTGATTTTCAGCGCGATCGCCGCAAGGACTACGAAAACTACCTGCAATTTGAACTCAATTTGCGCCGCTACCATCAAAAACAGCAATTTAAAACCGCGCTGCTGCTCTCTGGTTTTTCCGCAATTATCATATTGTCTATGCTGATCCCCTTTGTGATCTTCAATATAACCCACTAATATAACTTATACTTTAAATATTTTTCAAAAAAGCCCTCGAACCCGATCAAGCCCAGCCTGCCATCCCCCGATAAAGCATCCGAGAGTCTGGGAGGGGCCATGTCGATTGTTAGCACTATCCGCATCAAACTCGACCACAGCAACCCGCAAGGCGAGGTATTTGGTCGGCTGAAGGATCTTGAGGACGAAACTCCGATCCCTTATATGGCCTATCAGATTTCTAAATACGGGATCGGGATTATCGCACAGGCCGGTCTCGACGCCTTGCGCGATTTAGCGCTGGAGTCGCCTCGCGGGACGATTGCCTTGCGCATCCTAAGTATCGAAACCAACGGAGTCCCAGAAAACGGCGCGCGCTACAACCTGATGGCGGTTGGCTTGAATATCGACCTCGAGCAAATCTACGCTTCCGAGCCCAGCGTCAAGGAGATGGTTGGGTCGGCTCTGCTCCAATTTGCGCGGTTTCAAACCATGCCTCCTGCCATGCTCACAGCCCAGACCTTTGGCTCGACGAATCCGTACCAGTTTAAAACAATAAATGCTTCTAAATCGGGGATCTATGTCGTATCCATGAATCGCGCCAAAGCCCCATTTCATGAATCAACCCTGATCGAGTTTGAGTTTAACGAAAACGACTCGTGGCTCCTGCGCAAAGTTAAGGGCATGGGGCGCATCGTCCACCAGGCGACGCACGAAGGCAAGGGTGGCCTGCGCCTCCAGTATTACGGCATTGAGCTCAAGGAATTTAGGACCGATGGCGAGGCTATCTGGCGCCAAGCCCTGGAGAATCTCGAGCGACAAACCATCGATCGTCAGCTAAAAGAGGTTGACCGCACCCCCGCTTAAATGGGATGACGGCTGATCAAAAGGTGAGAGAGGCCGGCATGACATCTTTTATCTATATCAACGAAGACTTTAAGCTTGCCTGTGAAAAGGTCGTCAAGGGCACCAAGAGCTTCGCGCTCCCTCCCAAGCGGCATGTCCGTGATTTTTTGCTGCAGCTGCGCCACCGCTATGGGATGACCCGAGTCGATCTTGCAAAAATTACCGGCATCTCCGTCAAGACCCAGGCGCAGATCGAGTCGGGTAAACTCAGCCTATCCGACGAGGACTGCCGTGCCCTCATCGAGCACATCCACCTTGTTTTCGACCGAACGATGGGCCGGATGGACCTCCTAGATTCCTGAATGCACCTTGGCATCAAGCTCGTTGAAATCCCCTATGGAGCGCAGCACAGCCTGCCGTGTGACGATACCTAAGACTTTTTTATTCTGGCACACTGGAAACAGGTGGTACCATTGCTCAAGAAAAGCCTCGACCAACTCAAAAAGCGGCATCGCAGGGTCAATGGTAAAAACTTTTTGCCTCATGTAATCCTCGACGAGACCTGTGCTCAAATTCTTATAAGGCGCTTCCATCACCTTGCGGAAGCAATCTCGAACCGATAGAAATCCCACGATCTCCGGCTCGGCCTCACTCATGATCACGGGGCCTCCCGTGCTGTTGTGCTTAACGAGCAAGGCCACTGCCTCGTCAAGACGCATTTCCGGATAAAAAAACGCGTACTGTTTTTCCATAATATCGATCGCCGTGGCCTGTGCCCCTGTCACAATTTGTCCTCTGTGGTCTGTCGACAAAATACTCATACTCATCCCCCGTCAATCGATGCTGCGAACCCCAGTGATATTGTACACGTAAATTTGATCCTACCAAATCCCCAAGTTCGTAAAGATACATGCCCCAACTTTTGACTATTTACCACTCGGTCTACGCCATGTTCCTTTGCGGAGTAACACGCTATTCACTGAACCCAGCAAAACCCACCAGGGCAGCCAACGGAAAAAAAATTCGCGCGTTTTTTTAAGGAATCACCTAACCACGTGCTGGTTAAAACACCGGGAATAGACTATCATAATCGCCTTTCTACGTTGTTGGGAGAAAAGATGTACCATGACCTTGTAAACGATGTGATTGAGCAGTTCGACCGAAGTCTGGGGACCAGGCTTAGTGCCGAGTTTGATGAACTCGCCGACTGCCTTTACCAAGCGATCCAAAATCACCTCGTGGACAATCCTGTTGACGATGACGACGACAGTTGCGACTTGTTGCGCACCAAACTTCAGAGTGAAATTCTAGTGATCTTGTCTTCGTCGGAGCGGCATGCAAACTTGGTTGACCGCGCGCTCGAATCTGCTGCCCGAGAGGCTGACTCAGATGAAACGAGCGAGGCGACAGCGTTCATTCTCGATATCCGGCTTCCATGGAGCCGATTGCCACACAACCTGGTTCGTCACAATTTGGATCTTGTCAAAAAAGCTGCCCTTCAGTACCAACTCCCAGCCAAGATCGACCCGGAGCTTGAATTCGAAGATCTCATGAGTGTGGGTCGCGAGGCGCTGCTCATCGCGGCTCAAAAAATGGCCGACCGTCCTCGGGAAAACTTCCGCAGCTATGCAATGCAGGTGCTCCGCGACGCGATCAAAAATCACCAGAGCGGCCAGTACCCTCTTCCCCGCAAGATGCGCAAGAAACTCGACTCCCTTAAGGAGGCCCGCGCCGCTACCGGCGCCAATGGGCAGGATTCTGCCGCCATCGACCAGCTTTCCGAGCACCTCAATTTTCATCCTGATGAAGTCCGTGATCTATTTGAAGTCGAGGCTGCATGGAGCGCTAGCACGCTGGTAGACTTTGGCGACCGCATGGAGGAACTCCAAATCGCCGACCAGTCACCGGACGCTCTGACACTCCTAATCGAGCGTGAGACCGATATGCTCATGTCCGACAACATGACCAATCTTTCCTCCATGGAACGCAATATCATCCTTCAGATCTACTACAAAGACTTGAGCTTCCGCGAGACTGCCAAGAATCTCGGCGTCTCACTCAGCGTGGTGAAAAAGCACCACCGTCATGCGATGCAGCTATTAAAAGGGGGTATGGACCATGATGGGTAAGGAGCGCCTCTCTCAACCTATCATACTGCTAAGGGGACCCACCTAAAAAGGCGGGGCTCCTCCGGATCTTTTAGGTCTCTTGCGAAACGCACCGGAACCAGAAGAAAGCTCCCCAAAAAAAGTTTATCGGTCCTCCTGCATGACAATAGGCGTCAACGAGAAACGCTCCCCAATAAGGTTGTACGCTCTGTTGGTCCAGAAATCAAATTCTTGGGCCAAATTGTTCCAAGGCCTTGCCCTGGGGCAAATCAGTATAGCGCTTGAAATTGTTCGTAAACATGTTTGCGAGCTTTTTCAATCCAGCATCGTAGTCGGCTCGGCTAGGCCAGGTATCGGCCACACGTAAGATCCTGGTATCGACCCCATCGAGCTTCTTGGGGACTTCGAAATTAAAGATCGGGAATTTTTCGAATTCACATTTCTCAAGGGTGCCATCGAAAATC
>CAZOSN010000205.1:0-7631 GCA_964582405.1 uncultured Oligoflexales bacterium | reverse complement strand
TAGAGGCTAGGATCTAGACGCGAGATGTAATAGGCTTCATGCTGTATAGATAAGAAGGATACCTCAGTATCTTCAGCCTTTTTTGTGAAACTTCTGTGATTTATCCCTAGACCCATCATCCAATCGGTGCCGACTTGATTGCGGTAGCCAAAATAGTACGTGGTATGGTTTCCGGCGAGGAGATCTTTGGTATGAATAGTCGGTGAATTTTTGGTGACTTCGAATACAAAATAGTCGCTCCGGAGATTGTGGGGAATGAATACCTCGCCGGGCTCGTTCGCCATTAGGCGCCCGGTGAGCAGTGTCATCAAACCCAATCCCAAGGATATCTCCGAGAATAACCTGCTCAATTTGAGGCCCCCAAACGGACGAAGAAGAAACCTCAGGAATAGGAACGCTATTCCTGAGGTTTCTTCTTCGTCCGTTTGAGCAAATCTGACCATTTATCGACCTCAGATTGAGCAGGTTATTCTGGGACAGATCCTAACGCGATCAACCTCATGAATTTTCCAATAAAGCAACCAGGATTGTCCTGTTCTGGCAAAATACACCAAACAAAGCCAAAAAGTCCAATAAACGAAGAGATATGCCCGATAGGCTCGCTTGACTTCGAACGACAAACCAAACAGTGATCGCTAATTTTGCAATCCTCGCTTGACATAGCGCATGAGTCCCCCCAATTTCGTTTCATAGTTGGTTGGTCAGAAATTGAGGTGATTCTTGAATTCAAACGTTACGCAAAGCGTCGCGGTGAGTCCTTCGGGGGTGAGGCGATTCGAACATTTTATGTTCGGATGGTGTTTTTTCAGTACCTTTTTGGCTACGGGACCGCAGTATGTGTATTCATTGTTTTGGTTGGGTTGGATTTTAGTTACCCGCGCTTATCGGGATATTGATCCAATTCATCGGTCCATGCTTGGTACACTCGCTCGTTGGACCATCGCAGGTTTGGTGTTGACGTTTGCGTCGGGCATTATCTCGACAGCTCTAGATCCAGCGAAGGCCTGGGGAACAAATCTGTACGAACTGTATCATTTATCCGGAAAGCTCTTTTTGCGTGGCCTGATTATTGTCACCGTCTTGTTTGCAGCCCAAAGCAGAGGAATCACCTTGCGTGCGGTTGCACCATGGTTTTACAGCCTCCTTGTCCTAAATTGCATATACCTTGTTGCACAGCGCTACACGGGAATCGACTGGATTCATGGATTCCATACGATACTTCCAGATAATCGATTTAGTTACGGAGTATACCGGGCTTCGGGCTTTACTGGGCATCCACTCAGCCTTGGGTTTGATGCGCTGCTGATGGCGGTTGTTGGGCTGCTCAATTTCTGGCCGAGAGAAGGGCCTCTTCAGCTGCGAAGCCACTGGTTTTTGCTGTTTGGCCTGAGCGTTTTCGTCGTGATTCTGACGCAGTCGCGGTGGCCTTTGGTCGTGCTGTGTTTCTTGGTTGCAGCAAGATTTTGTACGGCCCAGAATTTTTCGTGGCGGCCCTTGACCAAATTTTGGATGGCTCTTGCGGTCGTTGCCACAATCGGTGGTGGTATTGTTACAAGTCAGAATCGTTTCGCTGAAATACTTGATTCGAGCAAGACCTTTCAGGAGCGCGAGACTCGTTTGGTATTCTGGAAAGTCCATTGGCAAATGTTCTTGGATCATCCGGTTTTGGGTGTGGGATACGGCGACCGCGAATCCACCCGCATGGACTATTACAAGAAGGAAGGCTACACTAATAGTAGTAGAAAATACGAAGCTCACAATATTTACCTTCAGGTTCTAGCTGACAGCGGGCTTATCGGCCTTGCCGGTCTGTTATGTTTTATGGCGGGCCCTCTTGTTGTCGGAGTTCGTAGGTTTGCGAAGCGAGATGACCGACTGATCTTGTTTGTGGTGGCTGCAGCGTTATGTGGATTGATGCAGAATACGTTCCGCGATAGTGAGTTCGCTTTTGCCTATTGGGTATCTCTGGGGCTTTTGATGAGCGAATACATCGGGCCCACAAAAGAGGTTTCTGGGGCCTGATGATTTTGAGAGGGATGGATTGGAATCAAAATCAAAAATTACCAATCCTGAGCGAATCCAGCGCATTTTACAGAAGATGTGCCATGCCAACATGAGCGTCATGATGAAGTTTGACGACAGCCAGCCTACGGGTGTGCGCGGGCGACTCAAACTTGTCGAAGAGATTTCTTCAAAGGACTATCTTTTTATCGATCAAGTATCTGCGAAGGGACTTGCGCTATTAAGTGACAAGAAGTCTATAAAAATAGAGGTCCTAGGCATGCCCTCGCGCGTGGTATTCATGGCATCGATCAGTGAAGCGATCCCGGGAGGACTGAGACTAAGTTTGCCCAGGCAGATTACTTCGATTGAGCGACGTCAAAACACCCGCTATCAGACGACACCCAACCAAATGGCCTATCTCAAGTTAAACGGGTGGCAGCCCAATCCAACTGATATCGCCTCTCCGCTTGTGATAGCTCCGTTTGAGCATCTCGCTAACTGGATTTCGATAGCGGATGTCAGTGCCGGCGGAGCCTGTGTTTTTACCCACTTTTATGGTGTGATCGCAGCGCTTGAACAACGCGAAAATCCTGTTTCAGGCGAAATTGTTTTGCCGATGATGGCAGCTATTGAGGTTAAATTCGACGTTAAATGGAAAAAACGCACGGTCAACCGTTTGATTGAAGGCGGGCGAGAGCTTGGTCGCCTAGAATTTCGGTTCGGAATTGAGTTTGCTGAAATGCAAGAGAACGTCGAGTTAAAAATTCGTCAATTTATGCGCCAATTATCGATGGCACAAGCAATATGAGGTGGATCTCATGAGAAATTTGGTGTTTTTGATCGGTATGAGCCTGGTACTTTCGTCCTGTGATTGGATGTTTTTTTGGCAGGACGATGAGGAAGTAAAGCCCGAGGAAACGGCAGCATCAACGCCGCCCGCACCGCCACCACCTGCCGAAGTTAAAAAGCCTGTAGTTCATCACGATGATGACGAGGAAGACTCTGGCAAAATTATCGCTAGACTGAATGTTCGGATCGAGCAGCTGGAAGCTCAGGTGAAGAGGCAACGTGAAGATTTTCATATCTTGCGCAAGGGACTCATGACTGGATTGGTGCCCAGCGAATGGCGCGACGACTTGCCGAAGTACTCAAAGGGGATGGAAAAAGAAGTCGAAGGTGAAAATCTTTCGCGGTCCTATAAAAACGACTCTCTTGCGGTAATGTTGGGTTCTGGGGAAGGCGCGGGAGACAGGGGATTTTCCGGTCTTACCGAAGCAGAACGGCGTGATTACGAAAAAAAGCTGGCGGAAGCCAATCACTTTTTCCGGTCTGGTAATTACGGTAAAGCGATTGCAGCCTATGAGCGGATTGGCGAGGAGTATTCCGACCGGATTACCAAGGGCAGCCATCTCTTATGGATCGGTGCGGGTTGGTTTCGACTCAAGGACTATCAGCTTGCTCGTAAGTCTCTGAGTAAGCTGGTTGCGCAGTACAAAACCAGCCCTTGGACTCCCGAGGCCGAATTTTTGATCGCTGAAGTCGATTTTAATGAAGGTTTCGTTGAGCGGTCGGTTGATGGGTTTAAGGAGATTATTCGCAAATATCCGCAAGAAAATGTCGCGGAGCGAGCCAAAGAGGAGCTAAAGCGCCTTGAAGATCGCCTCTAAAATAGTCTTGCTTTGTGCGGCATTCGGGGGAGTTCACGCAAACGCTGCTCCGGTTCAGGAGAACAAGCCCAATCTGGAACAGCCTGCCGACAATGGGTTTAAAGACCTTCTTGAGATGGCAAAGTCCAACGCTAATCAGCCCAAAGCTGGTAAAGCAGCGCACGAGAATCCTGAGTCCCCTCCCTTGCCGCCAAATCAGAACGGCGGCTTGCAGCCAGCTCCTCAAATCCCATCTGGCACGCAACCTGGTCAATTCCAAAATGGTGGTCTGCAACCGGCGACTCAGGTTCAGAATGGTGCATCCCAGCTTCTTCCGCAAGCGCCGATTGGATCTGTGCAGTCTGGTCCTATTGAGGCCGGACCAGCCCTGCCAATTCCCGGGCAAAGCCAGCAAAGTCCAAAGGTCGATTCAATAAGCAAATACAACCTATTCGGCGGGGCACCGCCAGTACCTGGCACAAGAAGGGTTATGGCTGATGGTGAGGCCCCTGAAGATTACCTGGTCGAACCAGGAGATACCCTGTTTGACATCGGCGCCCAGCTGCTCGATGAGCCCGGGTATTGGCCAAAACTTTGGGCATTGAACCCCGAGATTACGAACCCGCACTTTATCTATCCAGGGATGCATCTTCGCTTTTACCCAGGCGACGATGAGAATCCTCCCTACTTAGAGGTAATTACCGAGGACGATGTGATACCGATCGACAAGAATGATCTGCGCGAAGAGGAGCTAGTCGCGCAGGACATCTCGGGCTTGCTGATGGACCTTTCGGATCGACCGCCAACACCCGTCGTTGATGGGGATAATCTTCCTCTCGACGAAAGCTTTGGGCTTGAGACTACGGGCAACTATTATCAAACGAGCAAACTCGACGTGATTTTGCCTGTCCAAGTGATTTCAGAAGATGCCGAGGCCCTTGGATCGATGGTTTTGGGGCCAAGTGGTGGGAGCCTGTTGGCTGAGGGGCAGAAGGGAGTTTTTCAGGGCAAACTCAATTCTGGGGCAGCCTATTTGATCCTTCGGCCAAGCGAAAGTATCTATGCGGGGCCTGACGAGAATTTTATTGGTCAGAGGTTTGATGTCGTAGGTACGGTATCGATCGAAAAGTCTCTTGGTGATGATCAGTATTTAGGCACGGTTCAGCAAGGACGTCTTGGTGTAATGCCGGAAGATTTGCTGTTTGACTACCGCTCAATTAAAAGAACCGTTGATTTGCACGCAAAGCCTTCGAGCGTTGGCTCAACTCACTATGTTGTGGGGTTTGATTATGCCGATCGAATTGTAGGGGGAGAAGGTGATTTCGTTCTGTTCGATCAAACTGCTGGCAAGCTCGTGGAGGGGCAATCCGTGAGTATTTATCAACCGTATAAGAAATCATCGTTGTTCTTTGATATTGAGGATTTCTCTAATGTTGGCGAGCCGATAGCCTTAGTCTATATCGTTGATACTTCGTCTGCGGTAGCTATTGGATACTGCCTTCATAGCAACCGCGAAATTCGGATTGGCGACACGATCGGGCCTCCTCCCTAACAGCCCACTGGTGGGCTACCAACACCGTAAATCAGCCCTGACAGCCCACCAGTATGTCCAGAACTGACTCCGATGTCATTGGCATTACTCCGAGAAACTTGTTATTTCATGGCCCTCTATGAAAAATCGGAGGGTCGGCCTTGGAAAATCTTTTGGGTAGGCATGCTTTGGTTACCCACTTTGTCTCGCAGCTCAGTGGTCTCCATCTCCCGGTTTTGAAGCAGGCTAACGGTCACGTGGACAATTTTGATCCCCTGGAAGAAGATTTCGCCCGAAGAACATGGCGAGTGCGACTTTGCCAATTGGTGAAGGATTCTGACTGGCCATGGGTACGATTTCTGTTGGCACAATCGCGATTGACCCTTGAACAGGTAAGTTATTCCATTGAAGCACACCTCAGCTTTTTAAGAGAGCGCAAAGGAACTTATATTTCCTACTATTCTTCGCGATTTCCCGACTCGTTGCGGCAGGTATCTGACCCGCCTGGCGCCGTGAGCTGCCTCGGGAATATCGAACTCCTTGATTATCCATGTGTGGCAATAGTGGGATCGAGGAATGCCTCGCGGGTTTCTCTAGAAGCTAGCCAGGAGATAGCCATGGGACTTTCTGCTAAGGGATACGTTGTTGTTTCAGGTGGAGCTGTGGGCTGTGATATCGCAGCGCATTACGGCTCGTATCAGGCTCCCGTCAACGAAGCCAGGACTATTATCGTCTTTGCAAGCGGATTAGCCTTGCCGTATCCCAAACAAAATCTCTCCGTTTTTGTCAAAATTCTGAACAAAGGCGGGATGTGGTTGAGCGAACGACTGTTTGATCAGGCGAGCTTACCATACCATTTTCTGGTGCGAAATCGCCTGATTTCGGGCCTAAGCTCCATGGTGGTCATTATGCAAGCTGCGGAAAAGTCCGGAGCTTACGGCACCGCCTGCCGTGCGCTCGATCAAGGACGCGAGGTGATGGTGTTTCGTCAGGAGAACGATGACATTCGTAGCCGAGGGAACGAACTTCTTATCGATGACGGTGCTGTCTCATTTGGAGATATTGACGAGTTTTTTAGTAATTTCAATATTTAGAAAACCCAGCTCACTCAAACTCAGTTTAATATAGGCGAGTATTGCCC
Source organism: uncultured Oligoflexales bacterium (assembly GCA_964582405.1). Classification (GTDB taxonomy): domain Bacteria; phylum Bdellovibrionota_B; class Oligoflexia; order Oligoflexales; family Oligoflexaceae; genus CAZOSN01. The sequence continues at coordinate 1,309 of CAZOSN010000205.1, read as the reverse complement.
ATTATTTTGTGCTTTCCGTCCTGATTCCTTCTAAGCTTAAATATGAGCCATTCAACAAAAATAGAAATTCAGCAACTTGGAGGGGCTATGTCTCGACAGGAATCGGGGCCATCATGGTGGGTTGTTGTCAAGACTCTAGCCGACCTTGTGATCGCAAGTGGTAGTCAACACCTATTGGGCGATGGTGCCGTGAGGCTTATGCTCCTGAGTCAGGGTTTCGCCGAGCAGGATATCAGCAAAGCTTTTGAGTGGCTTGATCAAATCACTTATTCAGGTATGTTGCCGGAATGCTTAGCCATGATTCAGCCAAGCTCTGCGCATCTCAGAGTCTCTAGTCCAATTGAAGAGGCCTATATATCTAACCGTCTATGGCAGAATATTCAGACCTGCCGCCTCAGAGGATTGTTCAGCGATGATCTGATCGAAAAAATGCTTGAGGGTGTCAAAGCCTTTGATACTCGTGATTGGAACGATGAAGAGGTTATGGAGCTATTGCTTGAAATAATGGGCCTTCTCATGCCTGGAACGACCGACAGAGTCTGCCGCGATATTCTTGAGGGGCGATATCCGGAGTTCTATTCCTAGAATTGTCTGGTTCATTCGATGCTATGGCAGTGATTATAGTCATTCGAAGCCCTAATGTCAGCCCTGACAGCCTACTAGCCTGTGATCATTATTATGGTCATAGTTTGTCCTTTCCTGACTCCTATGTCATTGGACGTATCCCCTGAAGTCGCGCTAAATTACGGCTTTTGCTCGGAGTAGGTATGCTTGATTTGCGATACTTTACAGAAATATTTGCTTCTCAGCCCGAACTAGACGAAATCCTGGTCAACGGCACGTCAAGCATCGCGCAGGTAAGCGGTAATCGCAGTACTCTATCGACCAATCCATTTAGCTCGGCACATGAACTCGAGCGCAGTATTCAGGAGTTTGCATACGCGATGGGCCTTCGGTTGGATCCGCTGCTGCCCACCTGTGGTGGTGTATTTACGGATTCGGAATCGCCTCACTTATTCCGTTGGCATGCGGTGCTTCGGACCGTTTGTCAGCATGGTCCACTTTTTAGCTTAAGGCGTCATAGGTTTCATGAACTCGCCTTAAATTCATTTCATGGTTGGACCAGCGAGCTTCACAGTCGGATCGAGGCAGCATTGACTCTTGGGCAGCCGATATTTATTTTTGGAGAAACCGGAAGCGGTAAGAGCTCTTTACTCTCCTCAATTCTCTGCGAGTACTTAAGTCAGCAGCGAGTCGTAATCCTCGAAACATTGGCGGAGATTCCGTTGCTGAGTCAGCATTGGATAAG
>CAZOSN010000204.1:2665-7652 GCA_964582405.1 uncultured Oligoflexales bacterium | reverse complement strand
CGTCATTGCCGACGCAAGCACGCCTAGTGTTGTGATGACCTCTGAAATATTTAAGGAAAAGGTCCCAGGAATCATCGTTCATATTGCAGATACTGGCAAAATGGCGTTAGAATTCATGGAAATCCACAAACCTGACCTTATCGTGGTCGATTTTGATCTTCCTGATGCCGATGGTCCGTCTCTCGTTGATATGATCCGGCGCAATTTTGCAGGCCCTATTCTTATGACGGCTTTTCCTGACGAAATCGTCCGCCAGGCGGTTAACGAGCATCTTTTTACGCATTCCGACGCAAGCGATTGGATTTCCAAGCCTGTCAGCGTCGAGCGGTTGAACAAGGCCATCGAAAGCTTTCTGATACAGGGAAGGCGAACCAGCCGGCGGTTTGAGAGCAATATTGTAACTCAGTTGGTTGCCAAAGCCTCAGGGCGGGGCAAACGCGCTCCCAAGATCTATGGAACCGTTGTCAACCTTAGCGTCGGTGGCGCCTGCGTGCAGCTCGACGGTGTTCTTCGGGTCAAAAAAATGCAAGAGCTAACGCTTTCCTTGATATTCCCGGACGAGCCCACGCCCTTGCCCGAAGCAAAATCTGACGTGCCGCCTTCCAAACGTAAAGGAGCAAGGGTGAACACGTCAAAGCTCGTGCTCCCGCAGGGGCCCGATTCAAAGATCAAAGCTACGGTGGCTTGGGTCCAGTCTGGAATGGTAGGTCTTGAATTCGGCAAATTAACCGAAGGCCAAAAGAAATCCTTGCTTAACTATCTCCGTAAGTCTCGAATAATATTTGAATCAGCCTGATATTTACAATCTCGCCTGAAATTTGGCGTTAAAGACATCTTGGTTTGCTCCGAAACCTCTCCCGAGGTCATATAGCCGCGGGGCACAACGTCAATGAGTAGCGATTTAAATCTTTTGGATCAGTTTGAAGTCGGTGGCACCTTCTTCGAGATGATCGAGTTTTCGCTCGATCGAAAGCTTAACGATGGCCGTAGGATCCGTGGCATCTACGGTGTGAATGTCGCGAAGGTTCGTGAAGTTGTGCACATGCCTCAGATCAACCCTCTAGCATCACGTCTTCCCGGTATCGCGGGAATATTCGAGTTGCGCGGGGTGCCTATCCCTGCAATCAACCTTTGCCGGGTATTGGGTGACGACTTTGCACCACTTTTACCGAATCAGCAGCTTATCGTTACAGAATTCAGCGAAAAGCGTGCAGGGTTTATCGTTTCCACGACGCATCGCATTCGTCGCGTGGCCTGGGAAAAAGTACTCCCACCGTCTTCGGAGCAGGGGTCCTTTATGTCGGGTATGATTCTGATCGAGGACAATAAATTTCTATTCATTCTTGACCTCGAAATGATTTTAAGCCGGATCGAAAGCAGCATGACCGAGTCGGGTCAGTCGTTCTCTCCCTATGGAGGCGCGCCGGATCCTCGCATGGGATATTCCCCTTTCGGGGGAACAGGAGTTATCCCCGGCCATTCGAGGAATCTGGGTCTTAACGCTCCGGGAATCGTGTTTGTTGATGATTCTAAATTGGTGGTCAACAATGTTACCAAGATATTGGTCGAAAACGGCTATCGTGTGGTGACAGCTTCCAATGGGGTCGAGGCGTTCGAAAAATTAACAGAGATCGCCGAAGGCAACAGTAGCGAAGGTCCAATCAATTGTCTGATTACTGATGTTGAGATGCCGCTTATGGATGGTTTATCACTAGTCAAAAAATTGCGCGCCGAGACTAGATTTGCGAAATTGCCTATTCTATTGCATACTTCTCTGAGCGGGGATGTGACGCAGACCGCCGCGCAAAACGTCGGAGCAAATGGCTATGTCGTCAAAAATGATGTTCGCAACCTGCTAGCTGTTCTGCAAGATCTCCTGAAGCGCGTGGAATTTACGCTTGGGGTTGCTGCATGAGGAATATGATTGGCTCGCGTGGTGATATTTCTATTCCTGGCCGTAGTGATCGGGATTGCCCTCGCTGAAGCGTACCGGATCGTCCCCGGACCTGAAGCCACGCTGCTAAAGATTCTGATTTTTCACAGCGTTCTGGCTGTTGGTATTCTGTTCACCTGGCGTAAACATTGTTTCTCGCTTCCTTCGAGCATCAAATCTTATGCGCAAAGGATTGAGTGGTTTCCGTCGCTATTTCTGATTTTGGCAATCGGCTGCGCATTCACAATTTCATTGATGATCGGAGATCCTGAGGTTGGTAGCTACGGATACAATGTCTTTTGGGTTGTCGTTTGGGCCCCGATTGTTGAGGAGCTGGTGTTTCGTAAGGGCTTCGGTAGTTTTTTTCGCCGCAATCTCAGCCCGTGGCAGGGCGGTTATATCTCCGCATCGCTGTTTGCTTTTGTTCACTCGCAGCCTACCTTGTCCCGACTCCTTGCGGGTGAGGCTGGAATTCCACTTGGACCATTCCTGCTGGGCTTGGTATGTGAGACTATCTTTGCTATGCGCGGGCGCATACTGCCGTGCATGGTATTTCATGGGCTGTGCAATCTATCGGGCTATTTATTTGCAGCGCATGACGCCCGCTGGCTAAAATGGCTGGATATACTATATATATAAATAGTCGCTGGTACAAAGGCGCCTGCGACTAAAATTCTTGCATGACAAAGGATCGAGCTTGAGCGATCAGGATGAAAAAAGACTAGAACAAATCAAGCAGCTTGCCCGCGTGGTCTGCATTTGCAAGGGTATTCCGCTTAAAAAAGTGCTGCCAGCTTTGGAAGGATCTCAGACCGTCCAGGATGTCAATCAGAAGGCTGGGACAGGAAGCGGCGGCTGCCAAGGTGAGCGATGCGGCCCACGGATAAAGCTTCTGTTGAAAAAATATGCGGAGCAGCAGAATCCGGTCAACAAGGATGATGAATAGGACGGTCATCGTCCCTTTCCTTGTCGCGGTTGACAATGTACCGAACCGCCTCAAGGAAATCCTGTGCGGTGTGATCCGGAGTCTTATGCCTCGGATAAATCCCTGCGCTGACGATTTGGATTGCATGGATCCCAGCATTTTTGCCGCAGTCAATGTCGCTAATCTTGTCCCCAATAAGGAAGCTTTTTTTGAGTGATATGCCTGGAAACTTCTTTAGAGCCTGTTGAATCAGGCCTATAGCCGGCTTGCGGCAATCACAGTCAAGTATAAAAGGTTCTACCTCGCCATCAGGATGGTGTGGGCAATGGAGCCAGAGGTCTACCTTTGTGCCATGTTCCTTGAATAGCTCGGTCATATAATCATGAACAGCCCAGACATCGCTTTCGTTGTAGTAGCCTCGCGCAATCCCGGATTGATTCGTGATCACGATCAAGAGAAAACCTGCGTCCCTAAGTATGCGGAGGCCTTCAAACACGCCCTCGCAAATCTTTACGTCCTGAACCCGCGAAACATACCCTGAGTCCTCGTTGAGAACACCATCGCGGTCTAGAAACACGGCCTTAAGCGCCTGGTTATTTGGATTCGCGGGATCGCTCATAGAGCCACTTTCGTTCTTTTTCCAAGATTGCATAAGGGGCACAGCAGCCAAAAATCTGCTTGTAGTTTTCAAAAACTTCCGCTTGAGAGCCACCCGAGGATCGTATGTAGTTCGCGTCCTTGAGTAGTCGTTCCATCTCCCAGAAAACTTCGATTGGCATGCTGAGCTCGATCACATGCCCCAACTCTTCGTAATTTTCCATGTTTTTAGATTGCAGGTACAGCTGCTTCCCTACAATAAAAAACTTGCGAATCAAGCCCCCCTCCCGCTGGACTTCTTGGTGGCTGATTTTTTCTTGGCTGCGGTGGTGGTTTTCTTTTTTGCAACGGTTTTTTTTGGGGGTTTTTCTTCTTTTTTGGTCGTTGTTTTCGCTTTTTTGGTTGCGGCCTTTGTCGCTTTTTTGGCGGTTGTTTTAGATTCTTTTGTTTCTTTTTTGGCCTGGTTAGGTTCTTTTGTTTCTTTTGTTTCTTTTGTTTCTTTTGTTTCTTTTGTTTCTTTTGTTTCTGTTTCAGGTGATTTGCTCACCGAAGTCTTACTGGGTGCTGAGGCCTCAGGTTTTTCGGATTCAGCTGAGGCCGCCTCCTCTGTCTCGGCTTCCTGGACTGCCTTGTAGAGCCGCTGCCAAAGCTTAGGATCCTTGCGTAGCCAGGCTTCGAACAATTTTCTCGCAGGTCTGTTGATCAGCGCCTCGCCCTTAAAGTAAGTAACAAAATCGTTTGGTTTGAGAAGCTTTTTGAGTTCAACAACGTGATTTGTCAAGATTAGCAGCTCGGAGCCTCTTGCGCGTAGAACTAGCGTACCTTGGATGGGAAAGATTTCTACAGGATTCACTCTCGAGACCTCATTAGTAAATTAGCGGAAAATCACCTTATTCTTATAGCGGAGAATTGTTGACCTGCCAAGCTTCAGTCCAAACAGTATGGCGTCATTTGCTGCGGCAAACGGCATCATTGCCACTCGTCAGTCCCTCTGCCTCAAGCTGCCCGGCAGCTTTATGGCGCGATCGATAGACTTTAAACGGGTACTCAGCTTGCTCCCGGTTGGGGCTATAGCCCAGTACTTTTTTCATAAAAAAGGAGCCGAAATATTTGAGCATTTTCTCAAATGCCGGGAACTGCTCAACCGAAATTCGCAAGTTTTGACAATCGATGAGCAGATTCCATGCCGAATGCCATTGCATGAGGTTAGAGACGATTTTAGACTTGAGGACTTCGACCGCGTCGGACGAATCTATGATAGCCTCATCGTCGAAGGACACCTCCATCACATGCTGTTGGAAATGATTCTGTATCTGAATTAAGCTTCGAAAATCGCTTGTGCCGGGGCGTCGGACCCGGTTTAGTCCGACTTTTTCCCGGGCCTCCTCTTCGGAGAGAAATGGTATCGGAAGCTTGTCGAGTCCTCGGCTGGCGTCGCCATTGTAGCCCGTGATTGATTTCATAAAGAATCCCTTAAGGTAGGCTAGAAACCGATCCCAGTCGGGCTGAAGTTCTTCGGTGTTGGCGACCGT
>CAZOSN010000204.1:0-2655 GCA_964582405.1 uncultured Oligoflexales bacterium | reverse complement strand
GAGGTTTGCACAATCTAGTAGCGCCTTGTAAGGGGAATGCCAACTTGCGAGCTCTTTTGTCCACAGAGAACGCAACATGCGGATATCATCGGCCGTTGCGATCGTGCAGGGCTCGGCAAAGCTTATCTGCATAACTTTTTTCTGAAAATCGTTTTCGATTTCGAGCTTCATGGTTAGCGACCCTGAGCAGCTGTCACGGCTTTACGTAAACCTTCGATATTATAGGCCCCATCAACTTTTCGACCGTTTACAAAAATCGTAGGAGTGCCGGTAATTCCGAGTTTTTCGCCAAGTTTGACATCGTCGCGGATCTTGTTGCTGATGTCTTGCGAAGTCCGGCATTCGGCGATTTGCTGGTCGGTGAGTCCAACCTCTTTGCCCCACTTGGAAAGTGCCTCGCTGTTCAGATCGGTTTGATTTTGGTAGATGCGGTCGTGCATGTTCCAGAACTGCCCAATCCGCCCAGCGCATCGGGCCAGAGTCGCTGCCTCGCATGCAAACTCATGCATGCGGCGGCTGATCGAGGGGTTGCATGCGCTGTCGAGTGGGTAATTCCGGAAAACCATCTCAATTTCGGGCATCTCTTTTTCGAGGTCTTTTAAGGCCTGATACGCGTGCCGGCAGGCTGGACACTGATAGTCGGCAAATTCCACGATAGTAATCTTGGCTCCTTCGGGACCGCGACGGTAGTCTTCTCCGAGGCCTGCATAGGCTGAACGGCTGATAGGAATTTCCTGGCGGTTAGGTTCTAGGACCACGGGGTTGGAATCATCGAAATCACCGATCGGAGGCTGCTTTAGGTCAAGGTGCGTCGGCTTGGATGGCTTGGCAAACGAGTAGATGACAACGGCGATGAGCAGCGTGACGACGGGGTATGTGATGCCATTGCTTAAGGATTTAAAGGAGTCTGAGAACGTAGATCGGACTGGGAACTCTGAGCGCTTTGCCCAGGCTAGGCCCGCTTGGGCAAAGCAGCTGAGGTAAACGCCTATGCATGTCGGGCAAAGTTTGCCGATGATAAAGTGGGCGATGATAAACAAGCCGATAGACTTCACCACGCCAAGTACTGTGAACCATTTGTAGGTGTGCAGGGCATCGTCACGGTACTCCGGCTTAAGGAGGGCAACTCCGAGGAGGAGCAACATCCCTGCAAAAAAACCGGCGCCATAAATTCCCATGGGAATCCCAAACGGCTCAGCATACTTGCTCGCGGCGATGTCATCGCAGCTAAACGTCTCATTGATGTTGCAGATCGCGTTTGTGGCACCCAATGTCTTGAGCTCGATATGGTGCAGCGTGGCATATATACTCAGCAAGGTACCAATCAAAGCGATTAGGATACCGCCCCAATAAAGGCTACTTGGCGCGAATTGGGGAGTCAGCTCGGTCGATGCTTCGTCAGACATGGGTACCTCTCAACAGTTCAAAAATGCCGCACCATCATAGTAGAAGATAGAGGGGGGGTAAAGATCTTAGAGCATGCCTCATGCCGTCTAGAAAAAGATCAAGGCCCCACTTTATCGTTGACAGGAGGGGAATATCCAGCAATAAATCCGGTCTAGCGCTTTGGGGGGTATAGCTCAGTTGGTAGAGCGTTGCAATGGCATTGCAAAGGCCAGCGGTTCGACTCCGCTTATCTCCACCAATTTCTTTCAGAAGTCAGCTAAGGCTCCTCAGTTGCGAGGGCTTTAACTCGCGCAAACTGCTAATCGTTAATCCATCCTGAAGATTAAGGAGTCGAGATGCTGATTGGGTATGCGAGAGTACCAACGCAGCTAAAGGCCGTGATCCGTTCAGAAGAGCACGAGATACACTTAGTGCGGAGTCTCATGCCCAAAAACAGCGGGCACCAAAGACATCAAAATGCAATTTGTAGCCGACCCACCATTCAGGGTTGCCCTGACTATTTTCCTTCCCACCTACGTCACACTCTGTAGGCAAGTCAGCCACCATATCAGCTAAATTCTGGGTCATTTGTCGTTCAATCCTAGTCGGCTCTTTTTGAGGGCGTTGTTCACCTTTCTTCGGGCGCCCCCTTTTCTTCGTGGGGCCTTCGTCAGGAGCAGTATCGGGCTTTTTAGTGGGCTTTTCTCGGCCGTCAATCTGAGTTGAATCTCGGCTCACATGACCGATCAGTTTGCCTTGGTATACTTCCCTGATAAGGGCAGCATGAATAGTTTCGCCAAGGCCCATACCCGCAAACTCTGAAAATGAGTTGGAGAATGTGCCTGGAGACGGAATTTTCTGCTCAAAACCACAAATTCGGCGCAATGCCGGGTCAACCTTTAACCTAGGGAAGCAAGTGACGGATCTATTCCGATTCTCCTAAAGCCTCAATGCTCCAGTAGAGATTGGGCCATTCATCTTTGCATTCGAGAAAGCCTGAGTTTTTTGTTTGGTCGTTTTGGTAAATGAATAAGCAGTTTTTTGAGCCCCCCTTTTGATTTTTCAACTGTATTCCGGACTTGTTATCTTCGACGAACCAATTGGCAGAAGTTGCATTGAGAGAACAATTCTGCATCATGGGCTTGCCACGCCCTGTGGCGGAGCCACATCCCTTCTTTCCTTTTCACGATATCGCTGAATTAATGGAATGGCTGAGTCCTTAAATTTGACAGCCTACACTTTAATACTAAACCCGCGTGGAATCATCTC
>CAZOSN010000203.1:0-7702 GCA_964582405.1 uncultured Oligoflexales bacterium | reverse complement strand
CACAATGCCTGTAAGCTGGGACAGTAATGAGTTCCAGACCGTGTCGCCACAGAAATACAAGATAGCCGAGCCCAGGCTAAGGATCAGATACTCATCTCTAGACAAATACGTTATTCCGCAATGTTAATCGGGGAGCCGTATGCGGGAAATCCGCACGTACGGTTCTAAGGGGGCGCGCCACCCGGCAACGGGTGGGCGCTACCCACTCGATCCCGAGCAGATGTCCGATGTTCCATTGAGACGGCTAACTTAGTAAGCGTCTGGGCAAGGCGCGTAAATAACGCATAAGCCTCCGCATAATCGTCATTGCCTACAATTTTGAGGCGATTGCCAATCTGAACGTTTGAGCACATCTCCGATACAGATCGTAGGGCCATTCTATAAAATCGCGCCTTTTCAAGTGGTTTGAATTCACTGCCTCCCTCTGCAGTATTGTGAGAGCCGCTCGTGGCTGTTTGTCCCATCGCCTGCTGCGACGCCCACAAACTCGACCCAGAGTCTGTCCATCGGTGGACCTGGGGTCCGAAATTCGCTGGCATCGATAAAGCCGGTCTTCTTGAGATAGATCAATGCCAGCGTGACGATGTCGTGCAGCATTTCCTTGACATCCCACTCGTTGAGTTTGGGCATATTGTAATCACGCGGGGGTTTAATGGCGCGCATGCGAACTTGAATGAGTTATTTAAGCTGCGTCTGACTTGAGAGACTGTTGCTTCTAGAATTGCAATACCTGGTCGCACTGCGCTTTTGCAAGGCCATCTGCATCAAAATGTATCCTTTGGTCGGAGCCGTTGTCCAAAAAACCACTCAAAGCCAAAGAATCGTTATTGTTCAATTTATTCGACAGCCCTGGAATTGAGATAGCTTGGGGTATGATCGTCAGATACTCGCTTTTTTCACAGGATGACGTGTGACAAAGGCAAATCACTTCTGCGCTATTGTTAGGGAGTTTCAAATCGAATTGCAAGGGGGTGTCATGGCAGCCTTCGTTGAACGTTACGCTCAAGGGAATGCCTTTGCGTGAGATCGTGCTCAGTGTCTTTACTAAGCATTCTTTAGGTTCGGGAGCTTTTGCCCGCAAAACTAGATCTGGGTGCTGCCATGCTAGACTCGCAGGGGTGATCGGCGAGCCTATCGCCAAAATCACCAGGGCAAACGCATAACCCAGAGCGCTAGGTCCGAGCAGCATCTTAAATCCAAGGATGCCCTCAAACCTTTTATGGCTTTGGTAGGCTAGAACCGAGATAAAAAACAAGAGTGGGCTTGCCCAAAAAGCTGGTGTGAAAACCAACGCAAGTCCAGCGGCTTCGCTGAGCAGGAAAAAGACAAGCGGGCCCACACGGCGTTTAGCGAAGGAGAATGCCCAGGCGATCACAACCGCACTGAGCGTGAATAAATTCAGAGCCAGCGTTGGGTGGATCATAAAGCTTTGAGGATTTAAAATCGCGTCTAGGATAAAGTGACCTTCTCTGAGCGACGCGACGCTCTGCAGGCTAAATGCCAAACTAACTAAAAAAAGCAGACATTGTCCAACAATGCCAATTCCACGAAACCAGAATCCTCCAAGTAAGAATAGCGCAGCCCAAAGAGGAAAGGAACTTCGATCGAATTTGCCCAGCATGGTGTCATAAACTAGAGCAATGGCAAGACCGACAAAGATTGGAATTAAAAGGTTGAGTCGTAGGCCACCTTTGAGGAATTTTAAGATTACGATTGTTCCGAAAAAACTGGCAAAAACACTCATGCATCGCTGAGCATCGGTAAAGAGATCCGGATTGCCGGAGGTCCACCCTTGAGCCAAAAATTCGACCAAGAATCGACCTGGAGAATAACTGTCTTCGGAGAGCATGCGTATAACCCCTTGCATCGCGATAAGGCGAGTTAAGCTTGCACTTACAACGATCAGCGCGAGCAGCGCGTGTGGGGATTGCGATATCAGAGCTATAATATCTTTCACGCGTGGTTTCGCTGAATTCTTCATGAGGAGAGCCAGACTGAGCCCAGCATAGGCAGAGATGCCTAGGGGTATAGTCAGGTTAGTCCCCAGAGCCTTGCTTGCGGATAGGCCTAAGATCAACAAGGTTGATGACAAACCCGCGGTTTGATGAATCAAGGTAAGGCAAAAAAGAATCGCGAAAAGACCAAAGGTTGGCGAACTGCTTGCGAAAAGCTGGGCCGCACCTAAGAGCAACACAGCTGCGGTGAATATACTGATAAATGGCGTGTTTGGGTTAGTTTCTTTCTGCAAAGCTGGCTCCTACGACCTTTATGATGCCGCGCGCTCGGATTTGATTGGGCTCTAGGTGACTTAGCCAATTGACACCTTCTTGGACTAGGTCTGTTTCAAAATCATATACCCCAGGCTCGTTGGGGCATCGCACGCTAAATGGAACTTCGACTTTTGTGGGACCAAAGAGAGCAGGCTGCAGCTTCGATGGCAGCAGTATATGAGGACTTTCTGATGGCTTATCGCCATGGCTGGCAATTCTGTAGCCCAGGTTTACGGGATGCCCGTGGCTACGTTCGGCAAAACCAGAGCTCAGGACATAATTCGAACGATTGATGACTTCAACCGCTACCACCTGATCTTTGCCGGCTTCACAGGAAAAGCTGTTGTCCTGAGCTGCTGGCCAAATCAATTCGACTTCGCGAAAATCACGATTTAGGTCAAATACCTGTTGAACTGGCCCCGCATGAGAAAGAGGGCGAGCAAGGTTTGCTCCTAGTCGAAGCGGCGCTTTGATCAAAACCAACGCCACGACCAGAGTGGCAAGTAACGGGAGTAGACGAAACCTTGGTAAACTCCAATTTGTGTCGATCGCTAAGATTTTCCACAAGAGCCACATGCACAAAATAAACGGTAGCAGCAGCATTGGAAACCGATTTTGACTCAATGTCTCAGGGAAAAAGATCTGAAGATCAGTAAAAAGTTCGGTGTACCTCGGCAATCCTTCGGCGAGAACCTCAGGGTATAATCCAAACATTTCATAAGCGTAACTACCGAGGAGCAAGGTGATTCCAACAACTTTTACCACGGGATTTTTGATGGAGCGGATCAGGTATCCTGCTCCCAATAAGAGAATGGGGACAATCTTAAGGATAAAACGATTCTGCCATTCGACGCCGGTAGGGTATTCGTGAATTCCACAGAGCAAGAGCGCACCAAAAACCATGGCGACGAGCGGGACCGTCCAGCGCCATGCTTTGGTGTGGAGCACACAGGCTGCAAGGGCCAAATATGCCATCATATTCCAAGGAGCGAAAAGACCAACTTCATGATCAAACATTACGTACTGAAGGTTGGTTAAAAGCCGTTGCCACTCGGTAGGAGAGTGCAAAAGCTTGGCCGTGGGGTTGTACCAAAAACCTGGAGCATTGGTGAGAAGGTTGGATGCATACAAAAGCAGGAGGGCGCTGATCACCGAGCTCGCCCAAACCCCGATTTGAACAAACTTTGATCGCAGACGCGTCGGGTTAAACCAGGCATACCAGATTGGCACTAGGGCTAGCATAGCATCTTCGCGCCTCGTTTGAATGAGGCAGACCAGCGCTACCCACAGAAGAGCATGGTCAAGGTGCCGAGGTTTCTGACCTGGCGCATAGATTTTTACTGTAGCATAGGTGCACAAACTGATCAGAAAGGCCTCGACTGAGTGAGTAAAAATGTTTCTATAGTAGGTCCATTTCAAGAGTGAGGTGCCGCAAAGTAAACCTAAGCTGCTAATCAAAGCGATCGGATCACTCATCAATCGTCGGAGTGCCAGGAAAAGTACATAAACGCCTAAGATACTCCAAAATGCGCTCATAGCGCTCATGGCCGAAAGACTAACATGAGTCCAGCCAGACCATTGTGGAGCGATCAGATTTTGAGCCAATAGGCTTGGCGCCAAGAAAATGCCGGTTCCCCAGCTATGATGATTGTCGTCTTTGGCCCAACTAGCAAATGGTATGCGCCGTAGATTTCCGTCGTGATTGTAGCCTATGGCTTGAGCCCAAGCGACATAACTTGTGTCGTCACCGGCATCGACGAAGCCCGCCTGCGAGGCGAATGGGCTTCCGGCGGTTAAGGTCACGGCGAGCAAGGCTCCTAGCACTAGCATAGACCAGCTGTTGGTGCGGTCGTTGCTGGTAATTGCCACTATCACGCAGGATGCTGTGACGACAAAGGCCAACGCGTAGAGCAAGAGCGAGCTATGAATAGCGGTATCTTTGACCACGCTGGGCTTCGTCAATGGCTCGGAAGGCGATCTGATCTCGATCCCACTTATTAACACCTGTCCTGTCTGCTCAGGTTTTACAATTCTAAGCACCTTCATGGACTGAGAGAGGGGAATCGTCATATGTGTCGATGAATTAGATGACCATGCGGAAAAATTAGTAAAACTCTTGGCCAGAGGCAGCTTGCTGTCATCCGCATACACTTCAATCCGGGAACTGCTGTCCGTGTATAAATCAAATTCGAGGGCGGCCTGATGTTGTAAATCAAGATCGCGCTCAAAGCGAATTTCGCGACCATCCTCGCTATAATCAGATGCAAAGTATAAGCGCTTTGTGCCGATACCCTGCATCACACAATGAAAGCCTGCATCGCTAACAAGGTGCCAACCTTGACCCTGAATGACGGGGCAAACCGTATACTGGCTTGTTAAGAAATCACGCGGCTTTCCAGATATAAGCGCTACCAACAATAGCAAACCCAAAAAGGCGCATATCTTGGATACAGTCTTCAGCAAAACGCTCATGTAGCCTCGGAAATTCGGTAGGCTAGCAAAAAAATGATTATACTGTCGATTTCTTTTAGGATGTTTTTAGGGCGTGCCCAGGGTATGTTCTCGTTTTGTCGGTGCTGTCCCCTATTTTGATGTAAATTTTGTGGCCAGCCATGACGCGACCTCGCCCCTGTACGAAGAATTAATGCTTGGTGAAAAGGTCGAGAACAATGCCCTTCCCGCATCAAAACCATGACAAGTCCGCGCGTAGGATTCGTGAGCTTAAAGAAACCGTGCTAAAATAGCTCAAATCACCTAAGGGTCATCCATGAAAGGTCTTCGCGCTAAGTTCGGCGAGGTTGCGAATGAAGTTGCTCATCAAGTTCGCGGCAAATTCGTCGCCCGTTTTCCAGCTCCTCCCCTTGAGCAGCAGTTGGATGGATTTCGGGCAGCTCAAAGGCTTGCCATGGATTCAGCTGTTGTGATCAGCCAAGAGCTGCGCGAAGGCTGGACCGAGCGGCGTACGGCCAAGCTCATGGATACCTACCTTCGCGATCATGGTGTAAAGAGTTTTTTCCATAAGTCCTTCGCTTGGTTTGGTGACCGGAGTTCGTTTCATGATTTCGGGGGCTGGCGGGATTTTCTACCATCCGAACGAGTCTTTCAAGCCGAAGTACCAATTATCCTCGATACTGCCCCGATCCTCAATGGCTATGTGGGTGACATTGGATTTAGCTATAACCGCGTCGAACAACCCGAGTTCCAGGCGCAGCGGACCGTGCTTGCTCGCCTGCGAAAGGACTTACCCCTATGGTTCAGCAGCGAACTCACCACCGATCAGATCTGGCGCCAGGTTGAGCAATCGATTCATGCGGCGGGATTTAGTAATTGCTATCAGCGCTATCCGCTTCGGGTTTTGGGGCATAGGTTGCATTACCTACCGCTGGGTGATTTGCCAGGACTTACAGCGCCCTTCAGCTGGCACGCCATCGTCAATTTGCTCGGCCACGGTATCCTTCCCGATCTTATCACGCCGCAGAATCCGGTGACTAAAGTGGGTCTCTGGGCGATCGAACCCCATCTAGGGAATGCTCGCTTTGGAACCAAATTTGAGGAAATTTTGGTTGTAGGCGCAGGCGAGGCCCATTGGCTCGAACGCGACAATGCCAGCCTTAACGCGGGAGCAGAAGGCGATGCGGTTTCGTATTAAGGTTCCGGCGCGCGAGTGGGTCGTCATCACGGGTGCTGCGCATGGCTTGGGTCGGGCCTTGGCAGGCGAGGCTTTGAAACGGGAGTTTCAGGTGATTGGCCTTGACCGCGATGAGCAAGGCCTTGCCGAACTGCACCACGAGTTTGGCAATCAAAAACTGCGCACTCATCGGATCGATATTTCTGATGCTCAGGCGCTTAACGAGTTTAGTGCTAGCCTCGTGGAGGACGGAATTCGTCCGGTTATCTGGCTCAACAATGCGGGGTTGCCGGCAATTGGCAAGCTTAGCACATTAACCGCAGATGAAATCAGTCGTGTCACCGACGTCAATCTAAAAGGAGTCATTTTTGGTACGCAAGCCGCGCTGACCGTGATGACCAAGCCAGATCGCGGGATTTTGGGTAATGTTGCATCCCTGAACGATACCATCCCCATGCCTTACATGTCGCTCTACGTTGCAACAAAATTTGGCGTCCGCGGTTTTACCGAGGCCTTGCGGCTCGAGCTCGCTTCCGAGCATTCAGCCTTAAATATCGTCCTGATAAGTCCAGGGCTTATGCAGACCACGATGCTGGCGTCTCAAAAGGGCTTTCAATTTCCACCTTGGCTTGAGTTTTTGACAGACAAACCGGACACCGTGGCGCAAGCTATTTTTCGCGAACTCTTGCAAGGAAAAACCACGATCGTTCCGGGTGCCAAAGCCAAATTGCTTCATGCGATCATGCAGCGCCGTGGGGTGCAAGAGGTCACAAGCCGCCTGCTGTTCGCCAAGGATTGGAAAGAGGTTTTAGGACTCAATCCGATTAGACGAACCTGACAGCAACGCAGGTCCCGAGTTCGACTTCGCCCATTTTTTCTGCGGCATTCACCAAATCATTGTGTGATAAGGCGTTGGGTTTGCGGTCCCGGTAGCCGCGTATCACTGAGCCAGCCGCGCAAGGTAGTCCGGCTTGATAAACTCCGGTGCGAGGGCATAGCCATAGCTGTGGTAATCTCCGAACTCCGGCTTGTCTGCCTTGACCCAGGCCTGGTACCAGAGTTCCGCCATGACGCTAGCCCCCATCGCGAGCCGGCTCTCCACAAGCTCGCGAAAATCAGGCAGCGTTTGGGCGGCTTTTTTTCGCTTGGCCGACGCGCGACCTTTGCCTTTGTCCGTGATCGCGCGGGCGTCGTCGAGGCTGAGCAGGGCGGCATTGTGTTTGTGGCTTTCAAGGGCGAGAAGCCAGGCTTCGTGAAGGTAATCTAGCTTTGCCTGCGGATCTTTAAGATTGGCAAGGAGCGCCTGGTAGGGCTTGTCCTTTCTTGCCTTTGCCAGAATGTCACCGGCGAGCCCCGCGCCTGCTTCGATGACAATCTCGGTCTCAAAATAGGCATGAATGCCACCATTGCCCGTGTCAAAGCCGTCGAAGTTCTTGGTGCAGTGCGATGGATTAGCGAGATCACCAACAAAATGCGCGGCGATTCCGGCAAAGGTTAACATCTGATCGATGCTCGCCTCGTAGTCGTCGCGATTTTTTTTGGAAACACCGGCGCTCTCGAATTGCTTAACCTTTTTGAGTGAGGCTTCGGTCAGCTGCATCAATTGATCAATCCGCCAGGGCGCGGTGCCGACCTTTGAGAATTGGTCAAAGAGGGTCTTACCCGTAGGACAAAGCTCGGACTTGGCCTTGCAGTGATCTTTGATCGAGGAGACCGCCTGGTCAAGACTCGTCGGAACAGTTTTAAAATCGATCGGGTAGCTGGGAGTTACCACAAACTCAAGATCGATGAAATGCGAGGGGTT
>CAZOSN010000202.1:0-7760 GCA_964582405.1 uncultured Oligoflexales bacterium | reverse complement strand
GTTACAGATAACACCCTTGACCGAGGAAGAGCCGCCCCTCCCACCGGATGTACCGCCCTATTGCGATGATGAGCCTTGGCTTCCCGAATGTTCCGATATTATTTGGGAATTGTCGTAAACCGTAAGTATAGGGCGGGTTGACGATTCATCCATAACACATTGAAAAGATAGTAAATATTCCCCGCCCTCAATTAACGTCATGCCCCGTGGATCTGATGACCTGAAAAGAGTCTCCTTTGATTTCTAGGACCTGAGGAAGCCCGCCATAGTATGCCGATAGCCCGACATCTATTCGCCACACTTGACCACCACAGACTGAATTGATGCCATTGGGTTGAACCGTGTGGGCGACCACCATTCGTTTTACCCGCAGGCCTGTCAGGCTTGCGGTGAGAGCGGAGCAGTCGATCGAAGTTTGTCCAAATGCCCGACTCCATACCACGCCATCGGCAGCTAGCGCAGCTTCAGGCAGAGCGGAGGATCTTCCCGCCAGCCACTGTTTGACCGCATCATTCGCAGCACCAAGGTCTGAGCGGGCAAACCGCGGCTCGACGGTTCCGTGCACAAAAGCCGTATCACCAATTATTTGCACCATATTACGTTGCGCAAGTCGGCGTGCGATAGGGCCTCCAGGCTGAAACGCTGCAGCTCGGGACCTTTGATTGGGAGGAAACCGCCGCAAAGCCTCCGCGCTCAAATCAAGGTCGAGGTCATCGAAGTCAGACCAGGAGCCTCCTGTCACATAACGAAAATCCCAGCGCGCGTTCATGATTTCATGATTGCCTAGCAGAGGATATACCGCACCGCCCTTGGTGACTGCTTCGGCGGCTAGGGCATCAAAGTATTCTATGACTTTACGATCGTCATCGCCGCGGTCTATTTCATCGCCAAGCTGAACAACGACCGAAGTGCCACCAGTCCAGTGGCCATTTTGATTGGTTATACCGGCGAGCATCAGAACTTTCTGCAACACCTGAAAGTCCCCGTGAATATCGCCAATTGCGATGATTCGCGGCGCAGAGGGTAGGCGCTCCGGCGCACCTTTGGCAGGTGAGGCGATCGATAGGAGCGCAAGACTCAAACAAGTAAGTGGCAAAAAAAATACTGGCATGATCATCTCCCCATAGTCTGAGGTTCGGGTTCTTTAGCCTTAGACCCTGTGGTCATTCTGAATGATCTATCTTGTATAACACATTTCTTCTACCAAAATTAGCGGGCCTAACCCTACTGCGTAAAGTCGATGATTGCTGCGTTGCTTGCACTCCCCGACTTAACGCAGTAGGGCTAAACGGCACCGGGAAATCACAAAAACGTCAGAGCCAATTTAAATATTCCGGAGACAAAAGGATCGAATGCGCGTAGCGCCCAGACGTGAATTAATAACGTGCCCATGCCCGATCAAGAGGCTTCGCATGAACGGATAAGCTTTATCAGCATGGAAACGATTTTTATCAACATCTCTCGGCCATCGATCAAGCAGCCGCCTTCAAGGGGGCACCCTGGTCTTGCTCAGTATTCTTACGATATTGGGGTACGATTACAGAAATACCTACCTTTGTTGTTCAATTTTCGCAAGCTGTGCCCCATGAATCCATTTCTCTCACATGAAGATCGAAAGCGACTTGAGGCCGTGTCCGCCTTAAATGCGAAGTTGTCGCACCCTCTTTGATTCCCATCGTGCCTGGCAACAAGGTAAAAACGGACAGGCTCGATCGCGGCTCTAGCCCCCAAATCGCTGTAGAAATGTTGGACTTTCGCAAACCTGAACTATTCGTTATAAGATAGGAAAATTGTTCCAACCCTTCGAGAAGACCATACCCATGACTCATGAAGCTTTTATTTATGATGCCCTGCGGACCCCGCGGGGGCGTGGCAAAGCCCAAGGTGCTTTGCATGAGGTTAAACCCGTGCGGCTTATCGCATCACTCCTTGAAACCCTGGCTGAGCGGCATCGGCTCGTTACTAGCTCTGTCGAGGATGTCATCTTGGGCTGTGTCACGCCGGTCGGCGAGCAGGGGGCCAATATCGCCAAATCTGCTGCGATGCTTGCGGGTTGGGATGAAAAGGTGGCGGGTGTTCAGATCAATCGGTTTTGCGCTTCGGGCCTTGAGGCCGTCAATCTCGCAGCAGCTAAGGTTCGCTCGGGTTGGCATGATCTGGTGGTTGCGGGGGGTGTTGAATCGATGTCGCGGGTTCCGATGGGTTCGGATCTTGGAGCATGGGTTATGGACCCTGAGACCAATATCAAAGCGAGCTATGTCCCTCAGGGAATCAGCGCAGATCTCATCGCCACGATCGAGGGTTTTAGCCGCGAGGCTGTGGATGAATTCGCTGCGGGTTCGCAGCAAAAAGCGGCGGCCGCGCATGGGCGGTTTCGATCGCTTGTTCCTGTAACAGATGCCAATGGCATGGTGATTCTAGATTCTGATGAATTGGTCAGGGGCGATACCACGGTGGCGAAGTTAGGCGAGCTTAAGCCCGCGTTTGCCGCATTGGGGGACATGGGGTTTGACGCTGTGGCGCGCCTCAAGTATCCGCACATTGCTTCGATCGATCATGTGCACACAGCTGGCAATTCGTCCGGGATTGTTGACGGGGCCGCAGCGGTGTTGATTGGCTCGCGCGAGGCTGGACAAAGGCTGGGGTTAAAGCCAAGGGCCCGGATCGTGGCGGCGGCGCTGACCAGCACGGAGCCAACCATCATGCTTACGGGGCCAGAACCGGCAAGTCGCAAGGCATTGGCTCTCGCCGGTCTAGGTATTGATGATATCGACTTGTTTGAAGTTAATGAAGCCTTTGCCGCAGTGGTTATGAAATTTGCGCGCGGCATGAGGGTTCCCATGAGCAAAATCAATGTCAATGGTGGTGCGATCGCGCTTGGCCACCCGCTTGGAGCGACTGGAGCCATGCTTCTGGGAACGCTGCTTGATGAATTGGAGTATAGGAATTTGAAACGCGGGCTTGTCACGTTGTGCGTTGGCGGCGGGATGGGAATAGCCACGATCGTGGAGAGGGTATCATGATTGATTTTGAACGCGCGAACGATGGGATTGTCACTCTGACTCTCAATGATCCAAACAGTAGCGTCAATACCATGAATGCAGGGTTTAGGGAGGCCTTGGCAAAGACCGTCGCTCGGCTCAAGGCCGAAGCACGGCCGACCGGAATTATCATTGCATCAGCCAAGTCGACCTTTTTTGCGGGTGCGGATCTCAACGAGCTGCTCAGCATCGGTGAGGCTGACAGCCAGGATTTTTTTAGAACGCTGGAGCATTCCAAGGCCGACCTGCGCGCGATCGAGACGCTCGGGGTTCCTGTGGTTTGTTTGCTGGCCGGCAGCGCACTTGGTGGTGGCTGGGAGATCGCGTTGGCGGCTCATGCGCGTTTTGCTTTGGCTAATGATAAAAGTCGGTTTGGATTGCCGGAAGTTGGCTTTGGTTTGATGCCAGGAGCGGGGGGTGTTGCCCGCATGGTACGGCTTATTGGAATCGAGGCCGCGTTACCCTATCTCCTCGAAGGCCGAACCTTTGGCCCTGAAGCGGGAGTAAAAGCCGGACTGATTCATCGGACCTGCAAGGATCAAACAGAACTATGGGAGGCTGCACGTGCTTTCCTCGCCGCTCATCCGCAATCGGTTCAGCCATATGACGAAAAGAATTTTAAATTGCCGGGGGGCTTGCCGAGTTCGCCGAATCTTGCGAACAAATTAGCCGTAGCACCAGCGATGCTATTGGCCAAAACCTTTGGCGCTCAGCCCGCGCCCGAACTGATTCTCTCCTGCATCACAAACGGTGCCGCTATCAGCTTGGACGCCGCACTGCGCGCGGAGAGCCGGGCTTTTGTGCAGCTCTTAACGAGCAAGGTTGCTAAAAACCTGATCAACAGCCGCTTTGTAGAAATGAATGCGCTGAAAAAGGGTTTGGGTCGGCCCAAGGGGATTGAAGCACGTAGATTTCGCAAGGTAGCCGTACTAGGGGCGGGGATGATGGGTGCTGGCATTGCCTATGCTGCCGCACGGGCTGGTTGTAGCGTGCTGCTCAAGGACCGCACGCTCGCGGAAGCTCGGCATGGCAAAGGGTACAGTGAGAAAATTCTAGGCAAGATGGTTGGAACTCAGAAACTTGCCGAAAGCGAGGCTGTGGCGATCCTTGGTAGGATTGAGCCTGTAGAAGTTTGGGATCATTTAAATGATGTCGATCTTGTAATTGAGGCGGTTTTTGAAGACCGCGGCGTGAAAAACCTCGTGCTGCACGAAACCGAGTCCAGGTTGAACGAAAGGGCAATTTGGGGGTCGAATACCTCGACCCTGCCTATCTCTGGACTCGCAAGTCATGCGCTGCGGCCCAAGCAATTTATCGGGCTGCATTTTTTCTCGCCCGTGGATCGGATGGATTTGGTTGAAATTATTATGGGCGAGCAAACTTCGGCAGAGACCTTGGCGGCGGCCTATGATTTTGTGCTGCAGTTAGGTAAGGTTCCGATCGTGGTGCGCGACAGCCGTGGATTTTTTACATCACGGGTCTTTGCAAGCTACGTTAACGAGGGCATGGCCATGGTAGGCGAGGGGCAAAATCCTGCTACCATAGAGCAGGCCGCATTGATGGCAGGCATGGCGGTTGGTCCGCTGACGGTTGCCGACGAGGTAAGCCTAAGGCTTATCGATCGGATTCGCACGCAGACCGAAGCAGATTTTCAAGCGCAGGGCCTTACCTACCGACCTCATTCCGGTGAAGGCGTGGCACGCACCTTGGTTGAACGTGGCCGCATGGGTAAGGCTGCTCAGGCCGGGTTTTACGATTACCCAGCTGGTGGCAAAAAAACGCTATGGCGTGGCCTGGCTGAGCTGTTCCCGTCGGCTAAGGCGCTCGAGATTGACGATATGAAGGATCGTTTGCTTTTTGTGCAGGCGCTCGAAACCGTGCGTTGCCTGGCCGAAGGGGTTATTTCAGATGCTGCTAGCGCCAATGTCGGCTCGCTTATGGGTTGGGGCTTTGCGAGTTGGACGGGTGGGGCGCTTCAATTTATTCACCAGTATCCCATGCGCAATTTTGTGGCGCGGGCCGATGAACTCGCCGCGCGTTTCGGCGATCGGTTCGAGGTACCGAATCTATTGCGCGAGCACGCGGCGCGCGGGCAGAATTTTGGGTAGTCGCCGCTAGGAAAGCGCGACCTGACGAAGAACATAGCTCTCGCAGGTCGTAAAGTGAACAAAAGAACTTTCAAGATTCATGCAAGAAAAGGATGGGCTTATGCCGCTCAAAGGGATAAAAGTTCTTGATTTTACGAGACTTTTGCCTGGCCCTTTCGGGACCTTGATGCTTGCCGACTTAGGCTGCGAGGTTTTGAGGATAGAGGCGCCGGGTGGTCACGATCTAACTCGATCCGTGCCGCCCAGGATAGGCACTAGCTCTTGGGCGTATGAATTCTTGAGTCGCGGCAAGAAGGTGAAGATCCTGGATTTCAAATCGCAGGATGCTCGGGCTGAGATTTTGGAGATTGTAAAAGAGTTTGATGTCGTGGTTGAGGGGTTTCGGCCAGGCGTCATGGCCAAATGGGGTTTTGACTATGAATCGTTTAGGGCGATCAAGCCGGATCTCATCTATGTTTCGCTTACAGGATATGGGCAAACCGGCCCGTATAAGGATCGCGCCGGACATGATATCAATTTTCAGGCGCTTGCTGGGCTTGCCAGTTATGGCGGGACGCCATCACAACCCATCGTATCGAGTTTTCAGAGCGCGGATGTTGCGGGAGGGTCGTCGCAGTTGGCGATCGGAGTTTTGACCGCTTTGGTGCATAAGTACAGGACGGGCGAAGGGCAATTTCTTGATATCTCTATGACGGATGCTTTGGTGTACCTGCAGCATTTTCATGTCGCTAGCGCTTTGGGTGGGATTCAACCCCGACGCGGAGCCGAGATTTTGAATGGCGGTAGTTTTTATGGGTATTTTGCGACTTTTGACGACGAATTTTTTTCGGTAGGAAGCCTTGAGCCAGTTTTTCTAGAACGGCTCCTTGGTGCGGTCGGCCTTTTGCAGTGGGTAGGTCGGTCAATAGATGGAGCGGCGATGGAGGAACTATGCGCGGACTTGGCCCGCGTTTTCAAGCAAAAAACCCGGGCCCAATGGCAGGAGCTGTTCCAAAGCTGTGACTGTGCAGTCGAGCCGGTACTGAGTCTTGGGGAAGCTCTGAAAAGTCCATTGAGCCAAGAACGAGGCTGGGTTGTGCCAGTTAGATGCTCCGATGGCGTCGTGCGTGACCAGATCGCTTTTCCCATAAAGTTTTCGACCCTGAAGCCGCGATTTTCAAGCTAGAAGTATACGGAGAAGTCTCATGAAAAAACGGATCGCTAAGACCATTAATACCAATGTTGCTTTTATAGATAGCAAAGCCCCTATCGCGGATGCTGTTGTCCTCATGCGTGATCTGAATATCAGCAGTGTCTTGGTCTTGGATGACGAGGATCATGTGGTAGGGATTATCACCGAGCGGGATATTGTTCAAAAATTTACGCTCCTAGATATGGGCGACAAGCTCACAGCGCTGGTCAATACGCTTATGACTCGACCCGTGCGGTTTGCGCAGATCAGCAACCTGGAAGAGGATATCGCCAATCTCCATTTTAATTATCGGATTAGGCACTTTCCAGTGCTCAATGGCACGGCTCCGATCAAAGCTAATGTTGTGGGTATGGTATCGGTTACCGACCTGCTCAGGCGGTATCTGACTAGTATCGGGAAGATGACGCTTCTGTTTGCGGCCCAAGACAAACTGCCAACCCGGACGCTTCATGTGAGTGCCTTTTCTCAAAAAGAGGCCGAACCCTATCTAAAAATCTTCATGGGCCTGGGGTTAAAGGTCGTGCACATTCTCGATGTGATGGAATTTGTCCGTCAGAACAATCACAAGGACAACGCGCTGCTGGTTGACCTTGATCGAGAGGATGTTGCCCATCTCAAAGCTATTCTAGTTGAACTCAAGAACTTTAAAGGCGACCTGATTCTAACCACATCCAACGCGGCCTTGATGCAGAGTCTGAGAAAGCATTCGGAGTGGAACTTTGATGTTATGCTGAAACCGATAGATTATTCTTACTGCCACTGGCTTCTGACCAAATCGCTTCATGCCCAGTAGTCTCATCTTAGCTCGCCTGCTCCTGTTACGGCAGGCATTATCCTCTACAGCGAGCAATGCGCCAGCTGCCGTGGCCCAATCCAACAGTCGCAGAAGCGCAACCGCCCAGCACCCCAAATTGAATCGGCAATGATGTCGGCACCAGACATGGCCCACCTGAGAAATCATTACATTTTTACCGACTTCTATAATCTTGAACAAGCATTGCAGTACCCTGGGCCATTTTATTGAAAACTGCAGCAAATACGGTGAACCCATGTCCCCGACTCCTGTGCCTCGGGATCAATCCTGAAGGGGTTCTACCGCCCTCTTTTTTTGAGAAGTTACCAAAACATCGATGCGCCCTATAGCCAAAATGTCAGCGCACCCTATATAATGAAGAAACACGGTAAAGGTGTTGGAGGTGGCGGTGGCGAATCATCCATTTGAAGGTGCAGTTGTTTTTACTCAGCGTAGCGACATTGCAAGCGCCGTGCGAGGCGAACTGAAAAGTTTGCAGGTCGATCCTATCCTTACTCCCGAGGGTCATGCTCGCTGCATCGAGGATATGGCTTCGCTCCCGCGCGCTTTGCTGGTGCTCGACTGGTTGGTTGGAACTGACCGCGCCTTTCATGTGCTGGAGGCCG
>CAZOSN010000201.1:0-7761 GCA_964582405.1 uncultured Oligoflexales bacterium | reverse complement strand
CGGCACTTCAGCCTGCCCGCCCTATCATCTGGCAATCGTGATTGGCGGCACCTCGGCGGAATGGACGCTAAAAATGGTGAAACTCGCCTCGTGCAAGTATCTGGACTCCATGCCCGAAAAGCCCGATGGCAAGGGTGGCGGCTACCGCGACCTCGTATGGGAGCAGAAAGTTAATGATATAGCCAATGCCACGGGCATCGGCGCCCAGTTTGGTGGGAAATACTTCACCCACGATATTCGCGTTTTCCGATTTCCTCGGCATGCCGCGTCTTGCCCGATTGGTATCGGAGTAAGCTGCAGCGCGGATCGCAATATTCTGGGAAAAATCACGGAAAGCGGCATCTACCTTGAGGAGCTTGAGCGTGACCCGGCGCGCTATCTACCTGCCGTGGCACTCAAATGCGCTGAGCCTATTGAGATTGACCTTGATCAACCCATGGATAAGATCCGCGCCGAGCTTTCCAAGCATCCGATCAAAACGAGGCTTAAGCTCAAAGGTACAGTAATCGTGGCGCGAGATATTGCGCATGCTAAAATTAAGCAACTCCTCGATGAGGGCAAACCTATGCCCACCTATTTTAAAAATCATCCGATCTATTACGCGGGGCCGGCCAAAACCCCTGAAGGCATGGCATCTGGTAGTTTCGGCCCAACGACGGCGGGCAGGATGGACTCCTATGTCGCAGATTTCATGGCTCAGGGCGGCTCACTCATCACGCTAGCCAAAGGCAATCGCTCCAAAGCGGTGCGTGATGCTTGCCAGAAATTTGGTGGGTTTTATTTGGGATCGATCGGCGGCCCAGCCGCGATCCTGGCAAAAGAGAATATCGAGTCTGTCGAACTGGTTGATTTCGAAGAGCTTGGCATGGAGGCCGTGCGCAAGATCAGGGTTAGAGATTTTCCGGCCTTCATTATCTGTGATGACAAAGGGAATGATTTCTTTGGATTTTTGAGCAAGACTGATTAGTATAATCGAGAATTTGTGTGGGCAGGGGAGCTGGGTCGGTGACCCATGATCGGACCCGGTATCTGGTAGCCGGAAACTCACGCTAATACAGTTCTTCAAGAGAAGTGTTGCTAATCCCTGTCCCGCCATTGAGATCGCCCAGATTAAAGGCATGCACACCAATAATCTCGTCATACGTGTCGAGAATAGGCGCCCCGCTCGACCCCGATTCCGTATCGCAGCTATGGTAGATATTGCTATTCTTGTTGTTGATATCAACGACCTTACAGGGTCCCGACCACTCAAGCGGGCGTCCCTTAGGGTAGGAGAAAATCGAGATATCTCGGCCGCGGTAGACAACATGTTCGTCAAAATTGGGTGCAATCCGATACCCTGGGTCTGGGCTTACCCGAATGACAGCGTAGTCAATTCCATCATGAAACTCGCGCATAACGATTTCGCGGCACGACGAAACCATGATGCCCTTAGGGTTGTCTGCTAAAGCGCCCCAGGTGACGCCCTGCAATCTAGGATCGCAGGATTCATGATAGATAACGTCCTTGGTGGCTCCACCCACACAATGCCCAGCAGTCAAGGAATAGCCGCCCCCCAAATGGGTTGCGGTGCAGCCGGTGTGCAAAAAGCCTAAGGCTCGAAAAAAATCCTCGTCTCCTGTGGTCACAGGCTTGAGATTGTCCTCGCCGATGACGCTTGAGATTGCGCCGCTTCTGAAACGGTCTTTTCCGGAATTGCAGCCCATCAAAGCGGTGCCGCAGAATGCACTTAAAGCCAAACCGACCATTTTTTGCTGGCTATTTCTCTTGAAATGTTTGGTCCGCGTCATCATTCGCTTAAGTCACAACTGGGAGTAATGGGCACTGTTTAACAATCCAGACTGTAACCTGTCAATCAATAAAATTACAAAAGCACCAACTTTCCTATGTGTTGCGCCCCTACCACAAAAATTCAATTTGTTTAGCCGACCACGATGATCAAGAATTTATGGGTGCGAGCTGGAGCTGACGTTTAATAAGGTTGCTAATTCGGTCGTAAG
Organism: uncultured Oligoflexales bacterium; assembly: GCA_964582405.1. Taxonomy (GTDB): domain Bacteria; phylum Bdellovibrionota_B; class Oligoflexia; order Oligoflexales; family Oligoflexaceae; genus CAZOSN01. The sequence goes on along the minus strand of CAZOSN010000201.1, from coordinate 5,761 downwards.
CTTTTCAACCTCACTGTCGCCAGACTCTTTGAAGATTTTTTTCTCCTCCTGAGTTGCTGAATCAACAGGACCGTATTTTGCGACCTTGATACCAGGTAGCGGGGTAAGTGCTTTGACAATTGCTTGTTCGACACTACTCAGTTCCCTTTTCTCGCCATTAAGCATAAGTCGAACTGCGATATCTTTGAGTGTTCCTGAGAAAAAGATCCTCGGCATATTGGCTAGAAGTGCATATAAATTAACGTCACTTCTGAAACCCAAGGCGCCGAAAAAATCATCGGGTGTTTTGCCAAGATCGGATAGTTTGAAGGCTAGGGCGGTGAAACCCCAGCAAATGATCTGGTTGTGTTTGAGCGTGGCCTTGGTCCATTTTTTTAATCCAAACGTATAGACATAAGGCGACCTGAACGACGGTGTAATTCCCGTATCGACGGAAATTCCTTCAACGGATTGATTCAAATTGACAACACCATCGGTATCGACAATGACAATCGACTTTTGTTCGGAATCCAAAATCACATTCGCGGGTTTTAGATCTTTATGGGCATAACCCAAATTAAGCATGTTTAAAGTTATTGTCAGTAATCTCTGTGACAAAACATCGGAGCTTGCCAAGGATTCTGGTCGCTCGATTTTTTTACTCCATAATGCATCAGTCGATGGACCTCCGAGCTCAAAAAGGTATTGGATTTGTCCCTCGGCAGTAAGGCATGTGGCAACCAATTTGGATACGCCAGAGATACTGCTAAGTGCTGCAAGCGTATTAAATTTTTCTCGCCAAACTTCCTTGGTGAAGACCCTGTTCGCAGCTTTTCCTGAGGATGTCTTCAACGCAAACGCTTTCCCTTGATAGGTAACTTTAAAGACTTGCCCTTCTTCCCCGGCCCCTATGAGCGTCTTGGTTTCCCACTGGCCTCGTCGTAGAGCTCTGTGAAGTCCTTTAGGATAATTGCCCATGGACTGAGTTCGAGCCGTCTTGCCGTCTTTTTCAGATTTGGTTTGGGATGATAGTGAATTTTCCGAATTTTTTTCAGGTGCTGGGTTTGGGGGACTTTGGGAGGAGTTATTTGATGGACTGGATTTTCTTGAGTGGCTTTTGTCTCCCTTGAGGCCTAAGCCCTCTTGTGTTTCCTCAAAGCTAAGGAATGCAAAATAGTCGGTAAATATTTTGTGATCATCGGCAGATTCATAGAGGCTGAACATGTTGTCGAGCGACAAATTATTGTCGGCATCAACGCAAGCAAGCCCGCTTGTATTAAATTGGTCAACAAGGCCTTCGCTGCCTATTCCATCAAGACCGATTGCAAGGTCAGAGTCCTTGATAGCGAAGATTTGACAATCCTGAGAATCTCTAAGGGCACCAATGAGTCGATTCCAGTTATCCTTTCTTTTTTCAGTAAAACCTGAAGCGGCATTTCCTGACGTATCAACCGCACGCAAGGTTAGCGTTTGGCTCTGCAATCTGTCGTCATTATCATACGAATGGAGAATCAATCTTAGGGTCGAAACAGGTTGGTACGCTGATTTCGATTCGGCTAAATCTTCCATACTGCGATGAGTCGCTCGTCTTTCGGAATTCGTGGATGAATTTACGCATCCCAAGGTACCTAAAGCAAGCACGATCATACTAAGATAGACTATGGGATGCCGTAGCAGACAACTGGGATTGAGCCTAGAATGTGACATCATTGGTCTCTTGTTCTGTTATACTAGTGGCCTGTCAACCCCCAAAATCGCCCCTGACAGCCCACTAGGATACTTAGTCCATTAACCTGCTTTCTTAGCCGCGGCTTGCAGCTTCTTCTCGAACACCTTATTAAGAAGGTCGATCAGGTGTTCTGGCTGAGGTGGTTTGATGATCCAGCCGTTTACGCCATACTTACCAGCGGTCATGATAATCTCGCGGCTGCTTTCTGTCGTGAGCACAACGATCGGAATATCGGTGATTTTTAGTGTCTGCCGGATATGGGAAATCATGGAAATGCCGTTCATGCGGGGCATGTTTATATCGCTAATGATAGCCGCGTATTTCTTTTTCTTCTCCATCGCCTCGACGCCTTCGATTCCGTCATTCGCAAGATCGACCTGATATCCGGCTGAGCCTAGAATATCGCGCACGAATCGCTGAATCGTGGGAGAATCCTCGACAACAAGAATCGATCCGCGATTTGGTTTGTCAGCCGCAAGCGCTGGTTCCTCGGTCTTGTCGTAGAGAACTTTTTTGTTCAATTCTTGACGTAAGATCCCTCCTGAAAACATCCTATTCTGAGCGGCTTTTTTTAGCCACTTTTCGGCTTTCGTCGGATTGGCCTTTACGCCTTGGCCGAATGTGTACATCCGCGCAACCATAAGCTGCGAGTAAGCATGACCAAGTTCAGCTGCTTTTAGGTACCAGGTGAAAGCTTTGCCGATGGTTGCATCCTTGACGTTTACGCCAAATTCATAATGAAGACCCACAGAAAAAATTGCATCCACATCGTTTTGAGTCGCTCGACGCATTAAATCCTTGCTATCCGACTTCGGACCAGGGGGTTTAAACTCGGCAGCGTCTTCGACTTTATCGTTGTCATCAGGCGCGGCTTCATAGGCTGCGGTGGGGGGGGTTCCCATAGCTTTTGATACTCCCTCTATTTGTCCAATCATCGGCATCGTAAAGAAAAAGCTGAGCCCAAAAAATTTTGTCATTTAGGCAATTTAGTTTTGGGAAAATTTGCCGATAGAAAGCTGCAACCGAACTGCCACGGCAGTGACTAGGAGAGTGTCAGAGGATGGCAACACCTAATCCCTATTTACCCATGTTTCTCGACGAGTATCAGGATATATCCAGCAAACTCGAAAAGGCTTGCATTGATTTCGAAAAAGACCCCTCGCTCGCAAATTGCGATACGATTTTTCGGCTCGTGCACACCATTAAGGGTTCGTCGCAAACGGTGGGTCTCAAAGATCTAGGTGATTTTGTTCATCATCTTGAAGATGCTTTGGTAAAAATAAAATCAGGAAAACTTCCCGTAACTACAGATTTTGTTGGCGCCTTGTTCTCATGCCTGGCATTGACCGATGACTGGATCGCCCTCGTGCGCAACAATAGCCCCATAGAACTCAAAAGCCAAATAGAGGCCTGCCTCGGCCAACTCACAAACGCCATGACTGGTGCGCCGGCCGCGATTCGCGAAGCAGCTCCTTCTGCTGTGTCGAACGTCCCTAAAAAACCGGAAAGCAAAGAGACCAAAAAAGACATCGACGAGTCAGTACGGGTGAGTACCAAAAAAATTGACCGCCTTCTGCAGCTCGTGGGCGAAATCTCCTCGCAGGTATCGATCATAGGTCACAACGCAAAGCGGGATCCCGAAGCAGCCGGCAAAGCACTTTATTTCGCCAATAAAATAGCGCGCGAACTTCGAGAGCAAACTCTCTCTCTGCGTATGCAACCCATAGAACCGCTGTTCCAAAAAATGGAAAGAACAGCGCGGGATGTGGCACGTACCCTAGGAAAGCAAATCCAGGTGACGCTCTCGGGATCGGAGGTAGAACTCGATAAGATGGTCGTCGAGTCCATCCGTGATCCCCTCCTCCATATTATTCGCAATGCGGTAGATCATGGGCTGGAAAAGCCCGATGACCGCACGAAAGCTGGCAAAAACCCCTTGGGTCAACTTACCATCAATGCCATCAATCACGCTAACGGCGTGAACATCACCATCATGGATGACGGACGAGGTCTTGACTCCGAACGTATCCTCAACAAGGCCCTAGAAAAGGGACTCATTGCTCCGGGATCTACCCCGAGCGAAGAGCAAATCCATCAGATGATCATGCTTCCTGGGTTTTCAACCGCAGCCGAAGTAACTGAAATATCGGGAAGAGGCGTGGGAATGGATGTTGTGAAGAGCGCGATCGACGAGTGTTCAGGAGATATTCAAATTGCCAGCAAGTTTGGACATGGTAGCAGCTTCACGGTATTTATACCGGCAACTGTCAGCATCATGGACGCATTGATTATCGACGTCGATGGCTTGCTTTACGCCATTCCAATACAGGAAATAGCCGAAATTGTGGATCTGGTCGATTACAAAATAGCGCGATGCACAGGAGAAGGTCAGGTACTCACACTGCGAAAGGAAATCGTACCTTTAAAGAGGCTGTCAGACTTTCTGCCATCTAGTAAGTTTGAAAGAAAACCTCAAGAACCAACGGATGCCGACACCGGCGGCTACTACAGGCCAGGACTCATAATTAGGAGAAGACGACGGATTTGTGCGTTCGAGGTCACACGGGTAATCGGCATTCAATCCATCGTTATCCGCCCGTTGGAGGGAGAATTCAAACGAATGAAATGTTTCTCTGGGTGCACCATTCTTCAGGATGGCGAGCCTGGATACATACTGAACATTGGTCAAATGGCGCAAAGCTACCTGGAGCAATTTGAGTCAGCAGCGCCAGCAGCCTAACAGACAAAAAAAGTTGACTGTAATAGTAGGTTATGAGGAGAAAGAAAAATGGAAAAGTCGGAGCACGCGGTGACGCCGACCAAAGAGGATCTGGGACCTAATGCCAGCTATGGGTTGATTGAGCCCGAGGAAAGCATGGTATCAGACGAACCCGCATCCTACGGTTTGATAGAGGAAACCGAGGAAGTCGCCGCCCCAAAATCTCCACCCGTGGTTAAAGCAGCGGCTCCGGCGCAACCGATACAAGATGACCGGACACAGGATTCCTGGGGTACAAACGACGACAAAGAACTCGACGAACGCTACTTAATATTCCGTCTCAATAACGAGGCCTATGCAACACCGATCCTCACTGTTCGCGAAGTCGTTGAGATGCAAGTGACAAAACCATTGCCGAGCACACCCGACTATTTTGTGGGTGTCACCAATTTGCGAGGTCAAATTCTGAGCATCATCGATCTGCGCAAACTCTTTGGAATAGCTGAGCAAAAACATGTTCGCAATTCTCTAATCGTGGTTGACACACCAAATGGCCCTGTTGGCTGCGTCGTCGATTTTGTGGAATCTGTTTCAGTGATAACCCATGAGGTTATCGATCGGAAAACACGGGTGGAGTGCAAAATTCCCCTTGAGCACTTTACAGGCTTTGGCAAGGTCGATGACCAGGTCATAACCATATTTAATTTGCAGGAATCAATGAAAGCCGTACCACTTTTTCGTGTGGCTTAGGGTAATGGACCTATTTTCAGAGGGATCAACACATGAGGTTGTCGTTAGCAAATAAAGTTTTCGCATCATGCTGCTTCTTCGTCGTACCCATGGCAGTGCTATGCGACATAAGCATCCATGGCTACAACAAGGATATCGAATTCGCTGAACGCGAGCAGTTCGGTACCATTTACCTCCGAGCGATCGCCGATGTGTTTTTGCACACAAGCCAGGCGGCTCTGACCGGCACGATGATTACCCTCGGCGACTCAGGGGCTGCCAGCAAATGGCAAGCATCCAAGGATCGAATTGACCGTGACTTTACAAACCTCCGGCAGGTCAATCAAAAACTCGGCCAAGTTCTTCTATTTACTGACGACGCATTGCGTGAACGAGGCAGGAGCGGAATAAAATTCGAAAACTTAGAAAATCAATGGAGCAAAATCTCCGTCGAAAAAATCAATCCGGCCGATTTCTCTGCCAACACGCTTAAATTTTTCGATCAGCTGCGAGTCGCCATCACCCATGCTGGTGACACGTCCAATCTCATCCTTGATCCGGATCTTGACTCTTACTACGTCATGGACACCGTTCTCATTGCCCTA
>CAZOSN010000200.1:0-7782 GCA_964582405.1 uncultured Oligoflexales bacterium | reverse complement strand
GCGAACTCACCGCGACCGAGCTCCGCAAAATCAGGGCTGCCATTCCACGCGAGCAGATCGAAATCGAAGCCTTTTGCCATGGCAGCCTTTGCTATAGCTACAGCGGTTTGTGTTTTTTTTCTGGCGCGGAAGATGCGCGCAGCGGCAACCGGGGCGAATGCGCCTACACCTGCCGCAAGCCCTACAGGATCCTGAACGAGCCTGGGCATGGATTTCTGTTTAGCATGAAAGATCTTCACACGGCCGACGACCTTGGCAAACTTGTCGAGGCGGGAGTCGATACCCTCAAAATCGAGGGCCGCAAAAAAGATGCACAGTATGTCCTGACAAGCATCGGCCTTTACCGCTCCAAGCTCAACGAGCTTTTTGGCCGCGACACGGCGCCCCAGGGCACGGTTGCCGTAAGCCGCGATTTTGGCCGCGATATGGCTTTTAGTTTTCACCGCGCCACGACCAGCCTTTTTGTTAGGGGGCGCTATGCGGAAAACGTGATCGATCTCAACAACCCCACACACCATGGCCTCAAAGTCGGGAAAGTTACGGCTACCGAAGGTCGGGCTATTATCTTCAACGCGCTGGAGCCGCTCGAGCGCTTCGACGGTCTGCGGGCCGAAAGCCCCACCGCGCGCTACCATGCGCTCCCCCAGCATGGCGAAGTTCTGGGTCGCAGCATGACCAATGCGCGCCAGCGATACAGCAATGATGTTTGCCAATTCTCGTTGCGCGATTTCACGATCATGGGCCGCCAGGACCGACCGAGCGCGGTAAAACCTGGCGATAAGGTCAAGATCACACTTGGCATGGAGACACCCCTTCCCAAGGTTGGTGATGCTGTATTCAAGGTGCGCTCCAACGAACTTAAGCGCTACACTGAAGAGATGGCTCAGCCTCCAAAGGATGCGCGGCTCAAGCCTCGGAGCATCATGACGATGCAGGCTGCGGCCTGCACCGATAGCGAATCGCTCACACTGAGCCTTAGGCTTGAGCACGCCGGCCGGCCCCTGGCCCAGATAACCGGATCGGCCCATGCTCTGAGACCAAAATCGAAAGCCAATCTCCAGCAGGATATCCGCGCATGCTTTGCCATGATTGGTGATGCGGGCGTCGAGTGCACCGATTTCTTTTGGGATGGAGATTTTGACTGGTTTGTTCCCAAGAGTTTTCTCAAGGGTCTCAAAGCCGACTTAGTAAACCAGCTCCGAGCTGCCATGCCGCGCCTAACCGAGGCTAGCGCTCAGGCCACCCGCCACGCGGTTGCATCGCACGGCCTAAAACGATCTGCCGTGGAACGGCCCCGGTATCAGATCAAATTCGATCGCCCTGAATATCTGGTGTGGATTGAAGATTTTGCCAAAGCCAACCCAGATTTTGAAATCTCAGAAATCATCTTCGAACCAAAGCGGGCATTTCTCGGCAAGATCAAGCCAGAAATTATCTGGCGTGATCTCCAGGATGCGGCAGGTCGCTTGGGTGCGGCCCTACGGCTTGCCCTGCCGACCGTCATCCGCGCCTGGGATGAGCCGCTTCTCAAGGGATGGATTGAACTTGCAAGATCCTCGCAATCTCCCGTCGAGGTTGGAAACCTTGGGGCCCTCTACTTGCTCGGTGATCGATCAAAATTTGGCGTCGTGAGCGCCGACTTTACGCTCTATAGCCTCAACACGCAGGCTGTGCAGGCGCTTTGTGACCTTGGGATCAGTATCGCAACTTTGTCGGTTGAGGATGACTTCACCAATATCGAACAAAGCCTCTCAGCATGGCCCGCAGGCATCGAGCCTGCCGCGATCATCTTCAAAGATACGCCTCTTTTTATCGCGGAGGCGTGCACACTCACAGCCTTGCATAACGGCTGCCCAACCGCCTCCATCTGCGGTTACCGCACACTTGAAATCGAAAATGATGACGGCGAGCGGTTTTTTGTGGCCCATGAATCCTGCAAATCGATGGTCTATGGCGAGCGCGCCTTCTCGCTTCTGGAGCATCAGGGTCGCCTCCTTCGGGCAGGAGTTGGACTCATGCGCCTGGACTTCTTGACGAGAGCCTACAACGCCCCAAGGGGCCAAACTATTCTCGCAGCAGCGTTGGCGAAGCAAGCGGTCACAGAGACCCATTCTGCAAACGCTCTCGGTAGTCTGCTTTGAGGCTAAGACGACACCTCGTAGCCGCAGATTTCATCTTATCCTTAAGGAACTCTTGCTATGGTGCAACCCTTTAGGCCTAAAACATGGAAACGAATCATGCTCGGTTTTTTAGCAAAATGGCGCAACGGACTTTGGGGTCAATCGGCGCCTACCCAAATGAGTTCAGATGGGAGGCCACAGGATGATGAGTCCGATGATTCTCGCGCAAGGCAGCGCGATCGGATCTCTCAATCTGGGTTAATATTCAGCCAGATAAAGCACCTAAGCCCTATCACAGACTCCCTTCCCTACCTCATCAGCTACATCAACCCCGATCATCGGTACGCTTACCACAACAAAACTTATCGGCATTGGTTTGGTGGTGAATATGCGGACATTTTGGAGCGGCATGTTAGTGAGGTTCTAGGACCCACGGCCTATGGACAGATTCTCCCGCAGTTAACGGAAGCCCTTCAAGGTGACTATGTAAGCTTTGATTGCCCGCTTGCCTACAAGTCTGGGGGGCCTCGGCATGTGCAGATCATCTATATACCCGACAGGACAGCTACTGACGAAATCGCAGGTGTTGTGACTATCGTTAGCGACGTTTCCGAGCGCAAACGCATTGAGGAAGAGCTCATCGAGGCCAAGATTGAGGCCGAGGAGTCAAACCATGCAAAAAGCGCTTTTCTCGCCAACATGAGTCATGAAATCCGCACCCCCCTGTGCGCTATCGTGGGCTTTGCAGATTTCCTACTCGAACCAGAAGTCACTGAGGCCGATAGGCTACAGTTTGCCGCAACGATCAAACGCAACAGCAGATCACTCGCTCATCTTATCGATGACATCCTCGATTTATCGAAGGTCGAGGCGGGAAAGGTGCTTTTGGAGCACATAGAATTTGGGGTTTTCGAACTTGTATCAGGGGTCATAAAAACACTGGAGCCACAGGCCGATGCCAAAGGGATCGAACTAACATGCTGGTTCGACCCCACGCTCCCCAAGACGATGGTTTCGGACCCAACCCGGATCAAGCAGGTGCTCCTTAATATTATCGGCAACGCCCTGAAGTTTACCCTCCAAGGCAAGGTTGAAGTGAAGATCGAAGTCAACAGGGATAACTCCCCGCTGGTATTCAACTTTATTGTGAAGGATTCGGGTATAGGAATCCCCCCCATCGTCCAGAAGCGTATTTTTGAGCCCTTTGTTCAGGCTGATAGTTCGACCACGCGCAAATTTGGGGGCACCGGCCTTGGGCTCGCCTTGTCGCGTCGGTTGGCAAGGCTTCTGGGAGGAGAGGTTAAACTTCTTGAAAGCACCCTCGGCGTGGGCACAACGTTTGTGATTTCGATTCCCTCACAAACTCTAACAAAATCGATACCTAAATCCAGCGGTTCGGGACAGCTCCAAAAATCGCAGGATCTCGCCGGCATCCGGATCCTCCTTGCGGAAGATTCGCAGGACAATCAGCTGCTCATCCATAGGATCCTCGCAAGTCAATGCGCCGAGGTAAAAATCGTGGCAAATGGGAAAAGTGCCCTCGAGGAGGCCCTAAGGTCAGACTACGATCTTGTTCTGATGGATATTCAAATGCCGGTCATGGACGGTTTTACTTCGACGAGAGAACTTCGGGCGCGCGGCTTTGACAAGCCGATCATAGCTCTTACCGCGCATGCCATGAAGGAGGAGCGGGAAAAATCGCTCGGTGCTGGCTGCAACGAACACCTCAGCAAGCCTATCAGCATAGACCAGCTGATGAGCGCGGTGAAACAGTTTGTCGGGCGCCCTCATAGCGGGGCAATCGCTGACTTGACGCCGGACTAACGCCTTAATCGATGATGAATCGTCAACAACCCTCATTAAGGCTCACCAAATTTCACCCAGGTGAGTTCATGTTTGTTGTGGTGTAAATGCACGAGCTGACCTCCCGGGATCGACTGAAACGCCCGAACGGTTGCAAGATCATCCTCACCCTGAAGCTTCAAAGTGCAGACAAAATTCCTAGGTCGCCCATCGATTAGCCAACCTTTGACCCAGTTTAAGAGTTTGTCCGGGTAACAAGCCATATCTGAAAATACCCAGGCAACATCGGGAAAAAGTTTTGCATTGGTCTGAAAGGCGCTTTGCTGAACAAACTTAAGCCCTGGATACGTCATAAGCTCGTGACAAAGAGGGCTTCGATCAAAGGCCAAGATCTGCGCCTTAAGCCGCATCAACACAAAGCTCCAGCCTCCGGGTGACGCTCCTGCATCGAGGCACAGCTCACCTTCCTTGGGCCATCGTCCAAATCGGGTAAATACCTCCCAAAGCTTGAGGTAGGCGCGGCTCGGAGGGCCGATTTTGTCTTCGCGGAAATCCCAATCACCATTGGCTCGCGGGCTTGATGTGGAGATTGAGGCGAGCATGAGATCACGGTCTAGCAGCGTGTAGCTTGCCAAGGGCGTTTCGGGAAGTCGGTCCAAAAAAGACAGCGGTTTGGTCGCAAAATAAGGCAGCTCCGCCTGGATCAAGCGTACCCGCGAGCCAAGCATCCCAGGAGGTTCGTAGGGAGCCCAGAGCGGATGGCGCGCCCGAAGTTTGCGCCCGGCGTCTTTGATCGAATCGATCGGAATCAACTCAGGGGCAAGCCAAATGTTCTTCGCCCAAACGCTCTGCATAGGAGCGGCAGCGCTCAGCAGCAGACGCTCCATCTGAAAAACGACACCTGGGACTTCGAGACGAAGTTGCTTCAAAAAATCCCGATCACCGAGATAAGCAGCTAAGATTGGGGGAAGCGACAAGCTCATCCGCCGTGATTCCGCGCCCATTCAGCCAAGGCCAAAGCGCTGGCGACGCTGACATTGAGGCTTTCGATCTGACCAGTTCCTGGAATCCTAAGCCTTGTGCTGGCAAGCTTGAGCGTTGCAGGGCTTAGTCCATGATTTTCGTGCCCCATCATCAAAACCACGCGGGCTGGCATTGGCAGCGAGAATAGATTGCGCTCCGCCTTGCCATCGAGCGCGACCAGACAAAAGCCCATGGTCTTCAGCTTGGTCAATTCAGCAATCGGGTCATCTAATCCGACAAAGGCAACCGACTCAACCCCACCCTCACTCACGCGAGCTAGGGCTCCGGCAGGCCGCGGCAATGCCGAACCGAGCAATGCGTCCACTCCAAAATGGGCCGCCGTGCGGACGATAGCTCCGACATTATGTGGGTTCTCAGTCTGATCCAGGAACAGTAGGGCACAGGGTTCATCGGGGGACAAGACTTTAAGCCTTGCTAAAAGGCCGTCAAATCCAAGCCTGGGTTTTGCTTTAATGATCATGCAAATACCCTGATGATGGTCAGAACCCGCGATTCTCTGCATATCCGATTCAGTCACGACCGAATAGGCGCGCTTTGTGCGCGCGCAGAAGCCTAGCAGTTCCTTAAAAATAGGAATCATGGCCTCAGTGATATGAACCCTGATGATATCCTGCGGCCTCAACTTAAAGGCTGCAAGAACCGTATGAATTCCGAAGTACTTAACCTCCGGTAATCTCTCTGGATTAAGTTGTCTCTGGGGTGGTTGCAAAGTCTCGCGTTGGGGCATAGTTTTCTCGTCTTGCAAAGCAATGGACCCTATTAGCCTATTTCGAGGAGGTGGCCAACGGTTTTGTCAACTTTTATGACCGGCGGCTGGGATGTGTATGAAGTTGGGCATGCGCTAGGCAACCAGGGCGCCTAGGCAACTTGCGCCGCATTGCCGAGACCAAAAGCTATGCTACGCTGTAAGGTGGAGAAACACGATGGATCCCGCCTACTTAATGCTTTTGGAATTTAAGACCCATGGGCTGCAGATGCTTGACAAGTGGGTCAGCGACGCGGTGCGTGAGGATTTGCATCTCGATTTCAAGCGCAAAAGACATCCTGAGACCTGGCGGTTGTCGTCCGATGACAAGCGCAATTTTTCACGTGCCCTTTCGGGCTTTGCCAATAGCGATTCCGGCTTGATCATCTGGGGGATCGATGCGCCTGGCAGCGGCGAATCGTTGCGGACGAAGGTCCCGATTTCATCGGTCCGTGGGTTTGCAGAAGCCCTTGATAGCTTAGTCTCGCGCGCCGTTAATCCCAATGTCAGTGGCGTCGAAAATTTCGTCATTTTTGAGGACGAATCCCAAGACCTTGGTTATGTGATCACCTATGTTCCGCGATCGACCAACCCTCCGCACCGTGCTGAATCTGAGGGACTCAAACACTACTACAAGCGTTATGGTGAATCCTTTCAAGTCGCCGAACACTACGAGGTTGAGTATATGTTTGGCAAGCGTCGCTTTCCGGAACTCGGCGTTTTTTGGTCGGTTGACCTTGATTTGCCACACGAAGCTCACATTCCCAACCAGGTGCCCTGCAAGCTGCGCATCGGAATTACAAACCAAGGCAAAGCCATCGCAAGCTATGTCTGCTTAAGGCTGCGTTTCCCTCATCAAAGCGCATTTAAACTTGAGCCTTTCGAAAAAGGCGATCTGATCCACTACTCCGAACCCATGAATGCCTCGCGCCCCCACCACACCTTGATCACAGCGCGGGCCATGCCGGGCCTTGTCGTGTATCCGGCAGACTACCTTTTCTTTTTTAATTTTTCTTTCGTCCTGCCGCGCGTTGATCTTTTACGCAACAGATTACCCAAATTTGAAGTCTTCTACGACCTGTTCGCTGCTGATTTCAAAGCGGTCAGCAACGAGAAGGTTTCCATCACTGGCAAAAAAATCGCCGAAAAAATCAAACGCAAGGTGGATATCGTCGCATGAGATCGTTGCCGATTATTGATCTTAAGAGCCTGGCGCCAATGGATCTAACCCCGAATAGCCCAGCAATCCTCGCGCTGCGGCAGACGCTCCATGAGGTTGGCTTTTTTTACCTCTCTGGTCATGGCGTCGCTAGAGACTTGCAGGACGAACTCTCAAGCCAAAGCCAGAGATTTTTTGCGGAGCCTTCTGCGGAAAAAGACCGTTGCGCCATGCGTCATAGAGGTCTTGCCTGGCGCGGCTATTTCCCGCTCGAGGGCGAGCTTACAGCGGGTGTACCAGATTACAAAGAGGGGCTCTATCTCGGGGTTGATCACCCGGATCATCACCCCATGCGGGGTCTTCCCACCTTTGGCCAAAACCAATGGCCCGAAGGTTATCCTCGATTCCCGGAAATCGTAGGCCGCTATATGAACCTGTTGAAAGGCATCGGGCAAACCCTCTTGGGCGCCATGGCCGTGTGCCTCGGACTTAACCGGCACTACTTTATGGAGCGTTTCACGTCCGAGCCGACCGAGTTTTTTCGGATCTTTCACTACCCCGTGGCCCCGATGGGGCAGAAAAAATTCGGGGTATCCGAGCACACCGACATGGGATTTCTCACAATTTTGCGCCAAGACAAAGTCCCAGGCCTGGAAGTCAAACTCCCTGACGGAACCTGGCTTGCCGCGCCTCCCCTAGAGGACACTTTTGTGATCAACATCGGCGATATGCTGGAATACTGGACACGCGGCGTCTTTATTGCCACGCCCCACCGCGTCCGCAGCCACCCGTCGTTGAACCGCCTATCTTTTCCCTATTTTTTCGACCCGCACTGGAACGCCACGCTGGAGCCCATAGCCGGACTCGTGCCGCCCGTGCGCGCAGCCGGCGACCGTTGGGACAAGCTCGAT
>CAZOSN010000199.1:0-7867 GCA_964582405.1 uncultured Oligoflexales bacterium | reverse complement strand
AGATTGCAGTAACGACTCTTTTCTACAAAACATCGGGTTCTCAGAGTCTCAGCAACAAAAGTACTCTGACCGGTTTGATCAACGCATCGCGGAGTCATGAGATAAGGTCCATGATCGGAAGTGACACTAGGATAGAGAATTTGTTTTCGGTTGAGGTACGATCCTGATTTTGCGACTGTGGCGAGAAATTCCGAAAATTGACCAAAAGCTGGTTCTTTGACAGCAACCCCATTGGTGTAGGCAATCACCCGGCGCATAGTGTAGCGATGGGTCTTGTATATCTTATTGGGAAATTTGATCACGCTTCGCCGCTCCCACTTGCCGTACCCTAAGTAGATCATTTTGAAATCGATGAATTGAGTAATAACATCGGCCGTTAAAGCACCTTGGAAGTCGGAGGGAACAAGATCTTTCAAGGGAAGGCCCATGACGCTGAGATCGATCATGTCCATGAATTCAAAATTGGACTGAGGAATTATTTGTCCGACCGTGCCAAGTGGCATTCTTTTGGGAAAAAGTTTGAGATCGTCCGAGTTCGTTGCAAACGACTCATGAGTAAAAATGCAGTGGTAATAGAATCTAGATTGCTCCAATAGGCTGAAAAGATGTTCCGAAACGGGACTTGCCAAGAATACAAAGGAGTCCGGGGAGTAGACGTCGATATACATATGTAGCTTCCACATGTACTTCCTAGGGCTTCCTTCAGGCTGTTCTTCTAAGACCCATCGTGCGCTGGCAGTTGACATATTAAGTAGTTGGTCGGGCGCAGGGCTCCCATCAAGCCACCAGATGCCTCTAATTTCACCGGGAATATAGTCACCCACTTTGCTTCCGGTAAAGCGTCCGGCTTTGGCTAGATTAAAGAGGTCATTGGCATCCTTGATGCCAAAAAACTTGTAGTTTTCAAGATCTTCGCTGCCAGTCATTAGATTGTCCACGGGAACAAAATCGAGGGACAAGGCTGACTGTGAGCCCAAAATAGTTAGGAGCCAAAAAAATGCAATTCTCAGCTTCCTAGAGAGGGGTTCAAAATGCATAGGATTACACCTCGGTTTCGATCTCTAACAATTTTACTTATATAACAGATACTTATATGTAATTCGGCGTTCTTTCGATAGAGGAAGGCTGCCAAGATAAACATTAAATAGTTTATAATTAAGACCCTGTCAAGCGGTATTGCGTGCCTCGGGTTCGCAGGGATTCTGAATTTGCGAACGACAATTTTCTTGTCTGTGGGGAGACCATAGCCGCCCATTTCGTGATTTCGTACCTTCCGTTCCGAAAGCGCATGGCGGTCCATGCATGCATCGATAACCTATTTTATTGGGATAAAACTATGTTACGCACACTCTTATTATTGTCCGCTTTGTTTTCGACAGGCCTTGCGCAAGCCGATTCCTGCGTCCCCTACATTGCGGGAGTATTCAACGGCTTTCCATCTGACCAGCACGGTCCTGGACACTACTTCAATGTTCGCGCCAGTAGGCTCACCGCGCGGGGTTACTCCGCTTACACCTCGCATGCAATGAGTCTGTCGTACGACTCCAACATGTCAACCGAAGCCAAATCGCGTCTGGAGGGTTTTTCCATGACAGGTTCGGGCGACTTGCGCCAAGGGCAGTTTCGCGATGTATTTCCCGGTCGCGCTGATGGCAAGACTGACTTAACCACATTCAAGGTCTTCAGAAATGGTACGGTTCAGCTGATTCTCAATAGCTGGGGCAATTCCACTATCAATTTAACAAACCTGCAATGCTTCCGAGGTCATCAAGGAAGCGGATTTGTCATGTTAGGTCAGGATCGGACCGCAGGTTATGGTTTGAACCTATGGACTTTCTTCATGTCTCCTGGCTGGATTTTGTAAAAGCCTGCCAACCCACCACCGGCGCGGGTCAATCCCGCGCCCGGCCCCTCCTGCCATGAGAATTTGAAAATTTTTTAAAAAGCCCACCCATCCCAGTCTCATTGATTCCGAGTGCCAAATTTTTTGGCCACCCGTCGGTGCTTCGGCATTTTCGCTAACTTGTCATCGCCCCCAAGTGTCACAAACCTTTCCCGGGGTACTAGGAACTATACTTGTTCCCACGCCTAATATACCAGCGCACTGCACCTTCATGGACGACCAAAAGCAGGACGAAGCTGAGGCCAACGCCAAGGGCCGCGAGCTTGTCTCCCCATACAACCTCTAGGCTCATATAACCTGCGAGGCTAAGCCAGCTTAGGCCGAGCAAGACAAGAATGGACCGCAAGCTGTTCTTGATCACCCCAAGCGCAAACCTCTGCTTGGTATAAGACACCGCGGCCCGACCCAGGGCGCCCCATGCGCCCACCCCTACATCCGGCCCTTTTTTTTCATATAGGCTCCCCCTGCCAAGGCAGCGATACCTAAAGCAACCAGGGTGTAGGAATATGGATGCTCCTGCACATGATCGACTGCTTTTCTACTTTGCACCTTTAGCTGGTCGCGCAGGGTGGCTAGCCTGTCGCCCATGGCGGCAATTTCGTCCTCGATGGATTTGACCACCTGGTCTGGAATTCTCGCAGCAGTTTCGTTGACGTCCTCAGAGATCTCCCGCGTGAGATTTGAGATATCGGCCATGACCTGAGAGGCATGATGACTTAATTGATGGAAGTCCTTTTGTAACTTGGATTGCGCAACCATGAATCACTCCCTTTTTAAGGCGGTGGTCTATCGTGCTGATTCTAAATGCAATCACCTTGCCATTCTAAAAATCTGAAAGAAGGCAATGTCGTCATAATCTCAAAACCTCCAACGCAAGCTTTAGGAAATCCCAAGGATTCGGCAAATTTGACACCTTAATAGGAGCAGGAATTAACCGATAGCACCTGGGACGGCCATAGATTCCGGGGACCAACGTGCTATTTCCTACTGTCGAATTTGCCATTTTCTTTAGCGTGGCATTCTTTGCTAGTTGGGCGCTAAAAAATCAACGCGAGGGACGCAAGTGGTTCTTGGTGATGGCGAGCTACTATTTCTATGCGCACTGGGATTACCGCTTTGCCTTTCTTCTCCTCGAATGTTCGCTCGTCAACCATATCGTGGGTCTCTTTATCGAACGCGAGTCGCGCCCCGGAAAGCGCAAAGCCATCATGGCGATTGGTATCACGACTAATCTGCTGTTTCTTGGCTTTTTCAAATATTTTGGCTTCTTTGCAGCCAATGCCATGGCGCTCGCAAGCGCACTTGGCTTTACCTACGATATCCGCATCTGGGAAATTCTGCTACCCATGGGCATATCGTTCTATACGTTTCATGGAATAAGCTACATCATCGATGTCTACCGGCGTGACATCAAAGCCAACACACATTTTGTCGATGTGCTGCTTTATTTTTCTTTTTTTCCCCAACTCGTCGCGGGACCGATAGTTCGAGCTAAGCAGTTTTTCCCGCAGCTCATGCGGGAAAGCGAACCAAACGAAATCCGCGCAGTCTACGCCTTTATCTTGATCGCAGGCGGCCTGTTCAAGAAAATCGTTATTGCCCACTATTTGGCTGTAAAGTTGGTGGCTCCCGTGTTTGCCGCGCCTGATAACTTTCATCCACTTGAGATCATGCTGGCTGCTTACGGTTATGCGGTGCAAATCTACTGTGATTTTTCCGCCTACACCGATATGGCGATTGGCCTTGCGGCACTCCTCGGGTTTCAGTTTGATCAGAATTTCAACCAGCCTTACCGGGCGAAATCGGTCACTGAATTCTGGCGACGCTGGCATATTTCGCTGTCGCAGTGGCTGAGGGATTACCTCTATGTTCCACTAGGTGGCAACCGCGCGGGCAAAATTAAAACCTACCGTAATCTCATGTTCACTATGCTTCTGGGCGGCCTGTGGCATGGGGCGGCCTGGAATTTTGTCGTGTGGGGAGCCATCCATGGTGGCGCTCTTAGCATCGAAAAATGGTGGCGCGCCCATCGCCCCAATTTTAGGATCTCCGGTGCCCTGAGCCTAATCCTCACATTTCACTTTGTCTGCCTTACCTGGGTGTTTTTCCATGCGCCGACTCTCAGCGAGGCGATTCACTACCTAAAAGCACTCGGCAACCAAGCAAAAACCATCACAGTGATCGAGCCGTTTGTGTTGGGACTGCTCGCCCTAGGTTTGATCGGACAATTTGTGCCAAAGGGCACCACCGAGTGGCTTGAGGATCGGCTTGCAATGGTCCCAATGCCGATTCAGGGAGCCATGCTGGGTCTGTGGGTGATCGCCCTTGCGGCCGTTGGTCCGGGTGTTTTAGCCCCTTTTATCTACTTTAAGTTTTAAAGGAGTGATCGCGCCTTGGCACAAATGACCAAACTAAACCGGGTAAAACCTGCCATTCTTGTGAGCTACCTCATCATGTTAGCTTTTGGGGCGCGCGGAATTTATTCGTGGGTCACCGGCCATGCCCGAGATAGTCAGATTTTCAAAGCGAGGCATGCCGCCCAGCGGCTCTGGCAAAAAACTGCGCTCCTGGGTCTCGAACAACCTGGTTTCAAGTTGGAGACCTGGTTTCGCACTCTTTCCGGGATCGAACCCGATCAGGAACCAATGACCTACGAAATGCGACTTATGGCGCTCCGCGGCGAACTGCCTGCAAATACAGCGGAAGAAAACGCGGTGGGATTAGAACCAGAAACTTCCGAAGACCAAGTCGCAGGCGACGCGAACAAGGAGCTTGCTTCGGGGTTGAACCCTACGCAGAATGCAGGGGATCTGATCAATCAGGATTTTGGCGCACGGCTCAAGCTTACGATGGGACTTTCCGAAAAAGAACTCATTCATCTCAAGCAAATTGCAGCCGCAGATCCCATTGTGCGACTCGAAGTTCCACGCGGTGAGCCAGAAGACGCGGCTATTTCTGATTGGACTTCCGAGGTTGGCGAACCTGAAAAGCAGCTAAAATCTCAGATGTCGACCCTGGAAGAGCGTCTGGCCCAGCTCGAGCAGGAAAAAACGGCCCTCGAGTCGGCGATGCTGCGTGTTGCATCGCTCATGGAAGAGTCCGAGACCTGCGAGCTTAGAAAAGTCTGGTTGCCACCTTGCGTTTACCTGAATCAAGCTTGGCTCACCGACAGTCTGAGTGCACAAGAGAAATCCGAACTCGAACCCGTCACTTCCGGAATCAAGGTGGTGCCTGAATCGGCTCCTTTGGGGCTTGCTCAGGATATTGCTAATGGGGAAGCGGGATCGGGGTCGGGATCGGGGTCGGGGTCGGGATCGGGATCGGGATCGGGATCGGGATCGGGGTCGGGGTCGGGGTCGGGAGCGGGAGCGGGAGCGGGATCGGGATCGGGATCGGGATCGGGATCGGGATCGGGATCGGGATCGGGGTCGGGAGCGGGAGCGGGAGCAGCTTACGCGGGGCTGAGCATTGAGGGTCCAAGGCCAGATTCTGGGCTCCAAGTGGCAGGAGTCACTGAACCTGAAGCCAGGAGCAATTCTGCTTCCGTCAAAAATCGTGGCGCGATCCTTCTTCAAACCGAAACGCCCCTTCCTCCACATGCGGCGCAGACTGGCCAATCAAAAACCAGCTCTATCGCGTCAAATCTATCGCCGCTGGCTAAAGATCAAAAAACTGACAGTATCTCCCAGCCAGGGTTTCACAGAAATCAGATCGACCATTACAATTCGGAATTTCGTAATTTGGCTTCCCGGGTACTTGGCGAAGATAAGAACGCCAATCCCACGGAACCACACTCAGCTCAGCTCGCACCGCTACTCGCACAAAATCAATCGCCGCTAGCTGCAAATGCCCCTCGCAGCGATGTCAAAAGCAGATCAGTAATAATTGCAGGCGCTGCCAAGCGCAAAGGCACGGTCATTGAGCTTTCGGGCAGCAAGCCTGGACCCAGGATTCTCCTTGTGGGCGATAGCCTGGTACACGGCGTGGGTGGGATTCTTGCCAAAGACTTTACCGACAGTCTCGGGGGCAGGACCACGGTGCATGCGAAAGTCGCATCGGGACTGGCGAGACCTGAGTTTTTTGACTGGTTTAGCGAATTGCCCAAAGACTACGCTGCCGTAAATTACGACGTCACGGTGATCCTCATGGGGACAAACGATGGTCAGGGAATGACCCACAATAGCAAACTACTTGTCTTTGGCAGCAATGAGTGGTCCGACGAGTACCAACGGCGGATTGGTCAGCTTATGACTCTTGCGTGCGCCCAGACGCCCAAGGTGCTTTGGCTTGGCCTGCCTCCCATGCGCAACGGCCATCTCCAGGGTAAAATTCGCAAGCTCAATTATCTGGCGCAAGTCGAAGCCAAAGCCCATGCCTGTGTAAGCTACGTGGCTATCGACCCGATTATTGGGGATAGCAAAGGTACCTACACATCCTATCGCCATATCGAATCACGCTACCTCCAGGTGAGATCTTCCGATGGTATCCATTTTTCGCCGGCAGGCGGCAATCTCCTGGCCGAGGCCCTCATCGCACAGCTCAAGCCCTGGACGACTAGCGAAAGTTTGCAATGAAATGTCACTTCAGCTTCCTAGTTTTAATGCTAATCTTGGCACTTCTCGCGAGTGAATTTGGACTCGGAGCGACATCGGAGTCGGTCGCCATGCGGTGGGTTGGTGAATACTTTGATCGGCGCCAAGGCGGGTTCTATCTAAGAATCGATCTCGACGATGGATTGGCCGAGATCGGCGATCTAAGGGTGGAACTTGCCCATGAGCAAACAGGCGACCGGCTCAAATTCATGCAGCACATTGATAACCCCAAGCTCCCACCCAAAGAAATCTGGAAAGTCAGGGCTGGATCTTACCGGATAAGCCGAATCTGGCTCACCGACAATTCCGGCAAATTATGGGAAGCTCGCGCGCCCCGGGTCCCAAGGTTTTTCGTCAAGGATCAGTCGATTTCAAACCTTGGTTTGCTCAAGGTAAACCGCGGCAAGCCAACCGGACGCCTCAACATCCACTTTGAACCTCGCCCCGATCTGTTCCACGATAAATCGTCCCAGCGGGAATCCTCGGTCGCATTTATCATCCATGGCTTTACAGGGCGCATCGAGACCGTCGTAGGTGGCCAAAAAGTCTATGATGGCGTCAGCCAGCAACTATTCAACCGCGAGGCTAATCTCCGCGTTGGCTACAAAACTCAAATGCAGGTTGGAATTTACTATGTCTTGAATTTGTTTAAGCATAATCATTTGACGAAACAGTTCATTAAAGTTATTGAGGCAGACGAAATCGGGTTGCGCGAATGTTATATGGCAAGCCTACAGGATCAGCCAGATATGCAAGGGGTCGTCAAGTTTAGCTTCAATCTGTCGCGGCAATCCAAGGTGATGAGTTCATTACGCCAAACAGGCGGATCCATATCTGACCCGAAATTGATTGAATGTTTGTATTATCGGCTTGGGGCTTTGAATTTCCAGGCGAGAGACAATATAGTGGGCGAAGTTTCACTGCAATTTACAACAAAACGTTAGCCTAGAAATGGGTTGCTCAGTTTAACAAATGCACAAGGAATGAATTATGGCCACCAACCGCCGCGAAGTCGAATCCTACCTCAAAGAAGCCGAAGCCAATTTTGCCAAGGCCCAAGCAAAAACCAAGCACAATCCCGCTAAAAAATGCCCGGAATGGCGCAAAGCAAAGGCAGTGGTCAAACAAGCGAAACGACGCCTCGCGGCTATAGAAAAGCTCGAGACTCGCGAAGCAAAACTGAAGGCCGCAAAAAGCGCCTAAATCATGAAGGGGCTCCGCCAGCTGCCCCGTGATGCGAAAAATTGCTTAGAGCCTGTCTAAACAGGCTCTAAGCTGAGCAAAATCCGTGTTTCGCTAAGCTAAAGACCAGACGATCAGGTACTGCCCTACGTAATACAACGGCAGCCCCCAAATCCTATTGATTAGCGCC
>CAZOSN010000198.1:0-7879 GCA_964582405.1 uncultured Oligoflexales bacterium | reverse complement strand
AACGTTATCAAAAGGATAGATTTCGTTCACGAACTTTTCGTAATCCGTATTATTTGGCTCCAGGTGATCAAGGCTCGATTCAATTTCCGCTTTGGTTGCCGAAATCAAGGGAAGGTTACCTACGGCTTCAACAGCCCTTCGAAGATCATGGCGCATCGAGTTGGGGTCTTTAAGTAGCTTCGTTTTAGATTGATACCTTTCTTCCCAATACTTTTCGAAAACCCCCAGATTTACAGAGCCAAAGATTTTAACACCCTTGCCTTTGTCACGCTCCTTGTAAAGCTTCGATACCAAATCTTGGAAGTGTTCAAATGCCTTTTCGTGGCTAATCGTCTTAGCTAAATATGAATTATTTATAGAATTGATTTCAGGAAGGCTTATGGTCTCGAAACTTCGGGCACCTGTTGGATCCTTGATTGTCTTTTGGATCGCAAACGATTTCCTACGTCCTTGGGGCTTTTTGATTGTATACCAATGCTTGTCCAATGCTGATCAAGCTCCTCTGAGGTGCATAAGAGGTTCAACTTTTGAAAGTCCTCGTATACCCTATCGACAGATAAATTTGGAGCTATAGCGGCATAACCTTCGGCAAATTGCTTCGCTTCTCTGTAAGTCATTAGATGAATTGTCTTTTTATCTGTGGGTGTGTAAGCGGCCACAAAACCTCCTTCTAAGCACCTACAAATCTTTCCTTCAGTATCCTAACAATTCACAATCAAAGGAGAATTTGAGAGGCGCGAAGCGGAGTTGAACCGCTCTAGATGGATTTGCAATCCACTGCCTAGCCGCTTGGCTATCGCGCCGAATGAGAAGCCGTAAATTATTAGAGTAGCCATGATTGAGCAAGCAGAAACTCCTGAAGCGACAAAATAAATCGCATTGACCCCCATTTACCAAGATCATAAAATCAAAATATATTTAATTTATGCGAGAGGGCCCATGGCGCAGCTCATCAGCATCACCGAAGCAGCACGGATGATCGGTCTCTCTAGGCCACGGATGTCCAAAATCGTAAAGGCCTACGAACTCGAAAAGATCAAGGAAGGTGGCACCTTCCTGGTCCGCAAGGATCAGGTCCTAACTCTCATGGATTCTTTGCGCGAGGAGGGCAAGCTGCGCAAGCCCATCCTCATTAATGGGATGGACGAGGTTGACGTGACTGAACCTCACACGCAACCTGATACCACCTATGTCATTGAAGAGTTATGCGAGCGGGTGAGAGAGTTAGAGCGCCTGATTCCAAGACCTGACCCTACCCAACCATTACGGCTTGCTGACATTATTCGCGACGCAATCAAGCCCTGGAAGTAAAGCGCTGAAGTGCCTCGGTGGCTCTATGACGCAGAAACGCGATAGAGCCACAAAAATCATATATCCTTTAACAGAGGGATTTTTTGAAACACCGTGACATCGACCAGACCCCGGTCGGTGATCTTGAGCTTCGGAATGACTGGCAATGCCAAAAAAGACAGCTGAAGGAAGGGCTCTTGCAGGACGCAGCCGATACCTTTAGCAAGATGCTTAAGCTCGCTCAATTTGCTCGCAACATAGGCCGGAGATTTGTCCGTCATCAGACCACCAATGGGCAATTCTAGAGCAGCAGATTGCCCTGAAAGGCTCGTCACCACAATCCCACCATCGATACGTATTAATTCGGAAACAGCTCGAACCATTGCGGAATCATCCGAACCAACCACGATCACATTGTGGGAATCGTGATTGATGCTTGTGGCTATAGCGCCAGATTTGATGCCAAAACCCTTGACCAGTCCAACGCTGAAACGTCCTGTGCGGTGGTGGCGCTCATAAACCGCGATCTTTAGGACATCGCGTTCAACATCACTATGAATGGTTCCATCTGTGATTTCAAAGTCGATTTCGATATGGTTGGTAAGGATCTGCTGGGGAATAACCTCGATCACCTGAGCACGCGCGCGCCGTCCTGGTGCTTTGATTTCAAGAGAAAGGTTCGTAATCGGATCGAGATTAAGGTTTGCCCCTTCTCCCAGTAAGTGCGATGGCCCCTTTGGGACCTGAGCTAACTTTTGAGCATCGACTTTGCGCCCTTTTTTGTACACGGCTTGAATCGAGACACCCGAACGCCAATCGACCGCGTTTTTTCTGAGAACTACAAAATCAGCTAGGTATCCAGGGGCGATTGCGCCGCGGTCAAATAACCCATAAAGACGCGATGGACCAAAGCTTGCGGCACGGAAAAGATCCTCGGGCGCCTGGCCTTTGGCCAGACCCATGTTGATTGTGAAATTGATGTGCCCCTCTTCCTTGATATCGAGCGGATTGCGATCGTCCGAACAAAGCGCAAGATTGGTAGCGTTGCGCGGTTCGATGATCGGAAGAAGTGTGTGCGCATCTTTTGCACACGACCCCTCGCGGATCAAGACATGAATACCCTTGGCTAGTTTTTCTCGGGCTTCGTATAGTGTGGTTGATTCGTGGCAGCTGTGGATACCCGCCACCGCATAAGCGTTGAGATCCTTGCCGGAAAGACCTGGACAATGTCCATCGCGCAAGCCAGCGCGGAAATCGTGAAGCTTTCTCATGATGTCATCGTCGCCGGCAAGAAGGCCAGGGAAATTCATCATCTCGGCCAGCCCTAGAACCCCAGGCTGCCCCGCGAAAGGAGCGATGTCCGGCGCCGTGAGCGATGCACCGCTTGTTTCGAGCTCAAAGGCTGCACTGGTCGATGGCACGCAGCTTGGAACCATGACAAAAACATCGATATCCAATACCTTGGCGCTTTCGATGGCCCATTCGATACCTTTGGTGCCTTTGACATTCGCGATCTCATGAGGATCCCAGATCGCGGTCGTCGTCCCGCAAGGCATGACCGCCTCCTGAAAACGAGCGGGCTCCATCAGGCTGCTTTCGATATGCACATGAGCATCGATAAATCCTGGAACAATGTAGCATCCGCTTGCATCGATCACCTCCTTAGCCACATAATTGTCAAAGGTTCCCACGATGATCTGGTCTGTGATCGCAATATCAGCTTTGACAAAGTTGCCGGAAAAGACATCGAGAAACTCGGCGTTCTTTAAAACAAGGTCAACTTTGGATTTGCCTTGTGCAGCTTTGATATATTCGGCAAGTTTTGCCTGCGAATGCTGGCCCGCTTTGGTTCGCATAGGTTCCTCCTACGAGTAAACCGATAACTTACAACGAAACCCTAGGTTGACCCAGAAAAAAGCGGCAAACGATACGGCGAAGGTAGATTTTTCTGAGAGCCTATTTAAACAGGCTCTCAGAGTCCACGTCACCAATACGTACTGAATACCTTGGCCAGCATGCTGGCCTCAGCAATCTCTACATAAGGTCATGATCGGTAGGCTGCCTCGTGACCTGGAGCGGTCCTTCGTAGGAAATCAGCTGAGCAAGCCAACTGTCGGTCAGTACTTCTTCGATCGGCATCGGTTTGCCATTTACGAGCATCGTGTTGGCAACAAGCCGAACTCCGTGCGAGTAGTCAAGGTAGCGTTCACCATGGACTAAGCTTAGCGGCTGGATAGGCTGCCCCGAAAGGCGATGCCAGCCATAGATCGCGACTCTTCGCCGCTTGGAAAGAAGCTCATTGGTGAGGACGATGTCTTTCTTGTGCCCCGCTACCAATTTAGATCCAAAACCGAACTTATTGGCAAGTTGACTTTGAACCATCAGGTGATGCCTGAGTATGTAATCCATCGAGGTCATCGCCGGGCCGGGAGGGAGGTTCTGAGGCTCTAGCTTTATCGTGGAGTTTTGGTAGATCAGATCGACAATTTTTGGCGTCGGCAGCACAAGTCCAAAGTGGTCGGCGATTCTCTGAGCCGTAATGGGGGACATAGGAATGCGCATCCAGCTTGAATCATTACCTATCGCAAGGTAGTCAGGCATCACCCAAATAATCGCCGCAACATTACCGCGACTTGTGCCCATCACAAAGTGAACAGGGACCATTTTACGAAGGAAATTGGGAATATTCCCACGCCTGAGGTTTTTAAGAATTTCCCCTTCGCGATCAGCCGGCGCCATGTCTTGAGTCCGATTCACAAAATCGGATGCGCGAAATCCAGGGTCCGAAGCCCGCGGTATCGAGGTGACAATCAACGGAGCTTCATCATCCCGAAACAGCGTTTGACATCCACATAGTAGCGATACGACCAAAAAAATAAAAACCCAAAAGCCGTCATGCAAGTTCCGCGAGGTCGGACCAACCAACGTATCTCCCCCTTTTTGTAAGCAATCGAAATCAAACAATTAAATAGCAGATACTCGGTATTTTTTTAAGTCTCAATTGGTCAAGACCGAAAATAACATGGGCGACATAACCATGAAAGTGAGTAAATACTTATGCCAACCGATGTTAATAAAAATACAAGATTTGGTTGGACTTTAAAAGCCGCGCGTTCGCTTCTTTCGATTGTGGTGGGATCGGCGCTTTCGCTAGGGCTTCAAACCGAGTCTAGTTTTGCAAAAACTGTTTTGGATCTGCAGATGCACGAGACCGTGCAAAAGCTGACCTTACCGGAACAGCGATTGCAGATTCTTTTGACCGAACTAAATTCCCACTACAAAAAATGGTATCTTCTAGAATTCAAAAATCTAAATGGCGGGCTACTCCACAGCTTCCATCTGGAGAATCCCTACCCTGACGACCAACAGATCGAACTATCTACCGAATTTACTTCGGGATTGGTTTTCAAGGGCGGATCGTTCGATATTTCAAATCGTTGCGCTTTGTGGGATAAGGGGCGCCCTGAGAAATTAGTTGAGGCCAATCGGCAAATAAAGCCCTTCGTTGAAATGTGCAACGGTCGCCTATTTGTCCGCAATACCATCGATGGCTATATGACAACCAAAGAATGGGTCGTCGAATTCTTGCGCGACAAGGTCTGGGGTGGCGAAAGCATCACGACATTTGTCAAAAACACAGTCTACAAGGACAAATTCCTGATCGAAGCCGCCATGAGTCCGTTTTCACAAACCCCGCCTGAAGGCAGCGCTGATCAGGCCATTGGAACGCCTCCCGTCGCCGACCTAGCACCCGGAAGCAAGGGACTTTTAATTGAACCCGAAGAACTGGGGCTTCGGCTGGAACGCACCGAAAAAGGCGGCAACGTCTTTGTCGGGCGCTGGTATGAGGTCAAGGATCAGAGCGGCATGTTCGTCAGCGTGATCCGGCCAAGCGATGTCGATGGCAAAATAATCCAGTCGTTTCCTGATCGGGTCAATGTGCTCGATAGCGTCGAAAGTTCCGCTGTGGTGTACCTTGCTGCGATTGATATCGGGATGTTTGACATGCATTTTGCGCTTGGAACCGAACATCCTCGCTTAGACTGGTCGTTTCGGGCACAGTCTGGCGTAAGGACCAATGCCCCGGGACCAGACGGATTTGACAACGCCGGCCCCTTAGTGCGCACGGGTCTTATCAATCCCATCGACCGTAAGAGAGTTGTGGTCACCTTCACGGGCGGGTTTAAGCGCGACCACAGCGCTTTCCGAGCGGGCACCTTTGCCGCAACCAACAACGGATCGCACTATGGATTTGTAGAGAGCGGAGTGGTCTTTAGCCGGATGATACCAGGACTTTCCACTATTGTCATAGACCGCAGCGGCAAAGTTACCGTGAAAACCTGGGAAGACCACGATGATGTCGATCGCCTTGAGGTGCGCTACGCGCGACAAAACGGTGTGCCGATTATCGAATGGGACTCAGCTAGAGGAGCCGGTATCCCCGGACAATTTGTCAAGGATTGGCAGCTTGGCAATTGGTCGGGCAACGAGCATGCCCAGCAGCGAACATTGCGGGCCGGGATGTGCGCAAAAAATTACCATGGTAAGAATTTCTTAATCTATGGTTACTTCTCGTCGGTGACTCCCAATGCGATGGCTCGCGTTTTTCAGTCGTACCGATGCGACTATGCTATCCATATGGATATGAATGCCCTCGAGCATACTTACTTTGCGCGCTATGTTTCTAAACCTGGCGATCCTGCAAAATACCCCGAGCATTTAGTCAAGGGAATGAGTATCTTAGACGAACGGTTCAAGGGTAATGTTCCGAGATTTATTGGGTATCCAGACAACCGAGATTTTTTCTACTTGCTCAAAAAATAACCCGACGGGGCTTAAGGTATGCAAATTCACTCTTGGGGACGCTATTTCCGCGTCGAACAAAAGCTTCACCATGCTGACTGGTCTACCGAAGTGGCACGGGCGTTTGACGAACCTGGATTGATCTTAGCCCATGGGCTTGGACGGAGCTACGGGGATAGCTGCTTAAACGAAGGCGCCAACCTTCTGATCACGACGGGATTTGACCGTTTTCTCGGCGCTAATTGGGATTTAGGCCTGGTTCGCTGCGCTGCAGGCATGAGCCTTGATACTCTGCTAAAGGAAGCCGTACCAAGGGGCTTTTTTGTGCCGGTAACTCCTGGAACAAAATATGTAACCGTCGGCGGTGCCGTCGCCAACGATGTTCATGGAAAAAATCACCACAGCATGGGGACGTTTGGCCGCCATGTGGTTTCTTTTGAATTGATCCGATCTACTGGAGAGCGTCTCGTGTGTTCGCCGACGCAGAACAGCGAACTCTTTGCGGCGACCATTGGTGGACTGGGCCTAACCGGAATTATGACTTGGATTGATATCCAGCTTTTGAAAATCCCCTCATCTGACATCGATGCCGAGGTCGTTAAATTCAAGAGTTTCGAAGAATTTCTAGAACTGAGTGAAGCGTCCGACAAAGATTTCGTCTACACGGTCGCATGGTTTGACTGCATGCAGACTCAAGACCGCGGGCATTTTATTCGGGGCAATCATTCGAAAGAATCGCGCGAGCTCAAACCGCATAGGGATCCAAAACTTCTCGTGCCCATTGAATTCCCCGGATGGGCCCTAAACCCACTGACGATGAAGGCATTCAATAAGCTCTACTACAATCGCATCGTAGGGCAAATCAAAACCATGCGGCAACACTACGAACCGTTTTTCTATCCGTTGGACGCCATCCATCACTGGAACAGGATCTATGGCAAGCGGGGATTCTTTCAATATCAAATTGTTCTTCCGCCCGGTGAAGAAGCGGCTTTTCAGAAAATCTTAGCGCGTATCCGTTCATCTCAGCAGGGATCTTTTCTAGCGGTCCTTAAAACCTTTGGCTCACTGCCGTCACCCGGGATACTATCCTTCCCAATGGCCGGCACGACGCTTACTCTCGATTTTCCAAACCGGGGCGCAAAAACCGGCAAGCTCTTTGCCGAACTAGAAGATGAGGTATTGGAACACGGCGGTCGGTTTTACCCAGCCAAAGATAGCGTCATGTCCCCACGGGCATTCCGCGCATCCTACCCAAGACTCGGGGAATTTCTTTCGTGGCTAGATCCCCGGTGCTCTTCTAGCTTTTGGCGACGGGTGAACCGGGAAGCAGGGTAGTGAAAGAATTTGCTGATTCACCACACTAGCTGCGCAGAAGATCCTTGCGATAGACACACTTGCTGTGATTAGGGCCATAATAATCAGGAAGGGTCGCGATTAGATCATAGTTATGCTTGCTATAAAAGCTTCGCGCCGCATGGTAGTCATCATTGTCGCTTGTTTCAAGAAACACGAGGCGACCGCCGTGCTCTCTAATATCTGACTCCATGCTGCGGATAAGCATGCCACCCAAACCAAAGCTTCGCCATTCGTGGGCAATGATAATCCAAAACAGCATCCAGGACTGTTCGGTCATGGGAAGCGGACCATACTGCATGAATCCGATCGGTCGACCCTCGTGTTTGAGAACATACAAGCTGTCGGGATCATCGGGATCTTCTAGGTAGTTGCGGATATCAAGTCCCAAGCAATCGACTTCGGCTGCGGAAAATACCCCAAGCTCTAG
>CAZOSN010000197.1:0-8055 GCA_964582405.1 uncultured Oligoflexales bacterium | reverse complement strand
AAGTTGATTGCTTGTCGAACTCTTTTATCCGCCAGAGATGGGGTTTCATTGTTCATCGCCAAAAATGAAAAAGAAAGCGCGTCATAGGGAATAACCCCTATTTGTCGATCGCCCATGACCTCGTTGAGATCGCGAGGGCTGACATAGGTTGCGATGTCTAGTGAATGATACATCAGAGACTGAGCCATGATATTTTGATCGGCATAGCTTTTCATCACAATCTTTTCAATCTTTGGCTTACCGAGGAAATAGTCGGAGTTAGCAATCAGAAGGGCCTCGCCTTGACCGTTGGTGTCGGTAAGAATGTAGGGGCCGGTTCCCACGGGTGCCTTTGCAAAATCATCGATCCGTTTTAGGGCATCGTGTTTTCGAAGGATATGGTCAGGCAAAATTTTGAAGGTCAAGAGTTTGAGAGGGTCGGTAAGTGCGCGACTGAAAAAAATTCGAAACTGATTGTCATCGATTAGCACCACTTGCTTAATGGCCTCGAACCGGTCCCTATTGGGTATATCGCTGGTTTCGCTCTTGAGCAATTTCACGGTTGTTTTAACATCTGAACTGGACAAATAGATCGGCTTTTGTTCTGCGGTTTTATGCCACTTTACGCCGTGACGAAGCGTAATTAGAACCTGAGAACCGTTGTTTTCGATCGTGTAGTGTTCAGCTAAATGGGGCTTATAGCCCCCGCCCGGAACATTAACGACCAGCGAATCAAACAGCAGATCCGCCAGACGGTGGCCCGAAGCTTCGTGTGAGGTATAGGGGTCATATGAGTCGAGTCTTGTTGTTTCACCATAGGTCATGGTGGAAGCGTCCTCAGGGTCTGCTCGAAGAATTGGGCTAAAAGTAACCGCGGCGGCTAAGAAAATTCGAGTTTTACAGTGCATGATCGTCTCCAGAATCGAGGTAGTGAATCATTGATTGTGCTTTTTGGGTCTTTTGGAGCTGCAAACCCTGGTTGGTAAGTGCTACGAATACCCTGTCCCAGACGCCGACTTGGGCGCGAAAACTCAAAACTCCTAGCTTTGAGATTAGAATATCGCGATTCATTTTGGTATCGGTATCTAGCCGGTAGAGACTCCCAGTAAACAGGTCGTAGGCGCATAT
The DNA here is from genome assembly GCA_964582405.1 of uncultured Oligoflexales bacterium. GTDB lineage: Bacteria > Bdellovibrionota_B > Oligoflexia > Oligoflexales > Oligoflexaceae > CAZOSN01. The sequence continues at coordinate 6,948 of CAZOSN010000197.1, read as the reverse complement.
TGGATTCATGAGACGAGCATCTTTCTTTACGTAGAAGATTTTTTTACCATCAGGAGACCATGCTGGTCCTGTATTAAGGTCGACCACAACATTGCGTGCCACAACAGTTGGACGGAGGTCAACCGCCGCAAACGTTCGATCAGGTTGGAATGGAATGACGTGGATGTTCCAGGTTCGTTCCCCATTGACCCAACTTGAGTCTGAATAGAACGCGATGTACTCGCCTGTTGGGCTTATCTTTGGTCTGAGATCATTGTGAGGCCAGTTGGTGAGTACCTTGGGCTTTTCCCAGCTGTTGCGGTTTGATCTAGACACCATCATGAGGTTATGCTTTTCGGACTGCCCACTTGCAAAAACTATGTTGTTGCTGTCGGGCGACCATTCCGGAAAAATATCCATGTCAGGCGAAAAAGACAGCCTGGTGAGTTCATGCGAGTCGACATGAAGCAAATAAATATCGCCCCGACCCGATCGGGCACTTACAAAAGCTAGTTCGTCGGATTTTGGCGACCAAGTTGCAAATCCGTCTTTGGTTGGGCTCTCGGTCACGGCGTGCTCTTTGATTCCGATCGCGCCGAGATAAATATTGTAATCGCCATTGCCACCGTTGGACATGAATGCGAATTTTGTGCTGTCCTTTGACCAGCTTAAACCAGCGTTAAAGGTTTGGATCTCTCGTGAGAACATGCTGTCAAAAAAAGGAGTGCGATTTTTTGAAAGTATGGCGAGATCCTTGGAATAGTTGCCCATGAGATCTTTGACTTTTATTGATCGAGATTTCTGATCCTCGACTTCGTAGCTTAAGTAAACACCATCTGCCGACCAGCTGAGGTTGGCCTCATTGTGATGAGCGCTTCCATGATTTAAACTTCGGATCTGAACCAATTTAACTCCATCGCGTGCGATGCCCACGGTGGGAAAGTCATGCTCAAAGCGAGCTGCATGATCGAAGTAATCGGTGATAAACGTTGGAAAATACTTTCCGTCGTACGCGGCAAAAGTTGTGAGTGGAACCTCGTGCGACCAAGGAGGAAAAAGCGCGCAGCCCACAGCAGAAATTGCAAGAGCAAGGCCGGCCCCAAGTTCATATGACAAACGTTTTCGCACTAGAGCTTCTCTGTTCGTTTGGGGTGATCGAGTGCCGTCTCGGCTTGTTTCTGAAATACCTCTGCATTTTTGCGGAGCTGGCGCTCAGACGAGTCTGCTTCGTTCTCAGCAAAATCAAGGTTTAGGAAATTCTGCCAGGCGCCATTGGCCTGAGCAAGGATGCTGGGATTTTGTGTTTGCAGCCAAATGCGATGCAGGCTGAGTGCCCTATAGTAGGCGACTTTTTGAACCGCCTTGTTATAGTCATCAGCTGCTATGAATCGAAGGTGAGGTGTTACACCATCGAGAATTTCGGCGGCTTTTTTGTAGTGAGCGAGGGCTAATTCCTTTTGGTCGGCACCGAAGGTTTCGGCCGTCAAAACAAGCGCGAGGCCTTCGTTAATATGGGCGCTAATGAAGCGCTTGTCGCTGAACGATTGAACAGCGGGATTTTTTGTGATTTCTCCATAGGCTTTGGCGGCAAGTTGAGGTCGATTTTGAATAGTTAAATAGATTTCCCCCGCCATTGCTTGAGCGAACAGATAGTCTGAATGATCAACTGGTATTTTACCAATTTTATCCAAAGCTTGGTCGTAAAGACCCTGGGCAATAAGACTTTCGATTGGTCCGAGCAGATTCTGCTCAAGATTGATAGAACGAGGGCCTGTTAGATCGAGAGTGCCTTGATCCATTTCCAAGACAGTTGTGTAATCCTTGTATCCGGCCGGAGCCTTGATGGATAATTTGACGAATCCCGAATCAGTCTCAATAGGTTCGGTTACAGGGGTCTTACCGATTTCACGGCCATCGATCACAACAAGTGCGTCATTTGGTGTAGTTGAAATGGTGACAAAGGCGTATCTGCGCTGCAGTTTTATCTCGAGTTTTTTTTGACCAAGTTTGGTGATTTCTCGCGTGAAATCTCCGTAGCCGGTTTTGATCACACGAAGCATGCCGCCTTTAGCCAGCTCATCTTTTGGTACGAAAAGTCGACCATTTTCATCACTTGCGCCGAGCCAGGTTTGATCCATGTAGACGTTGGCTTGGGCCACAGCCGCCGATTGTTTTTTATGAATACCCGTGACGCGAATCTCGGTCATATCCCCAGCGGGCTGAACGGGCTGATCTGGTGCATTGTCTACCAGATTTGCAGGAGTTTGGGGAAGATTAATAGTTTTATGGCTTAAGACGACCAAATCCCCGGAGCCCGGCAAAGCTCTGGGGATAATTTGTTTGATGGTCGCGGTCGATTGATCAGAGCCTACATTTTCGACAACTGCGAGTCCGAGTTTTTTGAAGTCACGGTTTTTGCCGTAGCGATCGGCTTGGCTTCCGTATAGAAGTAGAGTATCACCCTTTTTTATCGGAATTCCTAGGCTTGTGCCAAAGTTGGTTGTAATTTTATCGCCAACTTTTTTAATGAGTGCACCTTCAAATGGGTAGGTCTTAATGAGATTCAGCGCGATATCGGCAGTAGCTCTTGCAAAAGCGTTTGTGTCGTCTTGAGATGTGATGGCATCTTTTGCGGCTGCGATGATGTTTCCTGAACTGCCCACGATGGCGAGCTCCAGAGATGGGACTTCACCAAAAATTATCGTTGGCTGCAGCAGCGCATCGACTTGTTGTTCCAGAGGAGTTCCTCGCCAACCTGACTTTAAAAGATCGGTGATGGTTCTTCCAAGTTCGCTGGATTTTTTTTGCACGAAAGAGCCCGCGGTTTCCTGGAATAGCTGGTTGCTGAGAAGGTTGGCCTTAAGCAGTTTTGCGATTTCTTTGTCAGCTTTGAGAAGCATCTTAGAAACGTAGGGCGAACTCAGGTCGCCGCTGGCATGGGTTGGGGTTAATGCGATCTTGATTTTTGGGGGCAATTTTGTGGTGAAGTGTTTCGTCAGGGTCATGGACCCGGACATCACGAGATCAGTGGTGTAGTTGTCTGGAAGGTGGCTTTGTGGCTTGAGAACCACTTCGATGAGATCGCCATCTTTACCTTTATGGAAGTAAGAAAAGTGACCAAATTCATCTGTTATTCCTTGACGCTTTCCCTGGATGAAAACCTCAACATTGCTTAGTCCACGCGTATAATTCGATCGTTGGGTAAGAGCAAGGATTTCTAAGGATTGGCCCTTTGGCATTTGAATTTTTAGTTTGCCTTGGTTGGTAACACGAGTCATTCTCGTTGTAGATTGATGGCCGGTTTTTTCAATATGGAAAGTGACCGGAAGCAGTGGTTTGCTCGCAAAGCGGATAACGCATCGGCCTCGTGCGTTAGTAGTGCACCCGGGCATTAAATTACCCTCGTCCGTGTAGCCATAACTGACGACGGCATTGGCAATAGGATTGCCTTTATCTTCCGCGTAGATCGAAAAAATAGTGGCGTTTGAAGGAGGTTCAGATTTAGTTTCCGTGACAGTATCTGCAGGTAAATCAAGGGGCTTTTCATCGCGTATCATCAATTTGGTTTTAGGCGGTAGAGGCTCTCTATTTCTTACGGGATTTGAAGGTGAGTTATCTGCCTGCGCTTGGGGCAAATTCTCTGCGGGTTTATTTTCGCTAGTCTGATCTGCTTCTTCGTCTTGATCCATTTCGGCAAGATTATCAGGGATTTTGATAGGTTCGGGAGGCTGCTCAGATTTTGCTGGCTCGGTGGTTGGTTTCGAATCTGCAAAGTTTTCCGCAGGTTTTTCTGGAGCGGGGGTGTTTGTCGCTGACGATGCAAGCGCCTGATCTTCGGGGGTTGGTTTTGGTACAAAATATAGAGTGGCTTTAAGGTTTAGGGCCATCGCGTCTTCAGTATTGACGAGAAAATTGTCGAAATATGGGGCGTAGTAATATTTGGCACTTTCCTTGCGAATTTCGATTTTGGCGTTAGAATTTTTCTGCAAGGGTTGAATAGATTGCAGTATGCCTTGTGCGTCGGTTGCGCCAATGAATTGACCATTGACGAAGACTTTTGCGTCTGAGATTGCCGCATGCTGGTTGTCCTGGACGGTAAACTTAAGGGTAACTTCGTTCTGATCTTTGCAGGACAGGTTAGCCGCCAGCACTATGGCTAGCGTCATCATCAAGCGTTTCATGGTCATCTCCTTGAAGACTTGGAGGCTACTTAAAACATTGGTGGCGTAATGGTGGCGGTACCCTCGCCTCTGCCGAGTTTGACATCGGGGTTGGCTTTGAAGGTTGGTATTTTGGGGAGCGCCAATTTCTTGACATTGAAAACTAAGGTTTGGCTGCTATCTAACGTGATTCGTGAAGAGCCGTACTCATAGCCGGGTATGAGGGGCTCGACAAGGTACTCTCCTGGCTTTAATTCTTTGTCTGTGCTGAAGCTTCCATCGGTTGCGATATCGAGAATGTAGGTGGTTTGGCCATTATCCGTAAGATAGGTGACATTGACTTTACCATCGGTATATACCGGATCGCCCGTTTCGTCGCGAATGGTCCCGGAAATAGTCGTTTGGCATGCTGAGAGCAGAGTTAAGGTTGCTATTAATATACCAACGATAGGCTTCATAATATATCCTTTTTAGCCATCCAAAGGATTGATCGGGACTCGGCAACAATTACTAGTATCTTATCCTGATTCTCCTTGAGAGTGTAGAAGGCGGTCCCTTTAGGAAGATCGACTAATATTGGTGTTTTTTCGTTATAGCTATAGGCTGTTGCCGAGTTTTTTTTCATAAATCGGCGTAGCAAATTATTTGGGTCGATTTCGATTGTTGCAGGATAGTCAGGCAGATTCTTCAGTACCTTATAGTGAACCCATCCTTGCAGTGAAGTTTGGAGATCGAATATCTTGGTCCAAATGCCGACAGAGGCAAGTTTTATAACCGTAGAGTGCGCTTCTAAAATGGTAGGAAGTAACGCATAGGTAGTATCTGGTCCGCTTCGGACATAGGTTTCTGGCTTCGCGATTTCATAGATATCAAAAAGTTGAGCAGGCAGTCGGATTTTTGTTGGTGACCTGAAGATCGTATTGTTGGGATCCTTGACCGAAAATGGTAGCAGTGTTCTTGGCTCGATGAATACAACCGGAGATTGCAGTTCAATAGGTTCAGGAATTTGAGTGGTGGTGCACGAGATGGCGAGCAACAGCGCGTGAGTAGTGATCAGAAATCCGAAAAAAAAGGAGTCGAATGAATCGATCATTGAGCTTCTTCTTTAGGGTTAGCTGAGGAAGCTTTGGCAAAGTCTTTTTTCAAAAGATCATCGCGATTTAGAATTTTGAGCGGATAGATATGACCATGTTTTGCTGCAAAAATCGTTACCTTGCTAAACTTTCCCGGCTCTTTCGGCTTTTGAAAGGTGAACACTTTTTCTTTGTAGTACTTGATGCTAAATGGTTCGGTCTTATTGAGATTCTTTAAGAGGTACGCTTGACTTTGATTTTCTAGTCCTCGTGGGGCCGAAATTTCGATGATATTGCCTGAATTGGTTTCAAATGCTGCAACGCCCCAGAGATTGCCATCGATTTTGCTAGGGCTGATTTGGTTGCGGATACCAAAAGCCAGGACTAGTGCATCCTCGTTGATAGCGGGGTTAATGGCTTCGATTGAGATGGAAGCTGGCTGGGTCTGCTTTATCTGTGTGGCAGAGAGCTTTTCAGATGAAGTTTGAGTGGATTGGACCGGGGTTTGCGATGTTTCGCTAGATACGTTAATGGGGTTAGTCTGAGCAACCACTGCGGTAGCCGTTGCAGGGGTTGGCTCTTCAAGCTCTTTGGGGTAGGTCCGTTCGTAAACCTGGTCGTACTGGACCTGGTAATCGAAAATGATTTGGCGAAGATTTTCTATATAAGCTTGTTTTGAATGTGACCTCTGTACCTGCTGATAGAGGAAGATCGAACAGACGCCGCCCCAGCCGGTAAAGGCAGCAAGGATCATAATTAAATATATACTTGTTTTTACCGGGATCTTAAATGAATGGGTTTTGTTGGAATCGATAAAGTAGATGACGCTGAGGAGCGGTTTGCGCTGGGTTGGGTTTGGGTTACTTGGAATCTTTACTTGATCTTCGTGCCGCATGCTCAGATCCTTATGCAATGCTTGCGAAATAAGATAAGGCCCGAATTCATTCTAACATATCCTCCAATTGCCAATGAGAGATTGAAAACTACTGTTTTGGGCAATGTTTTCCTCGATCTCGTTTGACGGCGAGATAAGAACTTGTTTCAATGGTTGTTTGCGTTTAGGTTTGGATTTTTATCAAAAAACAGGCTTGGCTTAGGAATTCAATCGCTAACCGTGTGTAAGGTGAGCATCAAATTTGGGCGTTTTATTGAGACAGAAAATAGTAATCATCCGTTCGAGCAGCATCGGTGATGTAATCCTTTCATCGGCATGCCTGGCGCTTTTACGTAAATTTAAGCTTAGCGGCGATGTAATTTTTTTAGGTCGTGAACCTACCCTTAGTCTGATCGCGGAGGCTTATCCCGAAATCTCATGTCATCCGATCGGAACCAGCGACTCCTCGACGACTAGTCTTTTGGCTCCGGGGGAACAGATTGGTCTTGTCGTAGACTTACAAACCAACCTTAGATCGATGATGCTGGCGTACAAATTGGGGCGGCTTTCGGGAGCCAGGGTCGTCTACTGCCGCAAAAACAGCTGGGCTCGTGTAAAACTTATTTGGCAGGCCTCGCTGCGCGGCCGCAATCAGGCTAAGCCCAGGCCGCATATGAGGCAAGACCAGTTACAGTATCACAGCATGGTCAAGGCTTTAGTTAAAGGGCTAGGTGATGCGTTTGGCAACCCGATTTCTGAGACTGCCGTACCGAGTTTACCGCTCGAAGGAAGGGGGGCCAAGGCGCTTGAAAATGGTTTCAGGTGGCTCGCTGTGGCTCCTGGGGCGGCCCACGCAGCGAAG
>CAZOSN010000196.1:0-8105 GCA_964582405.1 uncultured Oligoflexales bacterium | reverse complement strand
CGCATTTGGGCAGAGGATGTTCGGTGACTGGAATAGCCAAAGGGATGGGCTCCGTATCCAGGGAAATTCTGACGCCCGGGATTTTACAGGTATGAACTTTTTTGACAAAGGTACCTTTACGGTCGACTTGAGACTTGTTAATGACCAGATGCTGCAGTTTAATCTGGACCAGAAGGGCGAATGGGAAGTCGGGGGTGACACCGGCGTTTATAAATTCTGGGAAAACTGCACCTACACCAAGTAACTTTATGTATTGGGGGCCCACGGCCCCCTGAGGTTTCGTACTTCATCTTTGGCTCTGCCTGATATTTGACGTGACTGCTTGGATCGATGGCGGCGACGTCTCTTTATTAATTTTTGTGCTGATATTACAGGAAGATAAAGTGGTGGGGGCATAGAGACTCGAACTCCAGACCTACGCGGTGTAAACGCGTCGCTCTAACCAACTGAGCTATACCCCCAGGTACTGAGGAAAGAGTTTTGCCAAAATAAAGTTTGGCTGTCAACAAGTACCTCGTCCAATTTTGAGGATCGGCGGTCCAAGGCCGTCCCTTCCCCTTAGGAAGGCGTGACGGGAGCCTGGAAGCTCTTGATCATTCCGGCATAGACCCCCGAGGCATTGAGAAGCTCTCGGTGATTTCCCCGCTCGATTACTTTGCCATGATCAAGGACCAAGATTTCATCGCAGCCTTCGATGGTGGATAGGCGGTGGGCTATGACGATCACGGTTTGGCGGTGCAGGATTTTTTTGATCGCCGATTGGATCATAGCCTCCGATGCGGGATCGACGCTTGAGGTCGCCTCGTCCAGGATGATTAATTTGGGATCTTTTGCCAAGGCGCGGGCAAACGCGATGAGCTGCTTTTGGCCATGGCTGAGGCTGGAGCCTGCTGTGGTGATCTGATAGCTGTACTGCCCAGGAAGCTCTTTAATGAATTGATGGGCTCCCACCAATCTCGCACTCGCTTCGATCTTTTCCGCGGTTATCCCCTCATGCCCCATCGAGATATTGTGGGCGATCGTTCCGTCGAACAGGGTGATATCTTGCGGGACAATGGCAATTTGCTTGCGGAGAGAAATCTCATCGATTGCGCTGAGCGGCCGGCCGTCGATGGCAATCTCGCCCTCATACCCATCGTAGAGTTTGCTTACGAGCCTTATGATGGTGGATTTGCCAGAGCCTGTGCGGCCCACGATCGCAAGCGACCTTCCGGGCTCGACATCAAAACTCACTCCTTTTAAGACCCGGTGTTCTTTTGTTTCATCGTAACTAAAAGATACGTCCTTAAAGAACAGATGACCGCTCAAGGTTTGAAGGGGCAGATCACCCTTGATAAACTCCTGGGTCTCGAGAACCGAAAAAATCCGGTCGATCGCCGTAAAAGCGCCCTGCATCATGGCCATTTTGCTGCCAAGCTGCTTCAGTGGATCGAAAATATTCCCGATATAACTGACAAACGCAACCAGGATTCCAGGGCTGATGGCGCCCATACCCAGGCTTTCAAGCTTGGGACTTATGGCGAGCCACAGCAAAATCCCCGTGGTGATCGATGCCGCGCCGTCCAGAACCGCGAACATTGCGGCATCAAGGATCACGGTTTTCATCTGAGCGTCCCGGTATTCCACGGCCTTGGTCTCGATGGTTTTGGCGGCACTGCCCTCTCCTGTGAGGAGCTTGAGCGTGGTCATTCCTATCAGGCTTTCCTGAGTGTAGGCATTGAGGCTTGCTATTTTTACGCGAGCCAAGAGCATGGTTGATTTCATGGCCCCGCTGGTCACGATTACAAAGAGGACAATGAAAGGCATGATAAGGGTTACGGCTAGGGCAAGCTGCCAATGGAGGTAAAATAAGCCAAAAATCGCGCCCACCACAACGGCGACATCCACGACAGCTGTCAGAATCCCGTGATTTAGCGATTCGCTCATATTGTCGAAGTCGCTCGTTGCACGCGTAACCAGCGCGCCGCTGAGATTTTTGTCATGATAGCGCGAGGATAGCTTGATGATGTGACGGACTAGAACCTCACGGAGCGACCGGATCATCTTGTGTATCGACGTTGCCATGAGCATGGTTTGGCCAGCTCGGAATGCATACTCCATAAGCACTAAGGCGAGGAAGGCTATAGCCATATGAGCCACGGCACTCATATCTTTTTTGAGCATGCCATCATCGACCGCATGGCGGATCACAAGGGGGATTCCGCTTGAGGTTAAAAGAATCATGGGTATCAAAAGGCAGGCATAGATCATCCGACCTTTCCAGGGCCTAAGATAAGGCCATAATTTGCGCATATTGCGAAAATCGTCCATCGAGCTGCGGATATTATCATTCATGGATGCAGTTCTCCGCCTGGAGTTCGGGATGCCTTGCCAGAAGCTCCCGGAATTTGCCCTCGTCGTGGATTGCGCCATCTCTAATAAGGAGGACCCGGTCGCACAATTCCAGCGGTCGAGGTCTGTGAGATGCCACAAGCAGCGTGCGGTCTTCGGCAAAAATCGCTTTTAGCATGGCCTCCTCGGTCGGTGCATCGACGGCCGACAAGACATCATCGAGCAGCCACACCGGAGCATCGCGTAAAAAGAGGCGGGCCAACGCCAGCCGGTGCTTCTGCCCTCCCGATAGCCGCACGCCTTTTTCGCCCACCTGAGTCTGCCAATGATCAGGGAAATTCGCGATATCATCATAGATGCAAGCCTTGCGGCAGGCCTCTTCCAATTGTTCTTGAGTAACCTCGTGCAGGCCGAAGCGGAGGTTGTTCTCGATCGTGTCCGAGAAAAAATGAGGCACCTGAAGCGCGTAATTGATCTTTTTGCGCACCAGTTCAGGTTCGATGGTCAATATGTTGCGTCCTTCAAGCAAGATTTCGCCATCGGAAGCATCGTATAAGCGGGTCATGACGCTAAAGAGTGTGGATTTTCCTGATCCAACCGGGCCGCAAAGGCCAACTTTTTCGTTCTTTTTAAGGGTCAGCGAGAGACCCCTCAACGCGTTTTCTCTCTGAAGGGTGACCTCAGCCGCCGGGTAGGCAAACTGGAGGTTTCGGATCTCGATGACCGCGCTGGTTGGTTTGAGATCTTGAGCTGGCTGGGTTTTTTGACGTTCGGCAGAGGCGATTTCGTCCAGCCGGCTAAGCGAAGTCTTTCCTCTCTGGTAGACGGCAATAATGATGCCGAGTGAAGTCAGAGGAAATGCCAGGACCGCCAGGTAAACATTGAAAGCCAGAATGTCGCCGACCATAAGCCGGCCCTCGATTACCTCGCGTCCTCCCCAGAAAAGGACTGCCAGCTGCGCGACACCAGCAAGGCAGGTCACCAGAGGAAAAAGCACGGTGCGCGTGCCGATCAGATTGATGCTCGACTCATAAACCTTCGTGATTTTTTCATCGATCCTCCGGCTGAAAGCCTCTTCGGCACCATTGGCCTTGACTAGATGGATATTGACGAATGCCTCGGTTACTTGATTGGTAAGATCGCTTTGATCCTCGGCGTTCTGCCGGTTGAATTTTTGCAGACGGGGCATGATAAAACGAGTCAGAAGAAGCATCAAACAAAGTGGCGCTAGGCAAAGGGTCGTGAGCGTTGGGTTTGTGCGCCACATCTGGCTTATGGTGAAAGTAAAAAGCAAAGTCAGGTTGAGAAGCATCAAAATACCGAAGGCATAAAACACCCGGAGTTGCCCAAGATCGTTTGAAAGCCGCGAAATAAGGTCACCCACCCCAAATTTGTCCAGATACACCTGCGGCAACCTGGTGGCGGACGCAAAAATATCGACTTTTGACCTTGCCTCGATATCTCGTCCAGGCCAAAAAATAAGAACCCGCGATAGCGTTCGGCAGATGAGCTGTGCTACCCCTAGGCCTATGATTTGCAAGGCGAGGGTCTCGAGTTCGGATGGGTTGACTTTATTGACAGCATTGGTGAACTGTCCGGCCAAATTAGGAGTCTTCACCGTTACATAATTGGTTGCCGTCAAGAATATCAAGCCCGCTGCATACCAATACCAGAGTGGGACGAAGTATTTTTTGGTAAAGGTCACATAGTTCAATGCCATGGTTAGCTTCTCCCGAAAAAGGTTCGGTCAACCTCAGCGATCCGCTCAGATTCAGAAATATCAAGCCATTTATCGATAGGATTGATGCTCCCCTGCTTGATCACCACCGCCCTCTGGCAAAGTTCGGCCGCATAGGGAGCAATGTGAGTGCTCAATATTGTCGTTCTTCCAAGCTTATGGCGGTGCAGCAGGAGATTCTTTAGGTTTTTTATGTGATACAGATCAAGGCCTGAAAACGGCTCGTCCAGTATGAGTATGTCCGGGTCATGAAGGCTCGAGAGGCCCAAGCCGACACGCTTTTGCATACCGTGCGAGCAGAGCCCAAGGGGTCTGCTGCGGAATGTCTGGCAGTCCCAGTAGTCAAGCTGGTGCTCGATTTCGCGTCGTGCGTCGGGCAGCTCATAGAGGGCGGCGGCATAAGATAAAATTTCTTCGCCAGTCACCCACCGCGGCAGGCCCAGATTCTGAGGCAAGTACCCGAGCCGGCGCTTTAGGGCGAAATTCTCCAAAGCCATTTTCTCACCCTGGATCCAGATTCCGCCGGAAGTCGGGTCGATATTGCCGGTGATAAGCTGGAAAAGGGTTGATTTTCCCGCCCCGTTTTGCCCCAGGAGCGCGAGTGTTTCACCAGACTCTAACGTTAAATCGATGGGCCCTAGTCTGTAGGGGCTGCCTCCGTATTGTTTGACAAGTCCTTCAATCCTTAACGCATGCGGCATCAGGTATACTCTGTTAAAGGTCATTCATGCGCGGTAGTATCTACCTTCTTGGTATTGACCAGCATAATACATGGTGATCGGGACAAGCACCAGCATTGCCGGGTGGACCAAGAGCCCGGTACCCAAAAAAAGTACCACGAGTCCGATCACAAGTCCGGTGATCTGAGGTTTGCGCGGTTCGACCTGAAACATCAGACTTGGCGTAAGAAGTGGGCCAAGTGGGACGATCAAAGCAGCACTCAGGCTTGCTACATCAAAGGAGGGGCGCAGCAAGGCCCCAGCGAGGCTGATGAAAAAGTAGGGTATAGTGAGCGCTACCGCCAACCTATAATAGAAGAAAGTAAACTCCCGGTGAGATATTCCCATAAGCCGCTCGCTCCATGCATACTGCAGGTCCTCCTTCAGCTGTATGGTCAAGGGAAACGCAGTCAGCATGCTGATCGCCATCGCCAGTATTCCATTTATAAACGGCGGGGCGCCTCTCATCGATTGCCAAATGTTGGCTATAGTCAGTAGGCCAGCGAGGGCGCAAAAGATTTGAGACGTCCGATTTCGGCAGATGATTTGTGCAAGCCTCAATTTGAGGGCAGCACGCCAACGGCTATAGTCTATAAAATCAAGCGTGCTAACCGTGGCTACACGGTCATCCTCAGCAAAGCTAAGGAAATACGCGGCGCCAGCGCCAATAGCTCCAATGCTTAGGGTAGCAATGACTTGATTGGTTCCAAGGTTTGAACCCACTAAGTTAAAAATAAGAGCCCACGCCAGCCCTGAGAGAAAGGTCGCGACGATGATCTGACTGATTTTGCGATAGCGGCTTATGGTTTCTGGAAATTCGCCACGAGTCTTTGCAAAGGCCGCTAGGTTCGCTCGTCTCCTCAGTACTGCCCCTATCACGCATCCAGCCACTAGCGCCATCCCAAAAGCCGCCCCAAAAGTAAGCGCCTGGCGAATGCCCATGCCAAGTCCTGCGATTTTGTCGGTGAGAAAGTCATGAACCATGTAGCCAAAGACCGCTAGCAGAACTCCGGCACATAAAAAGGCGATCAACTCCTGAGCCCAGTCGAACCGGAGCCGATGCCAGGTGGCCATAAAATCTAAGCGCAAAAGCATGCCGACGCGAGTTTTGGTCATAATCCCTCCTTCCGGAGCCTTTTTGGGAAAGCATTTTCGGAGCTGCAAAATAAAAAAGGACAGCTTAAAGCTGTCCTCGGAATGACCCTTCGGTCGAAACGTAGCCCTGAGACTACATTTCTGGTGATGATGCCGAATCAGAAGCAGCTTTCTTAGTAGCTTTCTTTCTGGTCGATGCTTTGCGAGTAGTTTTCTTAGCTGCTTTCTTGGTCGCCTTCTTAGTGGCTTTCTTGGTCGCCTTCTTAGTAGCCTTTTTGGCAGCTTTCTTGGTGGCTTTCTTGGTCGCCTTCTTAGTAGCTTTTTTAGCTGCTTTTTTGGTCGCCTTCTTCTTGGTAGCTTTCTTTTTGGTAGCTTTCTTCTTTGTTGCTTTTGCTGTTGTCTTCTTAGCCAAGGGATACCTCCTAACGAATTTCAAAATTACTCTACGAAAAACAATCCTGGAAAAAATTTGTTAGTAATAGTGTTACCCAAAATTCTATGGGTTTTCAATACCTTCATGAATAATTATATCATTCAATTTTCAAGTTAGGGAAGAACACACAAATTCTTTGGCTCAATTTTTTTTCTTTCGGGGTTGATTTGGAGGTCAGGAGGCAAATTTTGCGCTCACCATTGGCAAGGTTTTGGATTGGAGTTTTGAAATTTGAGTTAAGAATGAATCCTTAGATAGATAAGGTGTTCGAGGTCTTCAGAAGTTGGTTTTAAACTTATTTGAGGCAGCCACTTTCGACAAAAAGTTGCTCGATGTCGATGGACCCATCCTGAGATTTCAATCCGTACCGATACAAATCTTTTTTGCCGAAGTCGGGTTGACCCCAAAGAACCGTAAGAGGGATTACTGCCTCGTTGTGATGCAGAAGCACCGTAATGCCAGATTTCATGACCAGGTTAGTTACGATTCCGAGACCGTCGGGGCTGGTGTCAACCGGTTGACAATGGATACTCCTGTCAGAGTTCTCAAACGTAATCTTGCCTGGCAAGAGGCCAGTAAGACGTCGCCTGCGGTTCTGCCGCTTCTCAAAAAACTTAGGTACATTCATAATCGGTCCCCCTTGATCGTCTCTGGTAATCCTTTCGGAAATTTTCCCGGGATCTTCAATCATCCGAAATTATCCTTTGAAATCAGTATATTAATGGGGTGTATTTTTTCTCTTCAGTTAACTCCTTGCCGCGATTTAATAGAGGTGGTTTTCCCTCAGAGCAGAAGTCGCGTTAAAATAAATGCAGGAAACATTAAGCGGAGGACCATTATGATCGCCATTTTTCCACGACTCGCGGAATGTGCTCAGAGCGGCGATACCGAAAAGCTGGCCTGCATGGTACGACAATATTTTGGCGGAGACGGAACTTTTGCTCCTATCCTTAATGTTCGGGAGATCTACCGAGGCATTGGACTGCCGATCGAGTCGAGTCCGATCAGTGGCACATCTGCTCTGCTGGGCAAGGACGAGAAAGGGCAATTTTCGCTCACAGCGTTTTTGAGCTCCACGGTCGCCTTAAATAAAGAAGAAGAATCTTTTACACTGGCCTATCTCCTTGGTCACTATTTCTTTCATATCCAGCACAAAATTATGCGTGGCGAGTGGGCCGTGAGCGGCGTCAAAGAAACCGTGTCACCGCAAATGCGATACGCCGTGCATGGCACCAAAGCTTCCGAATCAAAGGATAGGATCTGTGATCAGTTCGCGGTGTGTCTCTTACTGCCCATGGCAATGGTCAAGCGCGCGGTGGAAAAATTTCAATCCGTAGCACAGATGGCGGAATTTTTTGGGGTCGACCAGCGGGTTTTAACAAGGAGGCTTCTGGAACTCAACCTAACGCTGCCCGACTTAGAGTCCATCGAGGTAGCAAAAAAGGCCGCCCCTGTTCAAAATAAGGAGGAGGCTGAGTCCAAATTACCGCTCCGGGGTCTTGAGCGAATCCGTGCCATTGCCAGGTCGCTCGATAAAGGGATCTGAGAGCATGATTGGAAAGGGTTGTTATTTGATTTTCACTGCGCGGACCCCGTTTTGACTGCTCCTATCTGTGCACATCTGCTGCGCTTCCGCTCGTGAGGCGCCTCGATAAAACCAAAAACTTACCCCCCTTCAATAAGCTCTGAGGTTGTTTTGAGTTTCTTCACGGGCTAAAGTAGGGGCTTTAGGATCCCGGGGAGCATGCGATGAGTCCGGACAAGCCGCTGTTTGAGCCTTCGGCCCAAG
>CAZOSN010000195.1:0-8105 GCA_964582405.1 uncultured Oligoflexales bacterium | reverse complement strand
AGTCCTTGTTGTTACTCAACCGATTGAACAGCGCAACGACTTGAGCATGCTTCCTTCACCGTTTGTTGATCACAACGACGGTGAGCGAGTGAAGGTCGATATTCGCATTCCTAACCACCCCGATGCTGCGGATATTAATGCAGCTACACTCCTTGCATCGTGGCTCGGTATGGAAGCTGCGTGGCGCGGAGTCGAATTCACCGTCGTCACCGACAGCTTGCCCCAAAATTCCGGCATTGTCTTGATGCGCACCAATGAGGAAACCCCACCTCCATTAGCTCGAGGTGATGCTTTAGATCTCGAATTCATCAATCATCCCAACAACCCTTTGGCCAAACTACTGGTCTTTAAAGGCAATAGCAGCGAAGAATTAGAGCAGGCTGCATTGAGCTTCATCCTTCATCAGAATACGCTTTCCGGCAGCAAAGCAAACTTGCCGAAAGCATCGCGCCCACCAATGCGCCAGCCATTTGATGCACCACGCTGGCTTAATCCTGATCGGCCAACCACTCTGGCTGAAATCATGCCGTTCGAACTGAGCTCGCTTCGAACTGTCGGCCAAAATCCCGACCCAATCAAGATCAGCTTCAATCTGCCACCCGATCTTTACCTTTGGGGCTATGATGCAATCTCAGCAAAACTGCGCATCCGGCATACCCAAACAAACGCTCCCGATGGCGTGCGCCTTGATGTGGCTCTAGGCGAGCATCTCGTAAAGACAATACCGCTAAACAGAAGCGTAGATTTGAGCCTTCGCTCTGTAGCCGAAGAGGCAAATCTTGTCGGACCGCAGAGCCCGGATTTCGAGAAAAGGGTTAACATCCCAGGCCTTGGCCTCCGTAGTAACAATCAACTTAAGCTGACTTTCCAATTCGACCGTTGGCAAGGCGAACACTGCCAGAATGGTAAGCCAGAACTTAACGAAGCAATCGTGCTCGAGGACTCTACCATCGACATTTCGGGTCAGAATCACTTTATCACCATGCCAGATCTCGGTGCCTTTGCCTTGTCTGGTTACCCTTTCACCGTATACGCTGATCAAGCAGGCACAGTCGCGCTTTTGCCCAGAGCTCCTAAAAAATCTGAGATTATGACGTTGCTCAACACAGTGGGCCACATGAGCGCCGAAGTCGGTCTGCCTGCCTACCGCATTCAAGTAAGACTCGGAGGCCCAACCCCCAAAGACAATGACAACAATTTTCTTATCATTGGCCGGACAGCGTTGCCTGATAACTGGCCGATGCCGGAAGTGCCGCGATCTGCAGACAACACGACCAAAGTGGCAGGAGTAGCTGGTTTTGAATCCCCCTTAGCAAAGAAAAGATCCGTCGTAGCAATCGTTGGCGACGATGATGATGCCCTGATAGCAACTTCGCTTAGCTTTATAGATTTTGGCCAGCGACGCCTTTTTGGAGGAGATCGCACGATTCTCAGAGGCGAGTCTCTGACTGCAAGCCGCGTGGGCCCGACGTATGAACTTGGCCACATTCCCCTCATTAAGCGGGCATGGATTTTCTTTAGCGATCGACCCTATATTCTCATCGTCCTAACCTTGATTACGGTCATCATCGGGTCCCTAACTTACGGCGTAACAGTTAAGCAGTTAGGCAAGCGACGCCTGGAGACCCAGGCTCATGGCTAAATGGCTACTTCTAGCGACAATGACCTTAGCGTCTAGCAGCACGTCCAATCAAGCGTGGCCGCTCTGGGAGCTTTTCAAACTTCACAACGTTTCAGCCGATGGGCGTGTGATCGACCGCAGCAGTCCTGATGAGCGGACAACCTCCGAAGGCCAGGCCTATGCATTGTTTTTTGCACTCGTTGCCAACGACGAAAACTCATTTGACAAAATACTCAGATGGACCGAGGCAAATATAGCTAATGCTAGCCTCAAAACCAATTTGCCCGCATGGCTATGGGGACGAAAACCGGATGGCACATATGGGGTCTTAGACCGCAATTCAGCCAGCGATGCCGACCTTTGGATGGCATTTGCGCTAGACGAAGCGGGACGACTCTGGCACAAACCGCACTATACTGAACGGGCTGAGGCGCTCTACGAAATGATCCTTCGGCACGAAACCATTTCGTCCGACCGATTTGGCCGACTGTTATTGCCAGCGCCCTATGGATTCCAGGAAAGTAAAACCTTGTGGCGCCTTAATCCCAGCTATGCTCCCCTGTTTATTTTTCGCCACCGCGAGAAAAATCACTCGCAATGGAAGGCAATGCGCAAAGGAGCAGAAAGCCTCGTTCAAGCGGGGACTGCTTCCGGGCACGCTGTCGACTGGATCGGTTTTGATGCTGAGACTGGGTTTGTTATAGATCCTATCTATAGCGATATCGGATCCTACAATGCGATCAGAGTTTACTTATGGCTCGGACTTGAGCCAGACACCAATGAAGCGCGGGATTCGCTTATTGCAAAGCTAAAACCCTGGATAAACCTCTTCACCATACCACCCCATTTGCCACCTGAATCGGTATTCGCCGCTAAGGGGTCGGCGAGCGGCAGAGGGCCTCTCGGGTTTTCAGCAGCTTTACTCCCTTTTTTTACCAAAGCTAAAGAACGCGATGCCCTGAGCGCCCAACTCGATAGACTTAAGACCAATCCGCTTTCTTCTATTCCAGACGCCTATTACACACAGGTCCTAGGTCTTTTCGGAACAGGCTCATTTGAAGGACGATTCGAAATTGATGCCGACTTTAACCTCAAGCCACAATGGGTAATCCGATGAAATACCTTGTCATGGCATGGATTTTGGGGATATCGGTGCCATCCTGGGCAACAGTAAATCTCGACCCTCTCATGGCACAGCTTAAGTTTGCCGAAAGCTGCGACCGCTATGATGTGGTGGACGATACTATTCTCCGATTAAAACTAATTGATGATCAAAATCCCGAAGTTCTTGCTGCTATTGGTCGGGATCTGCTGCGCGCCCACAAGCCAGACGAGGCTCGCGCCATGCTTGAAAAACTCAATCCGATCCAAAAAAACAGCAATTCGCTGCGAGAACTTGCAAGTTCGATATTGGCCCAAACCACTCTCAAAAAACCCATAAACCACGCCGAGCTTTTGGCTGTTGCCGGGCGCTACCAAGATGCTCTCTCAATCTATGATGAGGCCTTTGGCGGCCCTCCCGAATCGCCGGAATACCAACTAACCTATTGGACCTGGCTCAGTCATACCAACACTCCAGAAGCCGTAAAACGCGTGACCGAAGGACTGTTGCAACTCAAAAACCAACACAAAGACGACCAGAAAATTCAATTAGCCTGGCTGAGTCATCTAGCAAAGGATCATCCAGATGAGGCCCTGCAAGGGTTTGCTCGACTTTCAACATGCAGCTATATGAAAACAAATCAAAAGAATGCGTGGCGCAAAGCCTTAGCACGTCTCGAATCAAACGGGGCAGCAACGGTATTCTATGAAACTTACCTAATGAGATTCCCAGACGATTCCGAAACTAGGCAGGCCCTCGCGGATTTGAAGGCCGGCCTGTCACAAATCGCCAAAAAGAAGGACGACTCCAGATATCCTGATGCTCAGGATCATGCCAGAGTCGAGCGAGCACCAAAACCCCATGCCTCGCGTGATAATGCACCACCCAGCAATAGCTCTACCAAAAAACGGGTTGTTTCGCGTCATGCACTGTCGCATGCCGATCCTCAGGAACTAAAACCCGGCGCACACTCTTACGACCCTGGGAGTCGTATTTCTGATTCCATCTCTTCACAAAATTTGCCGGCACATCATTCCAGAAGCGACAGTGAACCGCTGGCCGAAAGCGCAAAACCCTCGCCGCGGGTAGCAACCGGTAAGGATGGGCGCGGGATCAAGGTCGCTTCTCTCAACGAAAACTGGTCAGGGCGGACTACAATTCCAGAACACCAGGAGCCCATGTCTAGACCTCAAGCGGTAGCCGGCGCAGAGGTGTCCCATTATCGCGGCTATGGCAGATCATCAATACAAACCTACAGAGGACTATTTTCAGAAGCGCGCGCGGTAGGAGAATTCGGTAGCCTTAATCTCAAATTAGCAACGATCGAAATTAACGAATCTTCAGACGACGTCGCTCGATCAGACCGAGGAATTAGTGGGGTTGTTTCCTATCAAGGATCCCAAGGTATCATCGCTGCCTGCGGGCATACCCCCGTGGCATTTACAATCAGCTACCCTTACTGCAAATTTGGGCTACAATCCACAAAATCTAAGATTGATTGGTCTCTAGCTTTGCAGAGACAACCTATCACATCTTCTGTCATATCCTATGCAGGACATTTTGAGCCAGAATCACGCTCTACTCAAGGGGGTATTCACGGCGATGGGCTACGGGCAACGCTGGGCTTTGACGAAGGAGAATTTTTTGGCATTTGGTCCGTCTTCGATAACACCGACCTAAAAGGTACAAGAGTTTTCTCAAATCAGAGACAAAGAGCCATGGGGGGAATCTATTTTCGCTTGTGGGATACCGAAGCTGGTGAATTCTCCCTTGGAGTAAACGCCGCATACTGGCATTACCGCTACAACATGAATAGCAACGATCCAGGCTATGGTGACTACTATAGCCCCCAACGCTACCAATCAGTCAGTTCGCCACTTGATCTCAAAGTATTCTTTTCGCAATGGCTCGGACGAATCGCAATCGCCCCGTACTCGAGCGCTTCGAGCGTAAACTCTGTAGCACATTCGGATGAGGAAGATACCTCAAGAAGCTCTAGTCGCGGACTATCCGGACGCTTAGGCGTTGAATACCAAGGGACTATCCTAAGACCCGGACTCGAGCTAAGAGCTGACCAAGACGGACGTGATCTTTCCGCCATGTTCTATGTCCGGTATCCCACTTCGGATAGCCCACGCCTTAGGGGGCCCCGATCCATATTAGACTCTTACGAATGAACACGAAGGAAACGACAATGACCAATAATGCACCGAGACTTGTCCTACCACCGGGTTATGGCATCTTCAATTTGTATTTCCTCGCTAAAATTTGGTTAACTTACACCGGAAGAATGGAATTTCACATCATTGGCAACCTCGCGCTAGTCGGCTTTCTTTTACTACCGCGAACACACCGCTTTTGGAAAAATATCCATTTCACAGCGGCAACCATTGCCGCAACAGTCCTCGCCTATCATGAGTCGTGGTTTCCACCAATAAACGAGGTCATGCTAGGATTAAACAACATCAAGCATTTCTCTCTGCCCTATCTCTTTGAACTTTCTAAAAGACTGGTATCCGTTGAGTCTATTGGTATAATTTTTGCCAGTCTTGTTGCCTATTGGTATCTGAATCACATCTTGAGAACAAGCGTGATCGTGAGTGCGATTCTAGTTCTGACGGCCTACCAAACTCGCAGCCGAGAATCCGAAAAACCAGTCGCTGCGGCAACGTTTGCGCCAGTCGCACAAACACACACGACCTCAATCACAACGGCACAAACGCCAGATGTGGAGCTTGACGCGTTTCATGCTGCAGAAAATACCCGTAAAGTAACGGAATCACTCCCTCCGCCTGACGCTCTGCCATTTGACGTCATATTTTTTAGCGTCTGCTCCCTAGCTTATGATGATTTACGAGTGGTAGGCCTCGACCACCATCCGGTGCTACAGAGTTTTGACATCACTTTTCAAGATTTCAATACGGTAACCTCATATTCTGGGCCAGCAATTATTCGTCTGCTACGCGCAAGTTGTGGGCAAGCCGCTCATTCCAACCTGTACGATCCTGCTTCTAGCGATTGTTACTTAATGAATCAGCTAGCTCATTCTGGGTTTAAACCCGAATTGCTCCTGAATCACGATGGCGCTTTTGGCGGTTTTCTCGACGACATCAAGGCAAACGGTCAAATGACCGCCGAACCGATCATTCTCACCAACTCTTTGCCTGCCTCGATAAAGGCCTTTGACGGATCGATCATTGTACGAGATTTTTCAGCACTTCAAAGCTGGTTCAACAAGCGAGATTCCGATCAGATCGATCGAGTAGCATTGCTCTATAATTCGATTACATTGCACGACGGAAACCACCTCATCTCAGGAGACGGCGACGGTTCAACAGAAGATTCCTATAGGATGCGAGCAAAGTCCCTTCTGAATGATCTTCAGTCTGTAATTCAGCTGATTAGCAAATCTTCTAGGCGTGTGGTCCTGGTATTGATTCCTGAGCATGGCGCTGCACTTGCGGGTGATAAGCTCCAACTTCCAGGATTGCGCGAAATTCCGACCCCCAAAATTACCCATGTTCCCGTTGGCGTCAAGTTAATTGGTCCTGGATGGTCTAACAAAACCGCACCTCACGTGATAACACAGCCGTCAAGTTTCCTGAGCCTCGCTCAGCTCATCCAAAATTTGGTGGGAACGGATCCATTCGGAAACAGTCAAGAATTTGAATGGGAAAGAGTGCTCAACGACTTGCCCACCACAAAGCATGTCGGGGAAAACAGCGGCACAGTCGTCCTAAAGCGCGGAAAAGGCTATGTGGTAAAAGTACATGATTCCGATTGGACCGATCTATCCGACTAACAAAAAAGCAAGAGATGCCGCCACAGGCTTCGCTTCCGTTTGCTCTGAGTCCTGCTGAACCTTCAGCGAAAGAAATCATTGCCACAACCAATGCCTAACTGGTGCCAGTTGCGCCCAATCTTTTGAGGCGATTCAACAAGGAATATCCAGCGCTTCGATGAAGCGCTGGATTTTATCGTAACTGCCTCAGGCCCGTGGCCTATCTAAAAACAGACACTTTACTATTTTTATTGCGGTAGATAATTTCGCCCTGCTAAAACCAAAAAATGTTCAACTTTGAACTAGTGGGCTGTCAGGGACGATTTTGGGGGTTGACAGCCCACTAGGTCCAAGATTTTCGAATCTCACAGCTAGAAGGATGCACCCATATGCAAATTGAGCAGATAAAGTTGGTTACGTAGGCTCTCGTTTCTGGCATTGTCCCTTCGCTCTTGAATTGAATCCTGTTGAGCAAAAGAAGCCGATGACGAATCACCCAATTGAAAAGTTTCATTTGATTTGGAGATGCCTATTCCATAGCCTACCCAGTCGCAGCCAATAGTGAAACTATCAAACTGCCACCGGTTTCCTATTCCGGTGAACAATGCAATTCTGTTGACACTATAAGTATCACGGGCATCAAATCCATCTAGAATGGAAAAAGAGCTATTGGAAATCTGCTTAATAAAAGAAAGACCGATATTGCTATAAAATGAATTGCTCCAAAAGTGCTTAAGCTGACCAAAGAAGTCTTTAGAGTGCGTTCCAATCCCTCCAACACTCAATTGAGCCTGTCCAAATCCACCTTCAACCAGATTGCCACTGTCTAAAAAATAGCCAGCAAGGAACGACTGTCTAAATGCTAAGTTCATCAATCCACCACCGACTGCCATCGTTGCTTGCTTCTGTTCGCGATTTTGAGCACTGTGGTTTGACGTATTTTTGGCATCCAAGCCAGCAGAAATCGGTTGTTTATCGTTCGCCACGGCGGTTGCCGAAAGAGTAAGTATGACGAGGGAACCAACCCATCCTAGTTTGCAACTAAGTCTATTATACAAAACTTTCATCGTTCTTCCTTCTATTAGATAAATATGATGATCTGGGAACTTTTCAAGCTCCACTGCACAAAAGTGATTTTCGCAAGGTCATCAATTCTCAGGTCATGCCATCCTCCTAAAGACTCGAATACTGTTGTAGAGAAGCGATGAAGGCACGATAGCCAAATAGCTGGAACCTCGCCTGAATTTAACGCAAGCTCCTGAAAAATTGTTCGGGAGTGTTTGGCGGCCAGAACTCGATAGCCTGATTCCACACGAGAGTTCGTCATGAGCACTATCTATGGTCGTTAAAGTTACGTGATCGAGAAAATCATGTTGTGTGGCAGAAACAATATTCAGAGGACTATCAATCCCTTTGGCACTTTGCTTTTTTAATACGAATTAGAGGCCATCGATATATCTCTAAAGCCCGCAAGGTTGTCAAAAGACCTTCAAAATTAGGTCAATGAATCTTATTGATATGAGGTAGCAACAGTTCAGCAACACCTCTGGATGAAGCCGCGAAGAAGTACGATGTCTCTCCGACCACGATTTTGCGTTGGT
>CAZOSN010000194.1:0-8120 GCA_964582405.1 uncultured Oligoflexales bacterium | reverse complement strand
TCGCCCTTTAGTACTGTTTCCTTGGAATTCTTTGCTCCCATTGGTTTTGAGCGCGTAAATAGCAGAATTTTCTCCCCTTCTTGTAAGATAATGGCAGGTTTGCCAGTAGCCGAACCTAATATCCTCCCGATCTGCCTGTCACCAAAATTGCCTCCATCATCAACGGGGACACGCTCACCTGTGACCTCGATGGCATCACCAAAGCGGTCCCGAAAACTCTTCCATTCCTTTTGGATACCAAAACGGATTTTTCCTTTGCGCGTTGAGTTAGAGGGTGGAACTGAAGAAAGTGGTTTTGTTGTATCCGGTACGACCGTTTGATTGGTTTCCTGCCTTGAGGCCGCGTCTGGCGAGTCTACTGCGTCCTCACGCCTGCTACCGGGTTTTGTCTGAGAATTCGGCCCATTCTGATGCTGATTTGACGTCGCATTGGTCCGTCCCTTTACATACAACCCAGGAGCGGCGATCAGGCCCTTCTGAGACAAGATTAATTTCATATTTTCGAGGCTATTTTCTGTGTTTGTAAGGCTTTCATTGCTTAGGCTTGTTATAAATCCACTGCCATCGGTGCATAATTTGCCGCTTGCGATAATGTCAAACGAATCTCCCTCGATCCATAGCAGATCATCCATAGACGGCAGAACCGCCGACACAAGAAACATTCCGTTCCTACCTTCGATTGCAAATGGATAGCAGCCTTTTGCAAAGGGAGTTGCGTCTGCGACTTTGATCAACCTTCCACCTTGATCAAAACGAACTGCAGCTATCCGATACCGGTTGAAATAGACTTGAAGTTCTGGACGGAGTGGCGGCGGATTGTCGCTGATTGCAGCAGCCCGAGTTAGAGGAACTTGCTCCTGGCTGATCAAGGCGAATCCATCGTCGTTGCGTTCATACTTGTCAAATCTTATAGCCGAAGGGGAAGAGATATCTTCGTCTAAAGAGGACGAGTCTTTCGTTTTACAGGAAAATACGACAAAAAGGACGTTAACAAGACTCAAAATTTGAAGAGCCCGCCGCATTTTCTGGTTCACAATTTACTCCAAGTGCAAGGCAGAATTTCGACTCACGGTTGCGATTATAGAGTTCCTTAAAGGTTGCTGTCTACTCTGAGCCGTATAGCCAAAGTGGAAACAAGACATTCAACACTTACTTGATTATGACAATGGCACCACGCTGCGCTAGATCCGTCAAATCCTTTTGAGCTTCTTTGACCAGTTCGTCGTTGGTATTCCCGGTTATCTCAAGTTTTATCCTAATCCCCTGCTTAAGTTTGTCGGGCATCTTGCTAAGAGCTTCTGTTAGCGCGCCGAGCCCCGATGCATCGATGAACAGATCCAAAGAATTCAATCCAGGTAGTTGCGCGACGATGCCCATGAGGTTAGACACATCTCTCGATAATAAAAGATAAGGTATCTTAAGGTGCTGGAGTTTTTTCATGCCGCCCAACGAGGTTAACGCAAAAGTGATTTGGGCTCGGCTATCACTGCTGCTTTCAAATTTCGGAAGTTCCAATTCCTCAAGGGTTGGCGTGTTTTTTAAGAAATCAAAAAAACTGTCTATCAGCAGGTTGCCCAACAAGCATTCAGAGGCCGCAAAGACTTTGAGAGTCTTTGATTTTAATCCGTCAAAAACCTCGCGAATCGGAGAGAGCGAGGTTATGCTTCCAGAAAGCTCAAGGTCTTCCAGACTGCTCGGCAAAGCCTTAAAGAATACCGTCATAAATTCTTGGCTGGCCTGTAGCCGATCAAGGTTGAGTGAGAGTAATGAAGAACGGGTTAATGGGCCAAAATCAAGGTTCGGCGTGCCGTGATACTTAAAATCTCCAAGATTCCCTGAATCCGTCACAGACCAGTGCCTGACCGAAGAATCACCGGAAAGAGGCAGCAATTGACCAAGGGAGCCGATTACTCCATATTTAGCCTGTGTATTCAGCTTTGTTTGTGTTTTCAACTGGCGGAATTCGTCTTTCATAACTTGCAATCGATCGAAAGGGACATCGACTTCTAGGGAGTTCACCTGAAATTTTGCAAAAAACTGCTTCAAATGATCAAAAAGAGCCTTGCGCCATTCGACTCGACCCTGACTAAATTCACCTCGAATAATAACCGACTGAATCGTGCTGACGCCAGCTTCGTCAAGAGCATGCGATGCAGAAATGATAGTCGCCTGCGATGAACGAGAACCTGGCCCTCCCGGATTAAGAGTACCAAAGTCGAATGCCTGCTGGTAACGCACGGAAGATCCGGATTTAACAGGTGCCGATTTTTGCGGGTTCGCTCTCTGGGCTGCCGACTGAGACTCCGCCCCAATCGGTGCCGACTGCTGGGATGCAGCCCGAGTTCGGTGACCTTTATTTGCTAAAGCTAGAGTTTGTGGAAATTTGAAATCCATGATCAAGACCAAATCTCCCGTAGAGCTCCGCCTGGCCGCAATATCGAGTAACGGATCCAAGTTGCTCTCAGCTGCCGAAACTGAAGGATCGGTTTGCGGAAAGGCCTCACTTTCCATTCGTTTGGTCTCTCGCGATGCTGCAGACTTCGACTGACAAGCGATCAAAGTCAATGAGCATAGGAGGCAAACAAAAAGCGAGAACGCTCCGGCTCCAAGGTTGCCCTGATCATACCGGACACCCAGCATTTTTAAATAGGCTCCAACCTGTTTGGCCATTTTTCTGGCTGCCCATCCCACTAGTACCCCTTCAGCTAAATCGTCCCTGACAAGGTACTAGGTCCTTAGTTTTGATCCAGATTGAGCCGAACTTGGTAAATCTGGTTTTCCAATCGTACAAGGTAACCTTCATCGGTCTGCGTGCAGGCAAACCCTTTCACCTCAGGATTTATGAGTTCACCTTTTTCATCGCGGGCAAGGTGAACTTCGCTCCCTTTCACGTGTTCATGCCTTTTTAACACCAATGCGGACGCAAAAAATCCGGCGGGATCGCGATCCATGATCCCACGTTGGATTTCACCTTGGGAAAAACTTTGGGTGAAAAATTGGCTTTCTCGGGCCCGGCTTGGATCGGGAATAGAGAACTGAGAGGTATAAGCCACGGGCGCTTTATGCGGGTATTTAGCTCTTACCGTGTAGCACAGTAGCTTAAACACCTCGCTGGCCTCGGGGTGAACGAAAAACTGCCGCCAGCGTGGGTCGTCCACCGCATAGTCGATCAAAAGCGCTGCCATGGCGATCAAGCGTCCTGATTCCTTGTGGCAGATGTGAATGGCATCAAATTTTCGGGTGTCGCGATTGAAGATATACCAAAGCTTGCCGCGTTCACCATGCAGAAAAGACCAACCTAGTTGGTTGAAATCAAGCTCCTGCCAATCCTTTGAGAAAAATGCCCAAGGTTTGCCCACGCCCCCCAATCCGTATTCAGCGTGAAAGCGCCAGGGAAGTCCTTCAAAATGCAGGCCACTGATGGCGGCGCCGTCATACCATGAATCCATGAGGAGCTGAGCATGGAGCTCTGCCTCGGCCGCTGAAACCATTCCAGCAGACTCGCCGATAAGATAGACATCGGGCTGGCATCGCAGTGAACCGGTTGCAAAATCATAGTCGAGCGCCAGGGATCGAAATCCATCAATTTGCGGCAGGGCCGGGCTTCCAAAATCAAATGGCAGAACAGCGTCGTAATCGGATACGGCCTTCAAACCCTGACTGTCCTTGAGCCACAGCGCACCGTCGCGTTCGATGCAGGGTGTTTCAAACAAAATCTCTGCGCCGCGCGCCCGTACTTCGTCCGCAAAATACCTGAATGATGGCAAGGACTTGGGCGAAAAATGCGAGCCCGCAACAGCAAGCGTCACCTTGCGTCCCATGGAGACCGCAAGATCAGCGAGACTTAATGCTGCTGGATTCCCGTGGGTCACGATCAAGAGACGATCGCAGGTCTTGCGCCAAAAATCATGCAAGGTCCAGGTTGGGAAATGATCGAAGATTTTGGCCCAATCGCTACGACTTCCCGTCGAAATAATCAAACGATCAAAGCTCACGCTCGTTCCGTCTTCGAGCCAAACTTTTTTCTTATCGACCCTCGATACGTGGCCTGTTTTTAGATCAAAACCCCAGCGTTTGATTTTGTCCTCGATCGATTGAGACAGAGTGCTTACGACCGACTGAGCCTCAGCCCACTGGTACTTTTTGCCACCGCTGGCAGTAAGGTATTCGCTCAGCATGCAGCCAAATTGCACGCATTTGCCACCCAGCAGATCCTTTTCGGAAATCAAAGTTACTGGCCGATGACCTCGCAAAAACAAGGCTTCGCACAAGTTAAACCCAGCGACACCACCGCCCACCACCAGAACGCGTTCGCGAGGTTTGATCGGCAAAGGGGTCCCCTGCGGTTGAAAAAATTTTCGGCCCAATTCGAGCACATTCACACCATTTACGCGTGCAAAGTGCCCTAATCCCTTGGTTGGCTTTGTCTTGGCAAATTCGTACCCGGTTTTATACAGATTCATAGGCCAGTATTCGTCCTTTAAGCTCGTTTAAAAAAGCGGCAACTTGCCTACCAGTGAGAATGCGGTGATCAAAACTTAGCGTCAACCGAAACGGTTTGCCAACCTCGCCTTTATCAGCACCGATTCCAAGAATGGCCGCCTGACGAGCATTGATCAAAGGGTCAAATTGCAGAATATTTTCCGACGACAGATCTGATACCGTGAAAGTGGATGAGACAAGCTCTTCGATCTTGATCTCGTCTTTGAAGTAGCGCAGCGCAATATCGGTGCAACGCTCGTAGATATGGATAGGCATTAGGCCCTTCAGATTGCCAAGGCTGACCACCTTGAGTCCCTTAGTGAGATCAATGGCAAGACCGATCGCAACACGATCGTGGAAAAAAATACGACCATCCTGAAAGTAGGAAGTAAAAAGCGGATTCTCATCGAGCAGAGCCGCTAGCTCAAATAGGATGAAAGGAAGCAAGGTTTCTTCGGCATAGCAGTTCTTGGTAATCTTGCTAAGCAATTTTTCGGCGGAAAAACCCACGGTGAGCGAACTGCGGATGACCCCAAGGTTTCCTTGCTCCAGAGCTGAGATCTCGGCTCGTTTGACCGAGCTAAGACCCTCATAGCGCAGGCTGCTATCCGGGTTTGGCTTTGGCGGCGCGGGAATCATGGCCGGTTGAGGGGGCGGGGCGGCTGGACCGGGGGTTTTAAAAAAATGCCGCGCTGAGATTAGACCTGAGCCCAGGCTATCCAAAGGAGCAACACCCTGCGCAACAAGCTCCTTCATCTTGCGCGAGAGCCTTTGCCCGCCAAAGTTTAACGACGCGGGGCCCTGAACCTCCGCACCGGGGGAGATTTTTCGTTCGAGAGTTGCCCGGCTCTCGGCTATGCGCGCTAGCGGTGCCCCAATAGGAACCTCATGACCCTCGCGCTGCAAAAAAGAAATATAGCCTTCTTTTTCAGTAAAAAAAGCAACCGTTGACTTTGAGGACGAGAGTTGTGCGATCTCCTGATCCTTTTTGACAAACTCGCCTTCACTTACCAGCCATTTAACCAACTCAACTTTTTGATCGTTGGGGTTTATTTGCGGTGCCAAGATTTCTTCTACCACGGTTGCCCTTTCACAACTTTGCGCCTCTGAACCCTAAAAGTTAAAATACAAAAACTTTGCCGGATTGGCTGCTGAGACGATGAGATTGATTGCTAGAACGATAAAAAGCGATGTTAGGTAGGCGGTTCCCCAAGATAGCTTTTGCACCTCGCGCCACTGCCGCGAGTTTTTAAAAAGCAAAATTAGCCCCCAACTGATCGCGACCAACAAATTAAACTTAAACCCGAGCGTGCCGAGCTTGGCAAACCAATCGCCACTTTGGGCACCTAGGCTAGTTGCAAGGATAGGCAGGCGTTCGACAAGCCCCACAGGTAACACAATAGTCGAGCCACCAAACATCGCGGCGACAATCGCGGTGGCATCAGCAAAACTTTCGGCGCGAAAATATACAAATCCAATCATGACGAAGAGAAAGGTAAGAATCCATCCGAGAGCTTTTGGGCAAGGGAGTTTAAAATGACGCCAGAGATTGTTCACCACAAGCCCCATCCCATGGTAAAAGCCAAAGAAGACAAATGTCCAGGCCGCGCCATGCCATAGGCCGATGATAGTCATCGACACCAGGGTCACAAGAAGCGCAACCCCTAAGGTCAATTCGCGGAAGCAGCGGATCATGGGCATATAAATATAGCCCATGATAAACTGCGTAAGCGACATATGCCATCTCTGCCAGAAGTCGATGATGCTGGTTGACTTGAGGGGGCTATCGAAGTTTTCAGGCATACGAATATTAAATAAGAGCCCGAGACCTATCGCCATATCGCAGTAGCCGCTAAAGTCAAAATAAAGTTGCAGCGTGTAAGACATGCTGCCTGCCCAAGCTTCGAGCAGACTCAAAACCTGCGCCTGATGAAACGCATTGTCAGCCCAAACGCCAAACGTGTCGGCAATGCCAACTTTTTTGACCAGGCCCAGCGCAAAAGTAAATAACCCAAGGTAAATCGCACGTTCGGTTGGCTTGAACGGAGCCTTGAACTGAGGCATCACTTCTTTGTGATGCATGATCGGACCAGCCAGCTGATGCGGGAAAAAGCTTAAGAAGACGGCGTAGTTCAAAAGATTGCGTTCGTTCGCCTGGCCGTTCTTCGTATCAACGAGGTAGGCGATATTCTGGAACGTGAAAAAGCTGATCCCAAGGGGGAGGATCAGTTGCATCGCTGCAAGCGAGCTACCGGCAACGGCATTCAAATTTGCAATAAAAAAGTCATAGTATTTGAAGAAAAAAAGCAGGCCCAGGTTGACGAGGACGCCAATCGTAAGTAACGCATTTTTGCGGCCCTCGCGCTGCAGCAAGAGACCCCAAGAAA
This sequence comes from uncultured Oligoflexales bacterium, assembly GCA_964582405.1. GTDB lineage: Bacteria > Bdellovibrionota_B > Oligoflexia > Oligoflexales > Oligoflexaceae > CAZOSN01. Next base: position 1,251 of record CAZOSN010000194.1, on the reverse strand, counting down.
AATTGAAAAGAGTCGAGCCAACAAGGATCGGAAGGTACTCGATTTTCCAATAGCCATAGAAAAACAGTGAGCCCCCAACGAGCCACAATTTTGCAAAATTAGTCCGGCCAAGAGCATAAAACCCAGCATACCCTATGTACACAATCGGCAAAAAGGCGAATATAAACTGCCACGACTGAAACAGCATCAACGTCTCCGCGCTGCGCAAAGATTTTGGGAAAGATTACCTGAAGATGGCGAGGATTGCTAGCCGGAATGGAGTCTAAAACGGGGTCGCGATGAGGATTTGACCATGACCGAGGCCCCATCAAGAGGCCTGAAATTCAGTGGGGATTCTCCGCTAAGCTCAGAATGGCCGGATATGCCGTCATCCTTAAGCTACCCAGTCATCCTGAAGCGAAGTCGAAGGATCCCTCCTTGAATCATCAGCTTAATCGAGGTCGCATCCGAGGCGTCCTACGATCTCATCCAAGTCGAACGCATAGGCCGCCAATTCAAAATTGGCATGAATTGGATCATGGCGCCCTGGACCATAGCTTGACGACGGGCCGGTCAGTCTGGTCCGACCGTCGCCGATCGTCACCTCGCGGTAACCGCCAACGATCACAGCTGGGCCATATCCATCGTGCGAGTCTTGGATGGACTCGACCACTTCACGATAGACATACCGAAAATCCCGCACGACATCGTCGTAAATAGCCCGCAGCTCTGAGCATCTTGCATTTCGGTCAGCGCGGCTGATCAAAAAGTCGGCAGAATCCATAAGGCCACGAATTCTGCGCAAGAGGTCGTCCATGCTACTATCGTCATAGCGCCAAACCTCGTCTCCCATGTCTTTTGCCGTATCATAAAGATCCTCGGCATCTTTTGCCACGGCGCGCCGATCACAACCGGCTTGAGCACCTTGGGCTACTAGTGAACACCAAACTCCCAAACAGATGAGTCTAAAAAGTTTCATGATTCCCTCCTGAAGGTTTTCTAGGATTTCCTAATGTGGGTGTACCATGACATATAAACTAACTAAAGTTTATAATGCGATTCATGATTAATTGCGTTCTGGAAGCTTTTTCCTATGAGGTTTTGACTGGGTAAGTCTCAAGCCGACCTTCCGCATAGACGGGTCTTCGCTATGTGATGTATAACGGTCGGCTACAGGCTACATTGATTTTGGGGATCGGTGGTTTAGATGTTGTCTGGGTTGGTCGAAAATCGATTCAGGGAAGCCGAAGGAATAGCAGCGCTATTTCGAGG
>CAZOSN010000193.1:1756-8126 GCA_964582405.1 uncultured Oligoflexales bacterium | reverse complement strand
GTATTCTATAGATTCAGATTCGGTAAGACCGCTACCGTATCCAATGATGTACTTGAGATGGCCAACCAAGTCATGACTGCCACCCAATGCGAGCTGGTGCAGAATCTCGGCAGCGTTTTCCTCCTTTACAAAAAACCGTCCGATCCCCATTCAGCCAAATACAAATAGGGGCATGACACCAGGCTTTCGGCATGTTACAAATCCTGTTCGCCAGGGGTACCGATCGAAGGCTGAGATGGTTAGCCAGCAGATTCAACGAAACCTTCCCACCGTGCTGCGTTACGCACGGAAGAGCGAGGCACGCGGAAGCGAAAAAAACCGCAGTTTACGTTTGGGCAATTTAGACCCTGACTAGACTTCGTGCTGAGTTCAGACCGACGCTCAAAAACGTCCCCTGAGATTTTGTGACCACAACCCTTCCGCCGGGGGAATTCATGACCGAACCTTTGGATACCAAGAAAATCGAACCCTGCACCAAGCCATTCCCGCAATCCGAGAAGATCTACATCGGGGGCACTCAGCATAAATTCGTGCAGGTGCCCATGCGTCGAATCAGCCTCAAAAAAGGCGCCGAGTCTCTGCTTGTCTACGACACATCGGGCCCTTACGAGGATCCCAAAATTATTACCGATGTCACCAAAGGCTTGCCCAAGCTGCGCGAGAGTTGGATCGAAACCCGCGACGATTGCGAACCGATCGGCAAGCCGACACGGCTGTTCAAGAACTTCACTCCATCGCTCAACCGCAACGTGCGCAAGGCCAAGCCAGGCCATACGGTGACGCAGATGCATTATGCTAGGCAGGGGGTGATTACCCCGGAGATGGAATTTGTCGCCATCAGGGAAAACCAAAATCGCGCACTTCTGGCAACCTCACCCTACCACGATGCGGAGCGCGAGGAGCGGCTGAAGGGCGAGAGTTTTGGAGCAGCCTTGCCGCACCTTATCACACCCGAGTTTGTTCGTAGCGAGGTGGCTTTGGGCCGCGCTATCATCCCTGCAAACATCAACCATCCCGAAAGCGAGCCCATGATTATCGGGCGCAATTTTCTGGTTAAGGTCAATGCCAATATTGGCAATTCGGCGGTTTTTTCTGGAATCCAAGAAGAAGTTGAGAAGCTGGTCTGGGCCACGCGATGGGGTGCCGATACCCTGATGGATTTATCAACCGGCAAGGACATCCCCGAAACCCGAGAATGGCTGCTGCGCAATGCTCCCATTCCGATCGGCACAGTGCCGCTTTATGAAGCCTTTGAAAAAGTCGGTGGCGATATCAACCGCTTCGGATGGGAGGTTTTCCGCGAGACCATCATCGAGCAAGCCCAGCAAGGGGTCGATTACTTTACGATTCACGCCGGCGTGCTCAAAGATTTTGTCAAACTGGCCAAAAAAAGGGTGACGGGCATCGTCTCGCGTGGCGGCTCGATTATGGCGCGCTGGTGTGAGGTCCATCAAAAAGAGAATTTCCTCTACACGCATTTTGCAGAAATCTGCGAAATCATGCGCGCCTACGATGTCTGCTTTTCGCTCGGTGACGGCCTCAGGCCCGGAAGCCTTGCCGATGCCAACGATGCCGCGCAGTTTGCCGAGCTCAAAGTCTTAGGTGAATTGACCAAAATTGCCTGGAAGCATGATGTTCAAACGATGGTCGAAGGCCCCGGACATGTCCCGATGCATATGATCAAAGAAAATATGGATCGCCAGCTTAAAGAATGCCACGAGGCGCCGTTTTACACACTGGGGCCACTCACGACCGATTTCGCGCCGGGGTATGACCACTTTACCAGTGGCATCGGCGCCGCCATGATCGGCTGGTTTGGGACCGCAATGCTGTGCTATGTCACACCCAAAGAGCATCTGGGTCTACCGAACCGCGACGATGTCAAGCAGGGGATGATTGCCTATAAAATCGCGGCGCATGCGGCCGACATCGCCAAAGGTCATCCGTCGGCGCGCGATCGCGATGACGCCTTGTCCCGGGCGCGCTACGAATTCCGCTGGGAGGATCAGTTTGCGTTGGCGCTCGATCCCGAAACAGCTCGGAAATATCATGATGAGGCTCTGCCATCAGACAAAGCAAAGTCGATGCATTTTTGCTCGATGTGCGGCCCAAAATTCTGCTCGATGCGCATAAGCCAGGACATTGCCAGAGCTGATGAGGCCAGAGCTGATGAGGCCAAAGCCTCCGACGAGGCCGTTATCTCATGAAGTTTGCGGTGGTAGGAGCCGGCTTGCTCGGTAGGCTTCTCACCTATCGGTTGGCAGCTATTGCTGATTCAACAGTAACACTCTTTCATGACACAAGCCTCACCGAGGAGGCTGGCGCTTCCTGGGCTGCGGGTGGCATGCTTGCGCCCTATACCGAGGCTACAGAATCAGACCCCGAAATACTACGGGTTGGCGAGGACGCCCTGGACCGATGGCGAAGCCTAAGCCTTGAGCTTGGTACGGATCTCTATGACCATGGCAGCCTGATCGTGGCTCATTCCCGCGATGAAGGGTTGCTCAGGCAATTTTGTCAGCGCTTTTCCCGACACGGGCACAAGGGGGAAGAGGTTTTTGGCTCGAAGCTTGGCGAACTCGAACCCCTGCTCTCGAACTCGGTAAATCACGGGTTCTATGTCGGCTCCGAGGGCCATGTGAATCCGCCTCAGATTTTGCGCGCTCTGGGCAGCAGCATCAGGGCCCGGGGTGTGACGCTAATCGAAGGAACCGCAGTCAATCCCATGCCCTTTGCGATCGAAGGGGAGACAGGGAGTTCGCGCTATGATCTTGTTTTTGATTGCCGTGGCATCAAGGCCAGAGATGATTGGACTGAACTTCGATCGGTCCGCGGCGAAGCGATTTTGCTAGCATGCCCAAGGCTTCGGTGCAATCGGCCGATTAGATTGCTTCACCCGCGCTATGCGATGTACCTCATTCCAAGGTCGGAGGCGACTTTTTACCTGGGCGCGACAGCGATTGAAACGGATAACCCTGGGCCCATCACCGTGCAGTCGGCTCTTGAGCTTCTATCATCTGTCTATAGCCTGCATCCCGCGTTCAAAGACGCAGCGGTGCTGAGAAGTGTCGTGGGTTTGAGGCCCGTTTTGCCGCATGGACTCCCCGAGATAAGAAAATCACCAGGGTTGTGGCGGATCAATGGCTTGAGTCGGCATGGCTACCTACTTGCGCCTTGGCTTGTCGATAGCGTGATCTCAGAATTGAGAGGGCAGCCGTTCAAAAAGCCCGGTAACTTGGGATTCCCCGAATCTGAAGCGTTAGAATGCGGAAGGTAATTCATGCACATCACCGTCAATGGTCAAAAGCTGGAGTGCGATTCCCCCATCACAGTGATCGAGACACTGGCGCGTTTGGGTTATACCGATCATTTTCTCGCTGTCGCTGTCAATCACACCTGCATTCGGCGTGACGAATACGGAACATACCAATTGAGCGATGGCGACTTGGTCGAAATCCTCGCACCCATGGCCGGGGGATAAACGAGTGGAAATAGGTGGATCAACCATTTCAAGCCGCTTATTCTTGGGAACCGCGCGTTATCCTTCGCTCGCAACCCTAAAGCAGGCGGTCGAGGCGAGCGGCAGCGAAATCATCACCGTATCCCTGCGGCGCGAATCAGCACAGCAAAATAGCGGCACCAGATTTTGGGATTACCTCAAGGACCTTTCGGTCCATATTCTACCGAATACCGCAGGCTGCACCAAGGTCAAGGAAGCCGTGACGACGGCCCACCTCTCGCGCGAGCTGTTTGGGACCTCCTGGATCAAGCTTGAGGTCATTGGCAACGAGGACACGCTGCAACCAGATCCGTTTGGAACGCTCGAAGCCGCCCGCATCCTGATTCAGGATGGATTTGAGGTATTCCCCTACACGACCGATGACCTGATCGTGGCCGAACGACTCATCGATGCAGGTTGCCGCATCGTCATGCCCTGGGGCTCGCCGATAGGGACAGGCCTTGGAATAAAGAACCCAGAAGCACTCCGGGCAATCCGCCGCTATTTCCCACACGTAACCGTTGTGGTCGATGCTGGTCTTGGCGCCCCATCCCATGCAGCCCATGCCATGGAGCTGGGTGCCGACGCGGTGCTGATCAATACGGCTGTGGCGCGTGCTGCAAACCCGGTAGCAATGGCAAAGGCCTTCAGCGATGCGGTTTCGGCCGGCCGGCGAGCCTTTGAATCCGGCCTTATGGAGAGTTCATCGACGGCAGTGGCATCCACGCCACAGCTGGGAATTCCATTTTGGCAACAAAACTGGATCTAACACCATGGTGACAATCCTTACAATCGGAGGCCTTGATCCGCAAGGAGCTGCTGGTGTAGCCTTGGACCTAAGGGTGATCCAAGGGCTTGGTGCGCATGGATCAGTCCTCATCACTGCCGTGACGATCCAAAATTCGTTTGATTTTCAAGGAGCCGAGCCCATCCAATCATCGACACTGCTCGCCCAATGGGCTTTGCTGCGCGAGAAATTCAGTCCTGCGGCAATCAAGCTCGGGATGATCGCAGACGAGTCAACGATGGCGGCAGTGGCAAGCATCATCCATGATTTTTCGGGACCCGTTGTTTGCGACCCCGTGATGGCGGCATCGGCGGGGCCTGGACTCTGGACAAAGGCAATGACGGAATGTTTCGTGCGACAGATTCTGCCGCGGGTTGACCTAGTTACCCCAAATCGCCCGGAGGCCCAGGCACTGTCTGGAATTTCGGGAAACGACGCAGAGCTTGCCGCATGGTTTCTCAATCACGGCGCCAAGACTGTCGTTATCAAAGGTGGCCACGGCAGCGACACCGCGCGGGACTGGTTTGCTGATCACAGACGAAGTTTCGCTCTGCAATCGCCGCGGTTACCCGGAGAATTCCGTGGTACCGGGTGTTTCTTGGCAACGGCCGCTGCTGTTTATTTAGGTACGGGCCAGCTTACTTGCGAGGCTGTGGTATTGGCTAAGGCAAGATTGAACCGCGCGATGGCGCATCCCTTAGACCAAGCCGGTGGACGAGTTCTGCCGATGCCAGAGCCTGGGAAAGGTTTTGGACCTGAAGATCTGCCATGCGTTCGTGAGCTATTCACGGACGGTAGGATCTTAGATTTTGCGCCGGTAGACCGACCAATTGGAGTCTACCCCATCGTCTCTGACCTCAGCGAAATGAATGCGATGCTGGTCGCAGGTATCAAGACCTTGCAGCTGCGCAACAAATCCGCAAGCGGCGATGAACTGAGACGAATCATTAAGGTGGCTATAGATGCTTGCAGAGAGCGCGACTGCCGGCTTTATATCAACGACCACTGGCAGCTTGCGATCGAACTTGGGGCCTATGGGGTTCATCTGGGCCAAGAGGATCTTGATCATGCGGATCTTGCCGCAATCGCCGAAGCGGGTTTGAGGCTCGGAATATCCACGCACTGCTACTTCGAGGCTCGCCGTGCCCAGGCGATCAACCCGAGTTATTTGGCCTTAGGCCCCATATTTGCGACAACAGCCAAGCCGATGCCCTTTGAGCCTCAGGGGATAGAAAAAGCCTTCGAATGGGTCAAGTGGTTTGGCGACCGACCAATTGTCGCCATCGGTGGAATAAAACACGATGACCTCGAAGCGCTCGCAAAAACTGGTATCTCCGGCGTGGCCGTGATTAGCGATATACTCCGCGCTACCGATCCCAAAGCAAGGGCCTTAGCCTGGATGAATGCCTGGGGTCGCCACTCGCGCGAGGCAAGCAGCTTGTGACCGTTGCTTACGCCTCTCCGTTGTGTAAGATTCTGCGTTTCCGACCATCCGCGTTTCAGTGGTAAAAATATGCATCGCAGCACCACGGAAGGACGGAAGGACGGAAACGCGGAACGAAAATTTTTCGCAAACCTGCCATGAGAAAATGAAAAATTTAACCGGCTTTGGGGGTTAGAAGCTTTTCAATTGCTGCCAAAAGAACCGAAGGTTCAAATGGCTTCACCAGCCAGCAGTTGACACCCAGAGCGCGCCCTTTCTCAATAACCGAAAGATCACCTTCGGTCGTAAGCATCATGATCGGGCCGCGGTATTTTCCCAGGTTCTTGATCGCCCGAACCATATCTAGCCCGTTCATCTCGGGCATATTGATGTCGGTGATAATTACTTTGACCTCAGGATGTAGGGCTAACATCTCCAAGCCTTCCTTGCCGTTCGCCGCCCCAATGACCTCGTAACCGCGGCTTTCTATGGCGATGGTTGTCTGCTGGCGAAACGAGCGGGAATCTTCGACGACAAGGATCTTATGGTTCATGGAACCCCCTTCAGGTTTTGGGCGGCACTTCTATTGTGCCACATGTCCGAAATCTTGAGAAGGGCCTCGCAGTTCCTCTGAAGCGGTCCGTGATAATTTGATTTTTAC
>CAZOSN010000193.1:0-1746 GCA_964582405.1 uncultured Oligoflexales bacterium | reverse complement strand
AAATTTGGTCACGCCTGCATTCGAGTCTTACCGCGCTGATTGCAGCCGGTCTCGCGGTTATTCAAGGGGCTTCGTTTCCAGTGCGAACGCGGTTCCAGTGAGAATTCGTAATCGATCAGCGCCTGATCACGGTGCCCAAATCCACCTTATTGTATTCTCCGCGTAGAATAGCGATCACGACCTTTTGTAAATCCTTGACATCGAAGCTACCAAACTCAGCATGCACACTGCGCATCTGATCGGTGATATCCGAGGAGTTCCGATTTTTCAGCAAATGCCCAAACGCAACAATCTGGCGTTCCATGGTGCGCACCGCGACTTTGCGCTTTTTTGAATAATTTTCTTTGAAAAATTTGCTCGCGCCGGATGCCGCAAGGTAGAAGGCTATAATATCGTCCTCCCGCTGCCAGCTGGTGCTGACAACAGTCGTTCGCGCGCCACCCTGCGGCGAGCTCTTGGTAACAACCTTGCTGCGCTTTTTCTTGGCGGCTTCTTGCTCCAGCTGGGCTTTCATTCGTTTCTCGGCCTTGCGCAATTCGTCAGCAAATGACATAAGCCCCCCTCATCGATGCCCAATAGCATCCTGAACGTAAATTGTTCGACAGGTTCCAGTACCTAAAAGTCCGGCCTCAAAAAAGCAAGCCTAAAAATTGGCCCCCACCCCTAGCATAACCGCCTGGTAAACCGGTGCGTTAGCCTTGTCCGATAGCCTATTCTCAACCTCGTATTCCCATCCAAAGGCTTCTTCCCCTATGTTTCCACCCGACCGATTTCGGTAGCCCGTCGTGTCCAGGGGAAGAATGACCGAGAGCCACTCGACTTCCACCACCAAGTCCCTTCCGATAAAAAAAGTCTGGCCAACCCCTAAGATAGCGGCATAGCTTTGAAATTTCACCTCATGATCCACAAAAGCGTTCTTTGATTGGTCCATAACGGTATAGCTTGACACCTCGTCCAACCGACCCACCCCCCCTTGGGCAAACACCGACGATTGGATCCGGTAACGGGCCAAAAGAAGCGGGGCCGTCATCGTTTGGGCGATATTGGAAACGGTGGCTGCATCGGAGACACCAAGATCGCCCGGACTGAGGGAGGTGGAGGCGGTGGTCAGACTAAGTCCAGCCATAAGCTGGCTATTGAAATGCACCATAAGCTCGGCTCCAAAGCCTAACACAGTCCCCCAGGCGAACCCCGCCTTGGCCCCGACAATCAGCGATTTTTTTTCTGAAGCCTGCGCTGGTTTCGCCGCCCGCTTAAGTATAACGGATGCACCTGGCTTTAGTGTTGGCTGAGCACCATTGGTAAAACTCACCGCCACGACCTGATCCTCCCTGCGGATGACCTTTCCCAAGATGCTTTGATGGGCAATCTGCACCAACACCTGCTCGCCGGGCTCAAGATTGGCGGCATCCTTTGATTCTAACTTGACATAGATGGTGGTGGCCGCGTCATTGCGGTTCAAAACAACCCCTGCAGAGGCAGCCTGGGCCACGGCTAAGGCCCAAGTCAACCCAATGATCATACGCAATCTGATAAAAACCTCCAAAGGCTACCCACCCGCTTGTGTTGACGTTTTGTTTTCCTGTCCTCGTTAAGTTCCTGGCTTCCCTGTATTTTGACAGGGAAGCCAGGAACTTAACGAGGATAGGAAATATTTACTATATTTTCAATGCGTTATGGATGAATCGTCAACACGCTCTAGGTTCCGTCTGAGAACTCCCTGGTCGGCTTCTGGCAAGGCGGGCC
>CAZOSN010000192.1:0-8207 GCA_964582405.1 uncultured Oligoflexales bacterium | reverse complement strand
ATGGTGGCAACGACTTCACCATGAAAGTTATCGGCAGCGCCTTTAAGGGGGGTGAGGCCGACGAGCTTATAGAGCAACTGGCTCTTGGATCTTCAGCAAACCTAGATGCACTCGAGCTTATTGATCCGCGAACTCTTACAAACTTTATTCGCAACGAGCATCCACAAACGATTGCGCTTATTTTAGCTCATCTAGATCCCGCGAAGTGCGGCGAGGTTCTTAAACTCCTGCCCGAGGCCCTGCATACCGAAATCATTTTGCGCATCGCCAACCTCGATGCCGTCGCACCCGAAATCATCGATGAGATTGACGATGTTCTCCGCAACGAGATCCAGGCACTAGGTTCGATCTCGTCTCAAAAAATTGGTGGTGTTGAGCCGATTGCTGAAATGCTCAACCTTATCGACAAAGCAACCGAGGAACAGATTCTCGACAACCTCGAGGAGCGCGATCCCGATCTTGCCGAACAAATTCGCCAGCTCATGTTCGTATTCGATGACTTGGCTAAGATAGACGACCGCGGCATCCAAGAAATTATCAAGAATGTTAAGAATGAACAGTGGATGGTTGCCCTCAAGACAGCGTCCGAAGCTGTCAGCGAACTTGTATTCAAGAATATGTCCGAACGTGCTTCTAAAATGCTTAAGGAAGACATGGAAGCCATGGCGGCGGTCAAGTTGTCCGATGTCGAGGCTATGCAGTATCAAATCGTGCAAATCGCCCGTAAGCTAGAAGAAGAAGGCAAAATCGTCGTCGCGCAAGGCGGCGAATCAACCTTTGTCTGATAGGGGGCTATTGGAATTAGGCTTCAAATTGGTAGACGTAGTAGCCAGCTCGCATTTCAATAGGGATCTTTTTCATCAGCCAGCGCTTAGCGATATTGCGGCGCGGTAGACCAAGCTCAGGCACATAGTACTTTGTGAGTTTCAAGCCGGCCCGGTAGGCGATCTCCAGAGCATTGGTTGGGGTAATCCAGGACACATGTTCCAGGTTTGCAAGGAATGTCCCATCGCGCCAAAGGTGTTTGTACCAGGTCATAAAAAATGGATTTGGCGTCGATACCAGGATTTTGCCGCCGGCGGCCAAATGCCGCTTGCAAAACTTGAGAAGGTTCACCGGGTTATCGACGTGCTCGATCACATCTCCGACGATCACAGTGTCAAATGTTTCACCCAGGTAGCGGTCAGAGGTGCAGTCGCAGCAGACGACATTGTAGCCTTTGGACTTCAGAACCGAGACCAAATCCTCGATAATATCTGCGCCCAAAATGTAGGAGGCGACCGACGCGATTTCTTTGTGCTTCCATCCATCGGCATTCATATGACCGATATCATGCTCACAAATACCGATGTCGAGCACCCGCTTCCCCCGGCAGGCATCTTTAAATATTGAGATAAGCTCGACATCCTTGATTTCGCGCTTGTTGATAAGATCATTGCGCACCACAATTTTGGCTCGCGGATCATGGGCCGGATCATCAGTAAGGGTTCGCCAATCCATATCGCACTCTTGTCGTACTTTATTTTATTTTGGGGAGTGCTGACGTTTAATGTCTAGTATACTGAAAATACTGGGAATCAAAAAGTCAGCATGCCCTGATACTTTAATTTTTCGACTGGGACTACAGTCTGCAACGCTACCACAGCCGGTCCCGAGCGTCTATATGCTATTTCAGACCACAGGATTTCTGTGAAACATCAGGTCAGATTTGCCCAAGATAAGCAGCTTGAACGTCAGAGTTGGCCAGTAGTTCAGCCCCAGTCCCTTGCAAAATAATTTCTCCCGTCACCATCACATAACCGCGCTGAGCAAATTTTAGCGCCTTGGCTGCGTTTTGCTCGACAAGAAATACCGTTGTCCCCGATGCCGCAATGGTTTGCAGAGTATCAAAAATTTGCTGCACGATCAGAGGGGCCAGACCCAAGCTCGGTTCATCTAAGAGCAGGAGCTCGGGGCGACTCATCAGTGCTCTTGAAATGGCTAGCATCTGCTGTTCGCCACCCGACATTGTGCCCGCGCGTTGCTCACGACGTTCTTTTAGCCGAGGGAACATCTGAAAAGCCTTTTCGATGCCCTCCGAAACATTTGCGTTTGCGTCAGGACCTGCACCTAGAATCAAGTTTTCCTCGACTGTCATCCGAGGAAAAATCCGCCGTCCCTCCGGTACCAGGCTGATACCGTGACGTGCAATCTCGTGGGTTTTAAGCTGGCTGATCTCTAAACCGCGAAACCTGATGCTGCCGGCGCTGATCCTGGGTTTTCCGAATATACTCATGAGCAGGGTCGATTTTCCAGCGCCGTTCGCCCCGATAAGCGTCACGATTTCACCGCGCATGACCTCGATGGATACCTGGCGTATAGCCTGGACTGGCCCGTAGCTTGCATCGATCTTTTCGATCGAAAGTATTGGGGTTTCACCCATGATTTGTATCCTCCCCCAAATACGCGGCCAGCACCCTGGGGTCTTTTTTAATCGCCAGTGGGGTTCCTTGAGCGATCACTTCGCCATGATCGAGCACCACGATATGATCCGAAACACCCATAATCAAGGCCATATCATGCTCGATCACGAGCACGGTCACACCATGCTCGGATCGCAAACGTCCGATAAGGTCGGATAGTTCCTGAGTTTCGCTATGATTGAGGCCCGCGGCAGGCTCATCGAGGCAAATCAATTTTGCGCCCGTACACATCGCGCGTGCGATTTCGAGGCGTCTTTGCGCTCCGTATGGCAACTCTCCTGCCGGGCGGTTGGCCTCGTCCTTGAGCTGCATGCGTTCAAGCCACACGGAAGCCATTTCCAGAGCCTGCTTCTCGCTCCGCCGGTAGCTGGGAAGGTTGAAAACCCCTGCCAAGATTTTTCGATTAAGACGGTTATGCTGGGCGACCAAGAGGTTCTCGATTGCGGTCATTTCGCGGAACAGGCGGATATTCTGAAAAGTTCTTCCTATTCCCAAAGCCGCCACGCTATGTGATCCACCAAACCAGGTCTTGAGCGCCGCACAGATATCATGCAGTTTGGCTCCATCATGGAACTCGATTTTACCTGATGTGGCCTGATAGAATCCCGTGATGCAATTAAAGAGTGTTGTTTTGCCTGCGCCGTTTGGGCCAATGATGGCGGTAATCGAGTTTGGTTCGACGGCAAACGACACCTCGCTTAACGCCGTAATCCCCCCAAACTGCACCGAGAGCCTGTCAACTGCAAGGATCGAAGGCCTGGTCATCCTTTTGCCTCCGAGGACACGGTGAGATCAAAAACTTTGCGTTCTCCTCGGATTAGTCCCCGCGGTTTCCAAATCATCATCATGATCATAAGGATTCCAAAAATCAGAATCCGATAATCCGAAAACTCGCGCAGAAATTCAGGGGCTACCGTGATGACAACGGCGGCCAGAATTACGCCCACGGTGGACCCTAGTCCCCCTAGCACGACGATTGCGAGGATCAAGGCCGACTCAAAAAAAGTGAACGACAAAGGATCGATAAACCCCTGAAACGCTGCAAAAAAAACTCCGGCGATTCCGCCAATGCAAGCACCCATGCTAAATGCCGAAAGCTTGACCACGACATGGTTTATGCCCAGGGCCTTGCAGGCGATTTCGTTTTCGCGCAAGGCTTCCCAGGCTCTTCCGATCGGCATATTCCTAAGCCGCGTCACAAAAAATACCGTTCCGATAACCACGGCAAACAAAATGAGATAGGTAAAAATATAACGGGCTTCTGGAATATATTCGATCCCCAAAACCTCATGAATGGGTCGCCCTCCTTGCTTCGGCGTGCGCAGAAACTCGATACCAAAAAAGGTTGGAACGGGCGCGTTTGCCCCATTAGGGCCGCCAGTAAACGTGATCCAATTTGTCAAGGTAAGGTGGATGATCTCGCCAAATCCAAGTGTAACGATCGCAAGGTAATCGCCATGCAAACGCAGCACTGGAAAACCTAATATCGCCCCGCACAGGGCAGACAGGATGGCAGCCAGAACCAAGGCCTCCCAGAAATTTAAGCCCCAGTATTGATTGCCGAGTGCGTAGGTATAGGCGCCCACTGCGTAAAACGCTACAAAACCAAGGTCCAGAAGCCCTGCGAGACCAACCACGATGTTAAGCCCAAGGCCCAATAAAACATAGATCAGCGTCAGATTGAGGATGCCGAGCCAATAATTATTCGAAAGAAAAGGGATGACGATACCGGCGGCAATCACAATCCCAGTTAAAACTTGGCGTTGCTGGGGTTTTAGTTTCAATCGCGGCGCTGATTTCGACGTTTGGTTTCGCGCTAAAATTGGGTTTGCAACTGCCAGCGCAAGCCGGCCTGCAAAAACAACCAAGGCTGCAATGATCGGTGCCCAAGGACGAAAATCGAGAGAGTAGCCATCAAGAACCATGCCCATAGTGGCACTTGCCAAAACAAGCGTTGCGCCAGCTGCTAGAAGCGATTCCAGGATAAGGGATCTAACGGGGTATGCCGTAACGCTCTCTGTCATCGGTGGCGGGTGTTCCTATACTTTTTCGACTTCGGGTTTGCCCAACAGTCCGAATGGTCTAAAGATGAGAATGAGTACTAACACAGAAAAAGCAAAAACATCTTTGTAGGCCGAACTCACAAAGCCCGAGAACAAAGACTCGCAAAGCCCAAGCAGGATACCTCCTAACATAGCTCCTGGAAGCGAGCCAATGCCTCCCAGTACGGCTGCGGTAAATGCCTTGACTCCCGCTTTAAAACCGATAAAGAAATCAAATGACCCATAGGCCAAGGTAATCAATAGCCCCGCGATAGCTGCCATGACGGCCCCAATTACAAATACCGATGAGATGATTCGATCCGTATTGATTCCGAGGATTTCGGCCATGACCCGATCCTCTTGGGTGGCGCGGCAAGCTCGCCCTAGAGAAGTCCCGCTTATGAAACGGTGAAGCGCCGCCATCGAGATTGAGGTGATGACAACGATCGCGATCTGGACATAGGTGATTTGCACAAAACTATCGCCATCTCCCAGACGCAAGGCTCCATCGATGAGAGTAGGGATACCCTGATTGTTGGCTCCTTGAGCAATCTGCATATAGTTCTGCAATACCAAAGAGACGCCAATAGCAGAGATCAAGGGGGCTAGTCTTGTAGAGTGGCGAAGAGGCTTGTAGGCGATCCGCTCGATACTAAATCCCAGCAGCCCAGTCACGGCGATGGTAAGCACTAGCGTTAACGTTATCGCGAGTGGCACAGAAGTGATCCCGGCCATGGTTAAAAGCGCGAGAAATATCGCGGTAAGGTAGGCCGAGACCATGTACACGTCCCCGTGCGCAAAATTAATCATCCCAATGATGCCGTATACCATCGTGTATCCAATGGCGATCAAACCATAGGTGCACCCCAATACGGCCCCATTGACAATTTGCTGCCCAAGGATCTGAAATTCCATCCGCCCTACTTTTGTTACATGATCTGTTTGTAGGAGCCCTTATCATCCCAACGGTACATGACAAAACCTGCGGTTTTTAGATCGCCCTTGGCATCCCAGGCTTTGTCGCCCATGACGGTTTTCGCCGTATTGGACTTGAGCCATGCGGCAAGCTTGGTCCCATCGGTCGTTCCACTTGCTTCGATGGCCTGAGCGATTGCTTGAACCGTGGCATAGGTATAAAGAGTGTAACCTTCGGGATCAAATTTTTCGACGTTTTTAAATTCTTCGACGATCTTCTTGCTTTCGGGGAAATTTCGTGGATCTGGTCCAAAGGTAACATACACACCATTAGCATACTGTGGACCACCTGCTGACTGCACAAATTCGTTGGATACAATGCCATCGCCAGAAATAAAGGCTGCACTCACCCCTTGGTCGCGCATCTGGTGAACGAGCAGGCCAGCTTCGGTGTGCAGGCCACCGAAATAGACAGCCTCGGCTTTGGCTCCTTTGATTTTGGTCACGAGAGCATTGAAATCCTTCTCACCTATGGTCAACCCCTCATAGACCACAGCCTCGATGCCATTTCTTTTGAGTTCCTCTTTGGTGGCATCGGCAAGGCCTTGACCATAGGTGGTCTTGTCGTGGACGATTGCCACGCGTTTGGCTTTGAGTTCTTTTGCAATGAACGCTCCGGCTACCAGGCCTTGCTGGTCATCGCGGCCACACATTCTGAGGATGGCTGGTAGCCCACGTTCCGTAACCTGCGGATTGGTCGAAGCGGGTGTTATCATCAGAACCCCGGCATCGTTATAGACCTCGGACGCCGGAATAGTAGAAGACGAGCAGAAATGCCCAGCAACTGCAACCACCTTGTCTTTGGAAACAATGCGGTTGGCAACTGCCACAGCCTGCTTGGGTTCGCAGGCATCATCGGCTTTGACTAGTTCGATTTTGCGTCCGCCAAGCAACCCACCTTTGGCATTGATATCATCGGCTGCTTTAGAACCGCCTCGCCACTCCTGCAAGCCAAAGGTGGCATTGGCACCCGAATGGGGGCCTGCAATGGCAATCTTTATCGGTTCTTTTGCTGCGGCCTGGGTAGAAAGAGCGGCGATAAGTAAGCCGGGAATCCAGCGGAATTTGTTCCTGTTCATGGGCGAGGTTCTCCTCAAAGTCTAGTTGGAATACCATCTTACGGCATTTGGTTGCTATTGGAGTTATCAATTGAACCCCACGCTGTCAATTCATTCGTTGATCTGAGCCGGGTTTATTTGCGCTATTTTAGCGTATAAACACTTGCTGCTGAGCTATTATTCTTTCCAGAGCGATTGGTGCTCCTTCACGAGTTCATCCATTTTGCCTTCCTCGATGGCGATTCTGCACTGTTTGATCAGGTTGAGGTAGAAAAATAGGTTGTGAATTGTGAGCAGTCGGAAAATCGTAAGTTCCTCGGCAATAAAGAGATGCCGCAGGTAGGACCGCGAGTAGTTTGTGCAGGTATAGCAGGCGCAGGCTGGGTCGAGAGGCGCATCGGCGAAGCGGTGAATATTATTTTTGATATTAACCTTACCAACCGAGGTGAACAAAGAGCCATTGCGGGCATTCCGCGATGGCATCACACAATCGAACATATCGATACCAAGCTGAATCGACTCAACTAGATCGAGCGGTGTACCGACCCCCATCAGATAGCGTGGTTTTTCGATTGGCAGATGATCGGCCGCAAAGGCCGTCATGACGCGCATTTGATCCTTGGGCTCGCCGACTGACAATCCACCGATCGCGTACCCTTCAAACCCGATTTGGGTAAGCCCCTTAATGCTTGCCTGTCGGAGGTCGCCGTACATGCTGCCCTGCACGATCCCAAACTGCATGAGATCTGGTTTGGATCTGGCTAATCTGCAGCGCGCGGCCCACCGGAGCGAGCGTTCCATCGACAACTTCGCTTCGGCATGGGTCGCGGGGTACGGCGTGCACTCATCAAAGACCATATGGATATCTGCCCCGATCGTTTCTTGAATACTCACGACATTTTCGGGGGTGAGTTTGACGGCGGAGCCATCAATATGGCTGCGGAATTTGCACCCCTCTTCGTCGATCTTGTTGAGTTTTCCGAGGCTGAAGACTTGAAATCCGCCGCTGTCGGTTAGGATCGGGCGTTGCCAATTCATAAACCGATGCAGACCACCGAATTTTGCGATCACGTCCATGCCTGGGCGCAGATTGAGATGGTAGGTATTTCCTAAAATGATCTCGGCGCCGAGGCTATAAAGATCCTCGGGGACAAGTGACTTAACGCTTCCCACGGTGCCAACCGGCATAAAAATAGGGGTTTCGACGATACCATGCTTTAGTTTCAGAACGCCTCGCCGCGCTTTACCATCCGTTGCGGTTAGCCGAAATCCGTTAGATTGAGGTGACGCGATTTTTGATTGGTCTTGGCTATCTTGAAGCGAAACCGAAGAATCTCTTAAATCTGTTTTCGAACTCATATAATAGACTTACCCAGTGCTGAAAGAATCAGATCGACGGTAAGTTGCGAGGATTGTGATCCGACATCGGTAAAGGGATTGAGTTCGACAAACTCCATCGAACGTAATTTACCTGACTCTGCCAGCATCTCGAGCAACAAGTGCGCCTCGCGAAAGCTTAACCCGCCATGAACCGGCGTGCTTACCCCAGGAGCATAGCGAGGGTCAACCCCATCGAGATCAAAAGATAGGTGTACCCCGGCGGTTCCAGTGCAGGCGATATCAAGGACCTCAAGCATAACCTCATACATTCCACGTTCGTCTCTGCTGCG
>CAZOSN010000191.1:0-8248 GCA_964582405.1 uncultured Oligoflexales bacterium | reverse complement strand
GAGGCCGATTTGGTCAAATATTGACCATGGTCAATATTTGACCAAATCGGCCTCAAAATTTTCAAATCCGATTGGGTGCGTTAAAATTAAATCTCTTTAATTTTAAATAGTTACACATGAAGTTCAGCTAAATTACGTTTCGCCAATCAATGGCTTAATTCGTGCTTCCTGCCTTTGAATGTTTCTGAAGGGGGGCAGTATGAGTTTTGGAATTCAAATAACACAAGTACCTTACCTCGAGCGTTTAGAGAGACAGGACAAACCCACCTCAAACAACAGCGGTGCTAGCCGCGCACGCCATGCTGCATCTGATGCTGAGTGCGTCGGGGGACCTGGTCATGAGTCCCCAAAGGCAAAACCTCAGAAGTACCTTTCGTTTCGCGGGATTCGGTTTCCGGGCTATGAGGGGGACAAATTGGTGTTCGATATGGTCGAGCGTTATATCAAGCTTGGCAAAGTTAATGATGCGCGTGTGATTTTGTCAAAAACTCCCAAAGAACGCGTGTGGCATGATATTGGCCCGGGTTTTTGCGAACCATGCCCTATCCGGCAGATTCTAGCTCAAGATTTGGTTGCCGCATGTGAGGTTCAGTCTCTTTCTGAGCTGGCAGACCAAATTCGGCAGGATTTTGAGGTCAAGTAGTCAATCAGATTAGTATTGTCACAGAACGATGCGGTGGATTTGGAAAGTTAGGAAACGATTCAGGACAATTGAACGTTTCCTAACTTCTTGGGCTCTACTTCTACGTGCCTGGGGAGTTACTCAACTTCTGCTTCGGTTTTTCGTATTTTAAATTGCCCATAGTGGCTTGAGAGGCTCCAGCTATATTGGCGAATATCCGAAATTTGGGCGTTGAGGCTAATTTGCGAAGCATCGGCATTATCGGCTGAACTGACTGTGATTTCCGTGCTGTTGCGAACGGGCATGGTGACGATCCGCAAGGCCACAGTTCCGTCCTTTGCTCGGGATACATTCATCGACTGGCCATTTACGCTTACGCTGGCCTGAGTGGTCGATATCATTTGAATGCTAACCTTAACGAGTTGATCGATGGATTTTACCGACGGGATGATTATCCCCCAATAGTCGTCTCTACCGATATTATGGTTGGCAAACAAATATAAAGATGTGGGTGAACCGCCATCAACAACCTCTCCCTTTAGTTTTAAATCTATCGTATGAGACAAGCGGGTATTCAGTCGATCCTCGAAAACGGCGAAGCCATTTAGTGAGTAATACCCATCGTCTTTCATTCGAATTCCTTCACCGGTCAACCAGTTGCCAAAAAATCGAAAAGCTGGAGTGTCCTGATCGCGGGAATCATCGACAAACTTAACCCGCTCGCCCATGATATACTCGCGCATCTCTTCCGGGGTAGGGCTTGTTTCGTCATCGCTTGCGCTGGGTGATGCCGATACATGCGAATTGTTCTTCTGCGCTTTGTTCTCAGACTCACAAGAAAAGCATAAAACCGAAGCAAGGGCTAAAAATGATGGGACGTTAAAAACTTTCATATCTTTCTCCTTTCTAAAAGTTGTCGTTTGAAACTCCTGATCACATATGTACAATTTCTGGACCAAAGCGATTCGGTCATTGGCGACGCGATATCTTATTGATACTGCAGCACTTCCAGACCAGCAGTCTGTGTTGCCGATTTGAAGTGTCAAGAGCTTAGGCAGTTCTGAGTCTTTGATAGTTTTTTCTTGGGCAGTTGGCCTCTTTCCAGAATTCGTGCAACGGTCATTCGTGCAACGCTCGGACTTAAAAAGCGGCGAATCCTTAAAGCAGCGATTATGTCCTGTAATAGTCTGATATTATAACATTATTTTGATGTATTTGGTTTTCGTGTAATTTTCTTCAAGATTCCTTCAAATAATACCGATACGTCAAATGACAATAACAAGGTGGAGTCATCGAATGCGTCTTGTAAGTTTTCTATTACTAAGTAGTCTCATCATAGCGATGCCGGCTTGCTTTGATCGTCCTGATGCAGATTCCAAGCGGAGATCTGCAAACGGCCAGAAGACGGAGAACCAAGTCGATCAAAATAGCGCTCCCGTCATGGCCGAGCCCGCTCCGCAAACAACACCTGCACCGGCAAATTCCCAATCCAAAGAAAATACATCGAGTGCAGACCCTGTAAAAACTCCAGAAAATCCGGCACCAGCCCCCGCACCCACGCCGGAGGCGGAAGACAAACTTATGATTTCAAGTTGGCCTCAGAAGTTTTTTGTCGGTGATAAATTGCCACTTGTTGCCAGCTTGGTTCATGCAGATGGAACCATGACGGATGTATCGAAAGAGGCAACCTGGACCAACGAAACTCCTGATGTTGTTAGCAAGGGCGATGATTTACGTCTTGAAGGCCTCACCGCTGGTAAGGCCAAAATAAAGGCGGCCTATCAATCCAAAGATGCCGTATACGAATTTGAGGTAAAAGTCGTGACCATCGAGGGCATCGAGGTCACGCCGGCCGTCGCCGATTTGCCCAAAGGTAACAATGTGAAATTCAACGTGGTAGCGACTTTTGATAATAGCAACAAGGAAGACTATCTCGCGAAGGTTTCCTGGAAAGTTTCTGATACGAACATTTTGAAATCGACAGGTAAAACTGGTGAATATCTCGCGAATGCTGTCGGTGCGGCCGACGTGGAAGTGGCGTTCGGGAGTTTAACTTCAAAGTACTCTTATACAGTTAAAAGCGCCGACCTTCTCTCGATTGTGCTCGATCCCAAAACTCCTCTTGTGACTGTCGATTCTGGTTTGACGCTGCGAGCTCTTGGGACATTTTCTGATGGAAGTAAATTGGATGTAACAAGCCGCGCCAAGTTTGAGTCAGACAGTGCCGCGCTTTCACCTTCTGAAATCGGGGGAGGGAATTTTGTCGGAAAACTACCGGGTGCAGCCAAAGTTACGGCGACTATAGTTGATGCCCCAAACGTCGGTGCAGCGACTGCCAATGTTACGGTTATGAAAAAGGTTATTGGATTGAATCTGGTGTCAAACCTAACCATGCCTGCGGGATTGAGCGCGCCTTTGGGTGTCATGGCTACTTTTGAATCGGGTGAGATGCAGGAGGTATCCAATCAACTTGGTAGTGTCCAGGCGGTTTCGACCAACGTATCGGTGACCAAAAACGATGATGGTTCTTATAAAGTCAAAGGTATTGTCGCTGGATCAGGTTCGATCAGCGTCAAGTTCGGTGACCTCACGGTCAATTTTCCTGTGTCTGTCAGTCAGGCTGCTCTAGTCGGACTTAATGTTGCGCTTAGCGCAGGAACCGTGATCAAAGGTCAGCAGATCGCTGGCAAGGCGACCGGAGAATATACCGATGGTTCATCCGTTGATCTCACCTCGCAAGTCACCTGGCGTTCGAGCGATAGCGCGCTTGCTACCGCCTCAAACGGCAAAGGTTTTGAAGGAAAGGTCACTGGAGTCGTGGGTGGACGGGTTGATATTTCTGCAACGATTGGCGATTTTACCGACAGCCAGGCACTCCGAGTTTACAATTCGCCACCGCCTCAAGTTACTCTCAGCGTCAATGGAGCCTCGGAACCCTATACCTTCCCAAAAAATTCCAATGTCAAACTTGTTTGGACTAGTTCGAACGCCGTGACTTGTTCGCTCAGCTACACGGGAGTTGCCGCCGCAAATGTCGCGGGTCAGGGCAGTTTGACGATAAGCTTGACGGCGACAACAACGGCCGTTTTTTCTTGCAAAAGCGACGATGATCTTTCGGCTCAAGCTTCGGTCAAAATCACCGCGACTTCACCAACGGTTAGTTTGCTACTGAACGGCAGCGCGTCTGCAAACTACGAGGCGGTTTTTGGTGAGACTTTGTCGCCAACCCTTAAACTAGCCAATGTGACGACAAGCCAATGCCCCATTCGTTTCAATAATCAGCTCTCATTACCTTCGACTGCTCAAACTGGCGGAACTTATTCGGTGGTGTGCACCGATGCTGCTGGTAACACCGCCACGGCCTCGATCACCATGACGGTTGTAAAACCGATCGTGGATCTCAAACTTAATGGCGATGATGCTGATGCCAAGGCCGCCGTCGGTGTAACGCTTGCGTTTACTTCGGCAACTGCCTATGTAAGTTCGTGCGTATTAACCCGCGACAACGTAAAAATCACTTTGACCGCAACGGCATCGATTAAAGTCGATGTCGATCGAACTTATAACCTCGTTTGCATGGACAAGCTTGGTAATTCATATTCAGATCAGATCAAAATCATCGTTGATAAACCAATGCAGGTGACTTACGATTTCGATGGTGCGGCTATTGGTACATCGATGAAAGTCGCCTTGGGTCAAACGATGCGCTTGACGTGGCAGGTTGTTGATGACACGCTGGACGATCCAGTTTGTTTCGTTGAGCAACGCAACTACCTAGGTAATTCTCGCTTGTCAGAAAAGATCTCAGGCTCGGTGAACATAACTTTCCTCACGGGCGGAAATTCCGATGCAGGGATTGTGGTCATTAGCTGCACGGACATCTTATCGACGGTCACCAAGACAATTGCCGTGACGACCACGCTTCCTACGTTGACATTAGCAGTAAATTCGCAGACGGCGTCACTGACTCTTCTGAAATCAGCAAAGATGAATGTCGTGCTGACGACTGCAAACGTCAAGACCTGTAAGGTTGCTTATGACGGAAAAACATTTGATTATGCTTCGACCGCTTTAGCGCTTGATCCTGGGTCGAGCGGCTCTCTGGTTGCGACCTGTGTCGATGCAGCCAACAATTCGGTGAGCAAAACTGTGGCGATCACGGTCAAGGATCGCGACAAGTGGAGCTGCATCACAGGATTCGATGCACCTGTCAAACTCAATTCCGATAATGATGCCATGTGCATGTCAAGCGACGGATCCACCTGCGATACCGACACCAGCGCTGGAACCTGCGAAAGCAAGTTAGCCCGAAGCAATCCCAAAACAGTTCGCTGCGGTAGCCATATGCTTATGATTTCTAAGAAAGATAATGGTTATATCGCTGGAACGTGGTGTTCCAAAACTCTGACATATTTCGAAGTCACAGCGCCAACAGTCAATAATTGGACCTGCGTGGATTCGTCTCTTCAGACTTCACCTGTTCGTACAATCAAAACAGCGACCAATGTCATTGATGTGCAGTGCATGTCGGAAGATGGCAAGTATTGCGTCGCAGGTAGTAAAACTTGTGCGGAGTGGATCAAGGCACCGGCCGCGAAGGTTGAGACTTGCGGGTCTGATTTCAAGGCAGATTTTGGAATCCCAGGCTACGACACACCGGGACATTGGTGCGATCGACTCAAAACCGAATTCTTAATTCCGTAATATAGTGTATCAAATCAGCTTTGCGAAAAAATTGCTCTCTTGTGTAAGATTCTGCGTTTCCGTCCTTCTGCGCTTCTTGGTAAAAATATGCATCGCAGCACCACGGAAGCGCAGAAGGACGGAAACGCGGAACGAAAATTTTTCGTAAACCTGTCTTGTTTCTCTATAATTCCGTGGACTGAGCTAAGATTTTTGCTACAGTGTCGCCAATTCCAAAACGATGGGAGGCGCTTTGCTTAGCCAGCGAATACTCACACCGGTAGAAATTCTTAATATTCTTAGTTCATTAGGTCTCGTGGTTAAATCCTGCGGCGACTTTGGCACTCGGGCAACGGATCTAAAAACGAGATGGGACGAGGTTGGTCCGGGAGATACCTTGCTCTGTTACCGGGGGGTTGCCTTTGACCCCCATGCGCGACTTCCCGAAGCTTTGGCGCGCGGTGCGGCGCTCGCGATCATAGAAGACGACACCCTAGCCAGTGGTATTCCGTTCATCCAGGTCTCTTCGGCTCGGTCTGCCTGGGCTTATCTTGCGGCCTATTCTTGGGGCAATCCCGAGAAGGATCTCAGGATCATTGGGGTGACGGGAACTAACGGTAAAACCTCGACAGCGTGGATTGCGCACCATCTCTTGAAGGCTCAGGGAATCCAATCCTTGCTTCTTGGAACGATCGGTGCGGTTTTAGATGGTGAACGGCTTGATCTCCAACACACCACCCCTGATCCGCCAGTTCTTTTCAAGCTTTTGGCACAGGCGAAAGCACGTGGGATCAAATACGCTGTGATGGAGGTTTCATCGCATGCAGTGAGGCAAGGAAAAATCGATCCCTTGAGTTTCGCGGCAGGGGCCTTCACGAGCTTTTCACGTGATCATCTTGATTTTCACAAAGATATGGACGATTACCTTGCAGCGAAAGTCGAGTTTTTACGGCGTGTTTCTGCGCCCGGCATAATTTTGGTTCATCGGGACTTAGCTGATGTGATTCGGGGAAAACTCC
The DNA here is from genome assembly GCA_964582405.1 of uncultured Oligoflexales bacterium. GTDB lineage: Bacteria > Bdellovibrionota_B > Oligoflexia > Oligoflexales > Oligoflexaceae > CAZOSN01. The sequence continues at coordinate 1,924 of CAZOSN010000191.1, read as the reverse complement.
CTTCTGATCAAGTTAGGTTTTATGGACCTGCAGATTACGAAATCGAAGAAAGGGATTGGGGTTGTGATTTGACTCTGCGTTCGGATGGACGCCACGGATTCGTCCCATACCTTGGAAGTTATACGACCGACAATTTTCTCGCTGCCCTAACCATAGCGGAAAGCGTGACCCAGAGCGCCCTAACAAATTGGGCAGGTTTACCACCTATCCCAGGTCGTATGGAGCGCGTTACAGAGCATGATTCGGTCTTTGTCGATTATGCGCATACCCCGGATGCGATTGAAAAGGCGCTGGCGCTCGTCCGCGAAAGAGTGAGAGGTCAGTTGTGGATCGTATTTGGTTGCGGAGGCGATCGCGATCGAGGTAAGAGGCCCCTGATGGCTCAGGCTGCATCTCGCAACGCTGATATCCTTGTGGTTACTTCTGACAATCCTCGGACCGAAGATCCAAATAGCATCATCGAGGAGATCGTCAATGGTTTGCCCGATCGCCGCCAAGCCCTGATTATTCCCGATCGCGCTCAAGCGATTCAATATGCTATCGCCCATAGTCGACCAGAAGATGCCATACTTATTGCTGGCAAAGGGCATGAGGACTATCAGATTATCGGAACAACAAAAACGCATTTCTCCGATCAAGAGATCGCGCGCCGGTGTTTGGTTGATCGTGGATTAAAGCAGCGGGTCTAGTGACGCTAGTGACGCTAGTGGTGCTAGTGCAAAGGATTTCGGCTAACCGAATCAAGGAGTGTCTCATGAGTGACCGTCCTACATTTAAAGAGATTTACTTGGGCCTTGCGTACAGCCTAGCACAGCGCTCCACCTGCAAGCGGCTTAATGTCGGGACCGTTATAACCACGGTTGATTTTCGGAAGGTGTTGGCTGTCGGTTACAATGGCAATGCTACGGGTCTTCCTAACTGCTGCGATCGCGATGAAACAGGCAACTGCGGATGCCTTCACTCCGAGGAAAATGCCGTGATCAATTGCGATAGCCCCCGGCACGTTGAAAAAATTGTCTTTGTCACCCACCTCCCATGCGCGGCTTGCGCGAAGCGTCTGATCAACCTAGGTAATGTCCACACAGTTTATTATGCTGAGGATTACCGAAAACAGGATTCAATTGGTCTCCTTCGGCAGGTTGGTATCGCGATCGAACGTCTTCCTATTTCGTTTACGTCAAGTATGCGTGTAAGTCATGTGGACCATGAGAAATCATCCCCTACATATAGCGGTTGATGATTACCGTTTACGCTATGCAAATTTTTTGGGCATTTCTGTTAACATTTTATAATCACGATTAAAAATCGTAGTTGGTGCACCTCTTATCCCCGAGTCCTGTGGATAAGCTTTTACGTCCAAAATTATTTATTTTTTCCAAAAGTCTGGCACCTTTTCACGCTATAATACCAAGCGTTTAGAATATTTTCCGTTTACATGAGGCCGGTATGGGCATGTTTCGGTATGTCGTTTTGATGATGGTGCTAGCGGCCTGTGGAAAACTGCCTCGGGTTAAATTGACCGAGGCACCGGTCCCGGACCTGGTCTTCGCCGAACCTGATGAAATTGATCGCGGAGAAGCGGCGCTTGGATCCTACCTCGTGGCGTTTCGCACGGATATTAGTAGGGCGGAGTTTGCAAGTCGCTCTTATCACAAAGAATACCTGAATCACTACATGCGCTTGGCACAGCTTGATTTATTCACTGAAGGCGTGGTGAGCATCAACTATATTACTGGGATAGATTTTGCGGATCCCGCTTTCGGTAGAAATTGGCAAATCCCTGACTCACTAGGATTATTTTGGCAGGCAAAACCGGGCCATGCCGAAAGAGCGAGTATAGCCCGCGTAGATTTTGCTGACGCAGAATCGGGGCGAGAAATCCTCGAGAAATGGTATGCGGAAGGTCGGATTTATTTTGCCGAAC
>CAZOSN010000190.1:0-8254 GCA_964582405.1 uncultured Oligoflexales bacterium | reverse complement strand
AATGTTGGGACTAAGAGAGCCCATGTCTGCCTGCGCCACAAGCCTCACCTGGATTTTGCCATGTGCTCAAGATAATGAATCAGGTGGCTTATATCCTGCTCGGAGAGTTCTTCGGCCTTGCCCCATTTCATCTTCATTCCCTGCCAGACTCTGACCGAAGTCGGGTCTTTGAGAAACTTGCGGAGGGCTTTGGGCTGGAGGTACTCTGTTGGGTTCATCGGCAAATTCAAATCGGGTCCGAGCTTTGCTGTTCCCTGGTGATTGATCGAATGGCACGCCATGCAGTGATCCTGGAAGACCTTGAAGCCATCGAGTACTTCTTTTTGGCTGGTTTTGGGGTAGATTTTGGGGAAAATTGCCTTGAGATTCTTCTCAAAAGTCAAACCGCTCAGCTGATATGGCCAGTATTCGGGAGGGATCCCTGACAATTCTGGTTGCTTCCACACCAAGTAAAATGGTCCTGCTGATTTGCCCTCGCCCTTAGCCTTGGGTAGTTTTGGCCATTCGGTGGGTCCTTCTATAGCCAGGAATGCTTCGGAACGGTTGGGTCCCTCTTCAAGCAGGAAATTGCGGTCTAGGATGCCTGAAAATCCGTCAAAGCATTTGAATATCACGAAATGCTCGTCGGTGATTTTAGCCTCGCGGAGCAGATTGCGAAGCGGAACAGCCGACACGGTAAACGATTCTCCTGGGTAGTTAAGCAACGGGATCGTTAGGTCGATTTTATCAGGGCGTTTAAGAAGCTGATCTGTTGTATAAATGATCTCAGTCGGTCCATTGCTGATGGAGAATTCACTCGCGGCCCACAATGTCAGTGGCCAAAATAGCAGAAACATCAGCAGCCACTGCGCCCTACCGTACCTCATGCAATGCCCTCTTCCTCATGACTCCAGGTTGGATTGGCGAACAATTCTCTTCGCGAGATTGTCGCGTAAAATCACCGATGCCGTCAGCAGCCCTCCCATCATGGCGCCACCAACTCCAGCTGTGACCACATCTTGCCCCGTGAGGTATAAGCCCTTGGTCTTGGTAACCGGTCTGAGGCAGCGTTCGGCAAAGCGTTTAGGATGATGATCAAGGCCGTAGATTTCCCCATGCCCGTAGTTTGCAAAATGCTTGGTCGATAATGGTGTTGACACCTCGATCACTTCGATATTGCCCCGGAGTGTGGGGTTGTGCTGGTAGACGACCTCCATCAATCGGTCTGCGATGCCATTTTTAAACTCTAAATAGTCATCGCCTCGCTGGTACCATTTTGTGCCATGCCATCGTGCCAAGTGTTGGTATTCCATGACGCTCACGACCTCAACTGTCGATCGATCGGTATGCTGGGCTGCCCAGTCGGGATCCTTCACCGATGGAAATGAGACATAGACAACCGGGAAAGGCTTGGTCGAATCCTTTGCGAAATCCTCGACATTGCGGTCATGATCGTAGCTTGGGAAAATCCACTGATTGGTAGCGCTAAGGCCCAAGGATTGCTGAGAGCCTTTTAGACCAATATAGAGGCCGACATGCGAGGATGACGGGCGGATGGACTCCGAGGTCTTTACATCGGCCGCAGCGACGGATTCGGCCAAGAGGTTGTTGTATGTGGTGAGGTACCCGGCTCCAGAAATAATCATGTCTGCCAAGATCTCATGACCGTCCTTCATCCTAACGCCGACGGCCCTTTCTCCTGATTGGTCGAGGATGATGCTCTTGACCTCGGCCCGGGTTAGGACTACGCCGCCCCTTTCGGTGATCGTGGGCATGATCGATTTTGCAATCGCTCCCGACCCACCAATTGGGTAAGCACCACCGGCCATGTAGTGTTTTGCGACCATGGCATGCATGGCAAAACTAGCTTGCGCCGGTGGTAGGCCATAGTCCCCCCACTGAGCCGTCAAAACGCCGATTAATTTGGCATCGCAACCAAGGGCGCGTAGGACTTCAAGGACACTTTTACCCGCAAATTTGCGGAACGTGCGCCCCATGAACGGCGTGACCACGGGCGCCACGGCCGAGGGAATGGCGCGCAAGGAGAAATAGGACCGGGCGTCCCGCGCCACGCTGTAGACTAGATCCATGTAGGCCGCGAGTTGCTTGCGCTGATTAGGAAAATAGCTCCCCATGCGCTCGAGGAACTCCTTGCGACCAGCCATGAACGAATAGTGGCTGCCGTCGCTAAAAATTGCGCGGTCATACTCGTCGGTCATAGCCTGCCATTTGAGGCGCCCCTCGGAGATATCGTCAAAGAGCAATCTAAGGAAAGAGTGCGGCCGATGAACCTCGCCAATGTAATGAACACCGACGTCCCAGCTGAAATTCTTGCGGCGAAACACATGGGTGAATCCGCCTGGCGTGTAGTGGCGCTCAAGAAGCAGCACCTTTTTGTTAGCCTTGGCCAGGAGCGCTGCGCAGCTCATGCCGCCAATTCCCGAACCTATGACGATCGCATCGAATTTTCCCTGAGTGCGGTCGGGATGGTAAGACTGAAACACATTGCTCATTGCAACCTCGCAGTTTCGTTTGAGGGCCGAATCATCGGCCACGGCATGTCGGCCAAGCGTTACCGCAAATCTAATGGGACTTTGGGGAGATGTCTAGTACCTTGGGGACGATTTTGAGGGTAGGCTGCCATCTGCCGTCCATCTTGCGCAGTCGGTCTCCCCGTGCGCCTTTTATGCAGTCTCGAGCTCGCGCAACCAAAATAGAGTCGTGTTGATCAGAGGATCGCGATCGCAATAACCAGTCCGGTCGCCACCACATTCACCGCAAAAACACCGGCTTTGCGCCACGGGATTTTGCGTTTTTCAAGAATCTCATTGCCAAGGTCAAAGGCGCTATCGAGTACCACTGTCGCAAGCGTGATCTTGCTGGCACTAAAACCAAGCGTTTGCAGAGATCCAGACACGAATGCGGATTCGGATGGTTTGTTGACGAGACTTCTCAGTCCCGATCGCGGCTCCCCATCGGTCCCGCCTGCTGGCAGGACTCCAGAGGTATCGATGTTTTCTACTACCTTGTTCAATATCTCTTTGCTGCGCCCTCCTGAATCATTTTTGAACCGATTTTTCAACCAAGTTCCGATAGCATTCCGCCGCGATAGAATTTTGTCCATACTATCAAGATCGAGGCCTAAAAATCCTTCCAATTCGCTTTGCTCTGCTGGCGTAAGCTGCGATAAATTTTGAATTAATTTGACGACGGCCGTATCTGCTGGATTCAGAGAGTCTGTGTTTGATATCTCCAATCTTATGCGCTCGGATGCCTTGCGAGCTTCATTGGCGACCTTGAGCAAGGAAGTAAAGGAAATCTTATCGCTGCCAAGGCATAGGACTTTTTCGGGGCAAATTGAGGCTGCAGCTCACTGTTCTCGTAGCGGATGAAATAGCCATGGATAAGATTGACTCGTTCCGCAAGCGCAACCGATCGCTGCGAGGGTTGATCGAGTTTTCTCTCCGTATCATCGCGCCGGCTTGCGTCAAGGTCGCTTTGAATAATCCCAACGCGTGCGCGAAACCAGTTGATCTTTGTCTCGTCGTCGGCATACCGCTGAAGAAAATCGCTGACAATTTTCAGGCGTTCTAATTCAAGCGCATTCTGCTCCTCAGCATTTTGGGTTTCGATGGCATGATCGATTGCCACACCTTTTTCGACGACCGTGGTGCGAAGCTGGGTTTCTTCGGCCCGCGCGGCATCGGAAATATTTTCGACCCGAAGGAGGGGGAATGTCGTTATGAAGGTGACGATGAATTCGTTTTTGGCCCGAATGGCAGCAAGAAGCTCCTGGGTTTTTACACCCCTCTGACCTGAGATATGTTTGATTTCACTGTCGAAGATTGCGATCCTCCTGTCAAAGGCCTGAGTCGTTCCCTCGATAAAAACGTCCTGATCTTTCATGTTGAGCAATGCCGATTTGGACGCATCGGAGAGACCCGTAAGATCCATGTCGGTGATGGCCTGGTTTTCAGGTCGCCGAAATAGGCTGCGCAGCTCCTCGCGGACCTGGTCTGTGAGTCCTTTGTCCTTAGATACACGAAGCTTTGCCAAAACCGCCGGCCTGAGGCGACTGTCCTTAAACTCAGCGGCAACGACCAAATTGTCAGAAACCTTTATGGTATTTGCCCGAGCTGTGTTCGGGACCTCTTGGCGAGAGCTTTCGTTGGTCGTAGATTTCTTAACCGTGTGAGTTTTGCGGCCAAGGTTTAGGTCATTGCCCAGATCACCGATGGCCTGAAATTCGTAGAATCCTTCCATCGGCAGCATTACCCATTGCGCCGTGCTGTTATCCTCTGCCTGGGCTTCCGCCGCGGTTCGTTTGGAATGATTCAAGTGGTTGCACGCCGGCAGGCATAAAGACGCCATGAGCATTAACCTACGGATTCCCAATTGCAAATGCACCTCCTTGCTAGCCGTCAGCACCCACGAGGTCCCTATCGGGTCAAAGTCCGAGGCCTTTAGGGGTTCGTGGAGAATGAGCTGCGAGGTGGTGACGATTTTGGCTAAAGGGAACTTTACATATTCTTGGGGCTTTAAAACAACCTCTTGAAAAAGTATTTCCTTATTTTGTTTTACCCGTAGCGGTTGGCTGTATACCAAGTTCAAAAGTCAACCATAAATCGCGTGAATCACCGACATTGAAATAATCGTTGCCACGGCTTTGGCGAAAGTCATTGTTAAAAAGGTTGAGACTTATCGAAGTCGATTAAAGTCCTTATACGTAAGACCGATACTGCTAGGAGGGAAAGACTAGAACCTGATTTTGTGAGGGATCTCAAAAAATACGAGTACCTCAAACATTCTAGCGCGTTAGAATATTCTGGAGGATCGACCGATGCGGCTTATTTTGGTGCTTCTCAGTGTTAGCTTATTTGGGCTTCAGGCTTGCAGGCCGCGAGAATCGTCTTCCAGATCGGTCTCTTCTCGAGTGTCGGATGGTTCGGCGACGCCTACGCTTGATTCTGCACCTGCCCCAGGTTCACAGGTAGGTGTTCTGAATGATCCTTGGCCTGACAACCTGGCCCGCATCAAATTCGCTGAAAGCTGCGGTTTATGGGATGCCGCTAGAAATGATGCGCTTGAGCTTTACAACCAAATGTTTCGAAAGCTGGCAGAAATCTGCATCCCCGACAATGGTTCCCTAATGAGACCCATCTTGGCTCTTGAAGAACTGATGAATATTTCGATCAACAATAGCAATACGCTGGTAAGTGCCTACGCTCAGCAGTTATCAAAACTAAATGGTGTCTTAGATAGCGCAAAACTACAGTCGAGCGGTGTGAACTGGCAGCCTATCGACGATCTTGTAGGCCGATTGACTATCGCAGGACAGAGCTCCGGGAACAACTATGGCTTGCGTGAATGCCCCAACCGCTTCTCGATCGTGGTTCTCACCCCGAATCCTTTCCAAAACTTCGGAGGTTGTGGCTTTGTAACTGCTCCGTGGGTTCAGGCCACACCGGTTGACCCCTGGCCAGATGACTTGGCTCGCCTAAAATTCACGGAAAGCTGCGAATCATGGGATTCTGCTAGAGACAACGCTTTCAGACTTTACGGCGAGATGCAAAGCAAATTAGCAGAAATCTGCTTTCCCGACAATAATGCCCTGATGAAGCCTATTTTGGAGCTTGGGAACATTATGAATATCAGTCAGGATATTAGCCGAACCATTGGTGGCAATTATGCCCAGCAGCTAGCGAAACTAAATGGTGCGTTAGACAGTGCAAAAAAAATTTCTAATAGTGTCAACTGGCAGTCTATCGACAGTCTAATTGGCAATCTGAGCGAGGCGGGAAAACCCTCCGACGGTGGAAAGTACGGACTTAGAGAATGTGCTAACCGCTTCACGGCCTTTGTTCGTCCACCAGGTTCGCCGCAAGATTTCGGTGGGTGCGAATATGTTAGAACTCCGTGGGATAGAAATAACCTAGTTGATCCCTGGCCTGATACCCTAGCTCGCATTAAGTTCACAGAAAACTGTCAATTATGGGATAACGCGAGAGCTAATGTTGGTCTGCTCTATAAAAAGATCAATGAAAAGAGAAGCGAAATTTGTATCCCTGACTACGGCATTTTATTTAAACCAGTCTTAGCAATCGAAGAACTACTTAATATTTCCAGAGACAATAGTGCGAGGATTGTATCATCCTATAAGCAGCAGTTAGAAAGCTTTAAGGGAGCTCTGGAATGGACGAAAATGAATAATTCGAATATTAGCGACTGGCAAGAAATCGATCGTTTGGTTGATGAGCTTACTGCTGCAGGTCAGCCGTCCGTCGGAGGAACGTATGGCCTTCGAATGTGCGGCAACCGATTCACCGTTGTAAGCCGTCCCCCCGGTTCGTTTGCAACTCAAAACTTTGGCGGGTGCGGATATGTCCCGCCTCCCCCGAGCTACCATCCTTGAATTTGGGAGGCAGCTCAACAGGCATTTCTTGCCGCAAGCGAGCAATTTCGTAATTCTGGACTAAGCCTTAGACCGATGTTAGTCTCGGTTCCTCGGGGCTTTGATTTTTTTATTACACTCAAATTCAAGTTGTATCGGGAGTCCGCATGAGCTCACCCACAAAATCGGGAAAATTTCCACCTCAGATCCCTTATATTATCGGCAATGAGGCATGTGAACGTTTTTCTTTCTATGGCATGCGCAATATTCTCACAGCCTATTTAGTAAGCCACTTACTCCTCGATCTTGGCGAAAAAGAGAGCCAACTAGCTGCAAAAGAGATCTTTCATATCTTCGTCATGGGGGTTTATTTTTTCCCATTGCTAGGTGGCTGGCTTGCTGATCGATTTTGGGGCAAATACCGCACCATTTTTTGGTTGAGTTTGGTTTATTGCGGTGGGCACCTTTGCCTGGCTCTGTTTGAAGGGCAGAAAATGGGGTTCTATTTCGGACTGTTTCTGATCGCTCTAGGGGCTGGTGGGATCAAGCCTTGCGTTTCATCTTTTGTGGGTGATCAATTCGATCAGTCGAATAAAGGTCAGGCCAGGGTGGTATTTGATATTTTTTACTGGACCATTAATTTTGGGTCTTTTTTTGCCTCGCTTATGATTCCTTGGATTCTTGAACGGTGGGGAGCAAGTTGGGCCTTTGGCATCCCAGGGATACTGATGGGCATGGCTACTCTCATCTATTGGCTTGGTCGTGGTCGGTATATTATGATTCCGCCTGCACCACGGGATGAGCATTCGTTCGGCCGAGTGATTTCCACGGCGTTATGGGGGCAGGGTCGGTGGTCGGCTGGAGCTACGCTTGCAATTTTAGGATGCATGTTAGCGGTTGGGACTTTATGCTTGTGGGAGACTTTGGGTCTTGTGGCAGCTCTGTGCTTGGCTTTAGTCTGGATCCTGATTTTTGGCAGCTTGGGAGCCTACCGGGAACTGGGTGCTATTGCTGGCAAGCATCCTGAGGAGGCTATTTCAGGGGTCAAGGCCGTGCTGCGAGTCCTTGTCATCTTTGCCTTGGTTACACCATTTTGGTCCCTATTTGACCAGAAAGCATCGACCTGGATTATCCAAGCCAGACTTATGAACCTACCTGGCTGGTCGTGGTTTACCAACGTATCACAGATGCAGGCGCTTAACCCTCTTTTAGTCGTCATGTTAATTCCCTTTAATAATCTGGTGCTTTATCCTTTCCTTGCGCGGCATGGTTTTAATATTTCTCCGCTCCGTCGTATGGCTGTGGGAATAGCATTTTCGGGTGTGGCTTGGATTGGAGTCGGTCTGATTCAGATCATGCTTGAACAGGGCCAGCCGGTATCGATCTTATGGCAAGTGATCCCGTATATTATCCTTACTACTGCGGAGGTTTTTGTCTCTGCTACGGGTTTGGAGTTTGCTTATAGTCAAGCTCCGCTTCGAATGAAAGGGGTTATTATGAGTTTTTGGAGTCTGTCGGTCACAGTCGGAAGTCTTTGGGTTTTGCTCGTAAATGGTTTTGTAAAATCAGACAGCCTTGCAGCATCTCTTGCCGTTCGACAAACTAGTCTAGTCACTTTTCAGATGTTTTTCTTTGCCGGATTTGCCTTTCTGGCTGCATTGGCTTTTTCTTGGTATGCGAAGCGATATCCGGTAGTCGATCACTATCACGCGATGCGTTGATCTTGGTATTCTAAGGTTCGGAATTCGAATTCTTAAAAACGGGGAAATGGCAAGATGATCGCGCTATTTTTAACGGTGTTCTTTGGATTTTACGAACCGGAGCGCAATGTTTAGCGAAACTTCACCTAAGACCACCGTAGCATCGGTTTCCTCAAGGGATTTA
>CAZOSN010000189.1:0-8262 GCA_964582405.1 uncultured Oligoflexales bacterium | reverse complement strand
CCAAAGGTTTCGTTGGGAATGACTAAGAGCACAAGGGGAAGGGTTAGAAACGAAACGACAAAGCCGAGCGTGCTGTAAAGTTTGGTTTTGCCCGTGGCAAGAAAAAGTGAGCCACTCAGTTGCCCATATGTCTGGTGCATGGGATAAAAGGCGAGGATCATCATAGGTAAGCCCGCGTTAACGTATTTTGCCCCACCAAATAATACGGTGATGTTGGCTGACTGGCTGCTTAAGAAACAGCTGAAATAAGCGGCTACGGCGAAAAGCAGCGGTGCATATTTTCTAACCAACTCACCGATTTTGTTGAGATCATCTAAATGAGACGCGATCGAAAACTCCCGCATGATCAATGTGGTCATCGCTGAGGAAAATACCAGACAGATGTTACCCAGGCTCTGCGATAGCCCGAAATAGCCTTGTTCTACACTGCCACCAAATTTTTGCAGCAGCAGCCGGTCAGCCAGATTCATAGCAAGGCCAATAAATGCATAGACGAGTAGCGGGGCGGCGTACTTGTAAAATTCCCGAAAATAGCGCAGCCATTTTTCGCGTTGAATCCGCCAGCTGACTTTGATGGGAAATCCTGAGCGGTAGATAATCAAGGCCGCGATGGCAGCAAAAACGGAGGATGTTGCAACCTGATAGATAAAATAGTTCTGAAGGTTTAGCCGATCAGTCAGAAATAAGAGTCCAATGACCAATACCCCTGACAGCTTCTGAAAAATCTGAAGCAGTTCCGTAAAAAAAGTCAATGCGTAGGCGTCAGCCATCTGAATCAGGATTGAGAAAATCCAATTCGCGCACGCAAACAAAACTCCCCAATAAATGGTGCTCGACTTCTGCACTGGCCAAATGGCTGCCCCGAGTCCTAGCTGGTCACACAGAAAAACTCCAACGACCATGACCAAGCAAACCGCTGCGGTAAACGAGCCATAAAAATTGACGAGTTCCTCTTCGCGCGGTCTCTGCGAGAGTTTGGTAAAGAATGCTGGCAAGGTGCTGAGCGTTAAAAATGGAAGAAGCTGTAGAAAAAAATTGTTGATGAAGTTGAAGTCGCCAAAATCCGCGGGACCGAGGCTTCTCGGGACCATGAGCGATACGGCCATGCCTGAGGCTATGCCTATCATATTGGCAAAGAACTTGGAAAAATAGCGAACCCGCATCGAATCCAAGGCAAGCCTATTAATGTTCGGTCCGGCGGTTTCAGAAATTGCCATGAGTTCCTCGGGTTCCAGGGGAAAATCCTGTGATCATACGCAACCGGTTGAAGAATTGCAAAAGCTTCGCAAGTTCGCCAAGGCCCCCATGATAAGTGCCAGTTTTTCCTAAAAGAAAGCCTAGCCGAGGCAGAAACCAAAGCAAATTAAACTAAAGTTGCCAATCGATGTGCCGATGCCCAAGGTGCCATTGGAAAGTTGTAAACATTTTTTTTGAGATAAATGGATTCTGATATGATCAGGCGATGTTTTCAGACCTTAGCATTGGTTTCCGTTGTGACCCTTTCAGGGGTGTCTTGGGGCAAGACTATCCTTGATTTGCAGAAATTCAAAACGACCGAAACGCTCACCAACCAATATGGTTGGCGAATCAGGCTAACCAATCTCAACCCGGCCGTAAACCGATGGTTTCTTTTAGAAGTGAACGAGCCCCGGGGCAGGTCCAGATTGTATCATCTGGAGAATCCTGATCCTAAAAGGCAAAACCTGGTTCTCGACGAGAATCAAGATGCCTTGGCGCTTGACCAGCAGGGTTCGGATGCTGTGACTTGCAGGCTTTGGGGCGATGGCTATCAGGAGCTAAAAAACGGCCTAGGTTCGTCCCGACCGTTCGCGCCGTTGTGCCAGAATCGGCTCTACCTACGCAATGCCGCCAAGGGACACTTGAGTGGTCGCGAGCTAGCCGTCGAGTTTGTCCGCGACAGCGTTTGGGCGGGCGAAAGCATGATCTCGCTTCTGAAAAAAACCGTCTACAAGGATTCTGAGCTGATCAGAGCCGCAGTTGGCATGTCGTCTCGTGTGACTGAGGATGCATCGGAAACAACAAGAGCACCCCTCGATGGCAAGATAGATCCGCGCTTCACAAAAGCCATGCTGGAGCCTACCGAGCTTGGAATTTCTGGAAAATGGGGCGAAAAGGGAATGATGCGCGCGGGGCATTGGTACCCGTCGCAAGGCAATGACGATGTTTTTGTTGCCGCCATGCTCCCCGAATTCGTCCAATCCTCTATTCTTGCGGGTTTTACCGACCGCGTGTTGCCACTGGATGCCGTGGAAAAATCTGCCATGGTCTATCTTGTTGCGTTTGATCTATCCAATCTTGAGATTGGCTATGCGGTAGGCACCAATCATCCTGAGGTGAGCTATTCGGAGCGCACAGCAGACTTTCTTAAAGTCCCGGGCTGGCCTGGACCAGATGGTTTTGGAGACTATGGCCCTCTGGTTCCAACAGGATCACTAAATCCGGCTGAAGCGCGCAGAGTTGTGGCGACCTTTAATGGCGGTTTTAAGCGCAAGCACTCGGTATTCAGGATGGGCGAGGCCGCGAAGCGTAATGGTGGCTCCCACTATGGATTTATGCAGTCAGGCGTGATTTTTAGCACGCTTCATGACGGGCTTGCCACTGCGGTTCTCAAGGACGATGGCAGTTTTCAGCTGAAGAGTTGGACCTCTGATGACAACGAGGCTTTGGCTCATACCGTATTTGCTCGGCAAAACGGAAGGCCGCTGGTCTACCGCGACGCGAAATCAAAGGCATCGATCCCGGGCCCTGATGTCTATGACAACCTGCGAGGGAATTGGTCGGGTTCGAAGGATAACTCCCCGCGCTCGCTCCGAACCGGGATCTGCATGCAGACGGTACAAGGAAGGAACTATCTGATTTTCGGCCTGTTTTCAGCGCACACACCGAATGCGATGGCTCGGGTTTTTCAGAGCTTTGACTGCGACTACGCCATGCATTTGGATATGAATCTGGTCGAGCACGCCTATCTCGCCACATATTTCTTGGACAAAAACAAGAACTTAAGGATTGAGCATGTCCTTAATAAAATGGCCGAGATTGATGGCTCAGGCGACGGGTCTCCAAGGTTTGTCGGGAGGCCGGACAATCGGGATTTCTTCTATCTCCTTCGCAAGAACTCGCCTCATCGGATTGCTCGGGAATAGCAGCGGGAGCCATGGCTGAATGATCGCCAACGTGACGATTAGTTTTATGATTACCCAAACTTGCAAGTCTAGGCTCATTTTGCGTCAATTAGACGCATTTTACTGGCCAAACTAAATCAAAAAATGTATATTTCGATTGGTCCGAATCCGGACTACTGATGGGGCATAGCGGTGTGCCCCTCGCTTGATTCCATAAATCAGGAACCCAACCCATGAAAGCTATCTTTAGGACATTGTCTGTTGGAATTGCTCTGGCAAGCTCGATTTTTTCAGCAGCAGCAGGTACAGCGATCGCGAAAATCAAGTTGGTGGAATACCCTCCTGTCTCGATCGGCCGAGGTCAGTCGGTGACTATCGAAGCCCAAATCGCCGCAGCATCCGGTCAGGATCTAAGGAAAGCAGTCCTTTATTATGGAACCCAGTGGAATAATCCTACGACTCCGATTGAGCTAGTCTCTGGTGCGGACGGGATATTCCGAGCAACCATTCCAGGTATGGTAGCCGACGGACAGGTCGTGCGGTTTTATCTGACCGCAGAATCGAGTTCAGGTACCGTCGAACGTTTGCCTAAATTCAATGACTACAAAAAAGACGACCTAACCGGTCAGCCGCTGCTGGATAGCGCAGGTAATCCGATGCCAACCGGTGAGGAATATTTTGGCTACGTTGTCGAAACGTCGCGAGCGAGTTCCCATCTCCCCATCATCGACATCTACGTCAAAGACCAGGTTGCAGCGTTCTCAGCTAATGGAACCTTTGGAGCAATGCGCTTTGGCGATGAGTTTTACGAGCGTGTGAAATTTTCTCTTCATGGTCAGACAAGCGCGGCGAGCAGGTATTTTCTTAAGAGAAGCCTCAACGTTGATTTACCGAAAGATCATGGGTTGAGTTTTCCGCCGCTAGAAAAGCGCCTAAAGGATATCAATCTAATCACAAATTTTGCCGACAAATCGAAGGTTCGCAACACGTTAGCCTACGGCGCCTCTCAAGATGCTGGCACCCCGGCATCGTATGTGAAAATTGTCCGGGTCAATATCAACGGTAAATTTGCTGGTCTGTATGATCTGGTCGAAGAGGTAGATGATCGAAGGCTTACCCGTGCGGGCCTCGACAAGAATGGTGCTCTATACAAAGTCTACACAGGCAGCAATTTTATAAGCAAGGCTAAAAAGCGCACGCGAGAAAATGAATCCATGGAGGACCTCGCCGCTCTCGAGGCCGGGGTATCTCAGAGCAGTAAAGGCGCGGTTAAATCATTTGTGTATGACAATATCGATATTGCAGCCATGACCAACTACCTGGCATCGATGGTGGTCACAGGTGGCACAGATTGCTGCCATAAGAATTTTTTCCTCTACCGTGATAGCGATAAAACTCAGCTCTGGCAGTTCTTACCCTGGGATCTCGATTTGACCTTTGGACGCTCTTACGTGCCGGGCAGCGCAGGTTATTTCAGCGACACTCTTGTGACTACCGATCCAATGTATGTCGGGGAGAGCAACAATATCATCATTGGTGCTTTGTATCAGGATGATCGTTTCCGAAAAAGTTACCAGAGGCGCGTGCGGACCCTAGTCGATCGTTTTCTAGCTACCGACTACTATGAAAAGCGTCTAGATCAGCTCAAGAGTGACCTAGAAGGCGACGCTGAAGACGACGATGCATTGTGGGACAATAAAGCTGGCGCGTCTTGGGAACCCGACATGCGCAGTGCTTGGATCGTAAATCGGGATTGGGAAAAGCAACTGAGCTATATTCGAGATACCTATCTTCCGGAGCGCCGCAAGTTTATTTTCAAGAAACTGGCTAAGAATGGCAGCATTCCTGGGCCACAAAGCCAAGCGGATGAAAGCGCCGTCGCCGTGAGCGCGGTCGATGTCCGAAACCCCGAAGGTCAGTATATTGCCGTAAAAAACTCATCGAAAGTGGCTGTCGATGTCTCGGAATGGAATCTTTCAGGTTCCATTCAATACAAGATGCGCCCTGGCACCGTTATCCCAGCTGGCGAAACTCTCTACCTCTGCCGTGACGTTAAGGGCTTCGCTAAGCGGAAATCCGGACCGAGCAGTGGGCAGAGGCTCTTTATCCAGGGAAATTTTAACAGCGAATTGCCCGCGACTTCTGGCAACCTTACCCTAAGCACACCAAACTCCGAGGTAACTAGCTATTTTAGCTGGTAACTTTTAGCTGGTAGCTTTTAGGTCGTGTTGTCTGCGGCAGGCTTAGAGCTTGGCCGCGACCTCGGCGCCTTGCTTGATGGCTACTTTAGCATCAAGCTCGCGCGCCTCATGGGCTCCGCCGATTATCTGACACGGAATCCCGGCATTTTTCAATTCGTTTGCTAGAGTTAGATTTGATGTTTGGCCCGCGCAGATCACGACATGATCGACATCAAGGATCTGGATCTTATTATCGACGCCGATATGCAAACCGGAATCGTCAATTTTTTGGTACTCCGCACCTTTGATCATATGAATGTTGCGGCGTTTAAGAGTCATCCGATGAACCCAGCCCGTGGTTTTCCCTAACGATTCGCCATGGCGCGAGGTCTTGCGTTGAATCAAATAAATTTCGCGGCCCGAGGTGAATGTTATAGGACCTTCGGGAAGCAGACCGCCTGGAGTTTCGATCGACTTATCAATGCCCCATTCTTTGAGAAACTCATCGATGTTCAGACTTGATGGGTGGTCGGATGAATGGCTTAAATATTCCGCCACGTCAAAGCCGATCCCACCCGCTCCGACAATCGCAACTTTTTTGCCCACGGGTTTTTTATGCTTAAGAACATCGACGTAGCTTAGAACCTTTGCATGGTCGATACCCGGAAATCTTGGAATGCGAGGGTCAACGCCGGTCGCTATGATAATCTCGTCAAATTTTCCTTCCGTGAGGATCGCAACCGTGGCTTTGGTGCTGAGTTTAAGGGTGATGTTGTGAAGTTCGATTTGCTTTCGGAAATAGCGAAGCGTTTCGTGAAACTCTTCTTTGCCTGGAATCTCTTTGGCAATATTAAATTGACCACCGATCTCTTTGTCGGCCTCGTAGATAGTAACCTCATGGCCACGAGAGGCGGCATAGCTTGCGCAGGATAGTCCAGCTGGCCCAGCGCCGACGATAGCGACTTTTTTCTTAACGCTTGCGGGATGAAAGAAAAGCTCGGTCTCGTAGCATGCGCGCGGATTAACGAGGCAGGTTGATCGCCGCATAGTGAATGTGTGGTCCAGGCATGCCTGGTTGCAACCAATGCAGGTGTTGATTTCATCCTCGCGACCTTCGATCGCTTTTTTGACAAACTCGGGATCAGCTAGCATCGGCCTTGCCATGGAAACCATATCAGCATCGCCCGTAGCTAATATTTTTTCCGCGACTTCAGGTGTATTGATTCGATTTGTGGTGACAAGCGGAATCTTGACATGCGGTTTAACTTTGGCTGTAACCCAGCTAAATGCGCCGCGCGGTACCATCGTTGCGATCGTTGGGATACGCGCTTCATGCCAGCCGATGCCGGTATTGATGATCGTTGCTCCAGCGACCTCGATCTTTTTTGCCAGTTCAATGATCTCGTCGAGGGTACTACCTTTTTCGACCAGATCAAGCATCGACAGGCGGTAGATGATGATAAAATTTGGGCCGACTGCCTCGCGCACCCGGCTTACGATGCTCACAGCGAGTTTCATGCGGTTTTCGTAGCTGCCGCCCCACTCGTCATGCCTGAAATTGGTGCGCTTTGAGATGAATTGATTGATGAGATAGCCCTCGGAACCCATGATTTCTACGCCGTCGTAGCCGGCCTGCTGCGCGAGCACGCTGCAGCGGACGAAATTCTTGATGGTTTTTTCGATGCCAAAAACAGGCAGCGGAAGCGGCGTGAATGGGTTGATCGGTGCCTTAACGCGGCTAGGTGCCACGCACCAGGGGATAAAGCCATAGCGCCCGGTGTGCAGGATCTGAAGGCAAATCGTGCCGCCCTCGCGATGGACCGCATCGGTTACGAGTTGATGCTGCTTCGCCTGCTTGGCGGTCGTGAGGGTGGCCGCTTTTGGATAGCCACGTCCGAAGGTATCGGGAGCAAAACCACCGGTCACAATAATTCCAACCTGACCGCGGGCGCGTTCGGCAAAATAGGCTGCCATTTTTGCAAAACCACCGGTCGCATCCTCAAGGCCTGTGTGCATTGAGCCCATGAGGACGCGGTTCTTAATGGTCATAAATCCAAGGTCAAGAGGTTCAGCTAGCTTTGGAAACTTCATCTTAGTCAGTGCTCCGCTACAGTCTTCAAATAAAAAAACACCACAAGTGGCTTTCGAAAGCCGATCTTATGGTGCTGCATGGATCCCTCCGCGAGGGGTAAATTGTAATCTTAGTTGGCTAGTGTAGGCTGCTCGTCGTCGTTCAAAACCGTGCGCTTCTCAAAAATTTGCGCAATCAAGAGCTTCTGTCGGGCCAAGACTTTTTCTTGGTATTTAGCCATGATATCGATAATGTCTTGAGGTGGAATAGAATAGAGGCTCGCTATCTCAGGCAACACATCATAAGGGGGTTGCGATAGGCCGCGTTCCCAGTTGCTAATGAATTGGGGGCTTGTGTAACCCAATTTATTGGCGACATCCCGCTGTGTTAGGCGGGCATCCTGCCTCTTTTGGCAAAAGAAACGACCCAAGGTGCCTTGTCTTACTTCTTTTTCTGTTGGAATATGATCCATACCATTTCGCTCTTTATTATTGCTGGTTGACGTTACGCCCAACACCCTCACTCTCCCTACTCCTAGTTCCTGTGACAGCGTTGCATGATCTCCCTAGATCGACTCTGTGTTACGTTCGTATAAATCTGCGCTTAAAGAGTCAAGTGATTTTAAGTTTAGTTTGCTCACAGAACAGTGGCTCATTTGTGGACCCTGGTAAATTAATCAAAGATTATTGGATCTTACCGTTACGGCGCATTTGTATTTTTTTTTGGTACTATGGCGAGCCAATCTCTCTCATTATCCTAGTTATATCGGTCAACTTTGCCGACTTAGGACGGGGCACTCAATTTATAAACACACTAAAATGAAAGAAAGTGTTTTCAGCCGGTTCAAATCAGGTGCTGCGCATCTTGC